>JBAUEX010000093.1:0-13505 GCA_049678845.1 Candidatus Acidiferrales bacterium
TGGTACACATTTTTCTTTGGAGTGCGCGGCCTGCTGCGTTTGTTCGTTGCCATGCTGGCGTTCTCCTACACAATTTTCGTTTGCAAATTCCTGGAAGCCAGCGCGGGTTCGCCATTCTCCCGCTTGACCAACGCCATCACGATCGCCGCCGGCCGTTGGGAAATCATTCTGCTCTTCACAGGACTGTTTTCCATCGCGCTCTGGTTTGGATTCCACAGTGATGTCGAGCCTCGCGGCTGGGGCCTCTACCGCATGTTCTCGGAAGAGTGCGAAGACTACGACTGGTGGGGCCGCCGCATCGAAGGCAAGCGCCGCCAGTAATCTTTCGCCTCTAGTTTTCCTCCGTTTTTCTCTGCGCCTCTGCGGTGTTTTGAGCACGTCCGTCAGCCTTCTGCTCGTCGTTCGCCACTTATCACTCATCACTTGTCACTGCCTTGATGCTATCCTCTCCCCGTGCGCTCCTTTTCTCCGCGAAAACATTCCACCGAACCTGATCTATACGCCGCCGCGTTGCGCGCCCTGATGCGCCGCTCGTACTCCGTCCACGAAATGCGCGAGTACCTCGCTCGCCGCACGGAAAACGAAGAACACGTTGGCGACGTACTGAAGAAACTCAAAGAACTCCAGTACCTCGACGACGCGCGTTACGCGCGGGACTACGCGCGCATTCATGCGCAGCAGCGCCACCAGGGCAAATTCCGCATCACGCGCGAATTGCGCGGCCGCGGCGTTCCTGACAAACATATTGAGTCAGCGCTCGAGGCCGTCTTCGCGGAAACGGATGAGGCGACACTGGTGCGTTCCCGCCTCGAACGTCGCTTGCGCCAAATCAAAGCCCCGCTTGACGAAACAAAACGTGCCTCGCTCTATCGCAACCTGCTCCGCGCCGGCTTTTCCTCCGACGTAATTCGCGCCGAACTCCGCGCCGCCACAAAAATCGCCGCCAACGCCTCCGACGATGTCGAACGTCCCGACGTTCCCGATCCTGCTTCGCCCGACGACACTTGAACCCCATGGGTGTCGACTGCATCAGTGGCCATTGCTTTGCGCCGTCATGCGTCGACGGTACGTGATCAGCCCTGTAGCTCATGTCCCGCCAGCCCCTTTTGCTGGCTGACATGAGGCCTCCCGATCGACGCCATGCCGCGCGTTGCGGGCATCGGACGCGTCTGCGATAATGAAACGATTCGGGCGGAGCAAAACTCAAATCTGAGTACGGCGATACGAATCGAAATCTGAGGACCAAGTGGGCGAAGAACAACTGAACTGGCCGGGAAATAAAATCAGGGCAACGTTCCTGAAGTTCTTCGAGGAGCGCGGGCACAAAATCGTGCGCAGCTCTTCGCTTGTCCCCACGAATGATCCCACGCTGCTTTTCACCAACGCGGGAATGAATCAGTTCAAGGACGTTTTCCTCGGCCTCGAACATCGCGATTACAATCGCGCCACCAGCTGCCAGAAATGCGTGCGCGCCGGCGGCAAGCACAACGACCTCGAAAACGTCGGCTTCACCAATCGCCATCACACTTTTTTCGAGATGCTCGGCAATTTTTCCTTCGGCGATTATTTCAAGAAGGACGCCATCGCATACGCCTGGGAACTGATCACGTCGCCAAGTTGGTTCGCGATTCCCGTCCACAAATTATATTTCACCGTGTTCGGCGGCGCTGAAATCAATCCGGGTGAAAAACTTGCACCGGACCACGATGCCGTGAAACTCTGGATTCAAACTGGCGCGGCCAAAGATCGCGTCAAAGAAATTCCGGGCCTCAAAGAAAATTTCTGGGCCATGGGCGACACGGGTCCCTGCGGGCCGTGCAGCGAAATTTTCTATGACATGGGACCGGAAGCGTCGGATCAAGGACACAAAGATTGCAAATTCCCGTGCGACTGCGGGCGCTACGTCGAAATTTGGAATTTGGTCTTCATGCAATTCGACCGCGACGCGAGCGGCAAACTCAATCCCCTTCCCAAGCCCTCCGTGGACACCGGCATGGGCCTCGAACGCGTCGCCGCCGTCCTCCAAAACAAAATCAGCAACTTCGACACTGATTTGTTTGTGCCATTGAAAGTCGAAGCGGAGAAACTGACGGGCCTCAGCCCAGGAAGTGGCGAAGGCGAGGACGCAACTTGGGATTCCGACGTCGCCAGTTCATTGAGGATTATCGCTGATCATTCCCGGGCGGCGACTTTCTTGGTATCCGACGGAGTTATTCCTTCGAACGAGGGCAGAGGATACGTTCTGCGAAAAATCATAAACCGCTGCCTTGTGAACGCGCGCGTGAGCGGGCCAACTCTAGTGTCGCTACTGCCTTCAATGGCGGAGGCTGTTGCCGAGCAAATGCGTGAGCCATATCCGGAGTTGTCCGAGAACTTGAAAGCGATTCTGGCAGTTCTCACCAAAGACGGGGAACGGTACGTCCGAACCACTCAGACTGCCCTAGCGAAACTGGGCGAAGAGGTCGCGCGGGTCGAGCAAGCAGAAAACGACTGGAGAAACAGTCAGGCCGGCCACCTGATACGCGCTGTGAAACTGCCGGAGCATTTTGTGTTCAAGCTCTACGATACATACGGCTTACAAAGGGACCTGATCGAGGAGGCCGCCAGGATTCATGAGATAGGGATCGATTGGGCAGAATTCGAACAGGACATGCAACAACAGCGAGAGCGGGGGAAGGCGTCCTGGAAAGGCGCGCACAAAGAAGCCGCGAGCCCCGTCTACAGAAAACTTGCGGACACGTTCACGACGGAGCCGGATTTTTATTTTGGCACCACGACGCGCGACTGCCACATCGAAGCCATCGTCACAAAAAGCGGCGAAGTGAAGAAACTCAAAGCCGGCGAGGAAGCGGAAGTCGTTCTCGACCGCACGACAATCTATTCCGAGTCGGGCGGCCAAATCGCGGACACGGGCGGACTCTACGACAACGATATGTCGTTGCAAGTCGCCGAAGTGCGCGGCGCGTATTATCCCGTCGCCGGATTGATCGCGCACCGCATCGTCGCGAAAGAAGATTTAGTTGTCGGCGATCGCGTCGCCACCGTCGCCGACGCCGCGCGCCGCGCGCGCATCATGCGCAACCACACCGGCACGCACCTGATGAACGCGGCGCTGCGAAATATTCTGGGCGCGCACGTCAAACAGGCCGGCTCGCTGAACGCGCCCGACCATTTGCGATTCGACTTCAGCCATTTCGCACAGCTCGCTCCGGAAGAGTTGCAGGAAATCGAGCAGCAGGTGAACGAAGAAATCCTGCGCGATCTGCCGTTGCACACTGACATCATGAATATCGACGACGCGGTCGCGTCCGGCGCGCTCGCTTTCTTCGGCGACAAGTATCCGGAGCAGAACGTCCGCGTCGTGACGATCGACGACGCCGCATATCCGCGCGGCTTCTACAGCAAGGAGCTTTGCGGCGGCACGCATGTCGCGCGAACCGGCGAAATCGGCGTCTTCAAGATTTCGATGGAGCAATCCGTCGCCGCCGGCGTCCGCCGCATCGAGGCCATGACCGGAGACGCGGCGCTGGCGAAATATCAGCAAGCCCTCGGCACTCTCCGGACGCTCGCCGGCATATTGAACATCGGCGAAGACCGCGTGGTCGAGGCCGTCGAAAAGCTCACCCAAACCACCAAGCACCTCGAGAAGCAACTCGAAGGGCTGAAGCGCAAGTCCGCGGTTTCCCTGGCCGATTCCCTCCTCGAAGGCGCCCGAACCGTCAAAGACGTCCGCGTCGTCGCCGCCCGGGTCCCTGGATTCGACCGCGAGACCCTCCGGCAGCTCGCCGACGGCCTGCGCCAGAAAATGGGCTCGGGGGTGGTCTTTTTGGCCGCTGGGCAGGACGGTAAGGTATCTATCATTACGGCCGTTACTAAAGACTTGACGAACCGCCTCCATGCCGGGAAGATAGTCCAGGAATTGGCTAAATTCGTGGGGGGCTCCGGAGGCGGCCGGCCTGACCTGGCCGAGGCCGGAGGCAAGGATGTTGCTGGTATCGAAACTGCCATCGCGCAAGTCTATCCGCTCATCGAGCGGATGTTATAATTCCTTACAAGCGCTAGAAACGTTGCCGGGAGTCCCACATCCGGCGGCGGGTGTGCCGTTTGTGAGGAAGTGTAAATGTTCTGCCTTTCCCGTAGAGGTATCAGAGTCTGGCCGCTTGCCTGGGCGGTTTTCGCCCTCGTGGGTCTGTCATTGGCGCAGACTTCGCAGGCCCAGATTGCATCCTATGTGGATAGGAATGGGAAGGTTATCTACGTGAACGCGAACCCGCGAATCAAGGTTTCCCGGCGTACACGGGCTAATGACCAAGCCTCGCTTGGGGCTCCCGTAAAGTTGGCGTCGGTAGTCGATGCGGCGGCGGCGCGAAACCACGTGGATCCGGCTCTCGTTCAGGCTGTAATTCAGAACGAATCCGCATGGAACCCGAACGCTGTCTCGCCCAAGGGCGCATTCGGCTTGATGCAGTTGATTCCATCTACGGCAGAACGTTTCGGTGTCGGCAACGTGTTTGACCCCGCCGAGAACATTGAGGGCGGGACGCGGTACTTGCGGGAGTTGCTTGACCGCTACCATGGCGACCTTGGAAAGTCGCTCGCGGCGTACAATGCCGGCGAGCAAGCCGTGGCGCGTTTTGGCGGCGTGCCCGCGTACCCCGAAACACGCGCCTACGTCAGAAAAGTGACCAACACCTACTTCCAATCCGGCTCAGGACACTCGCCGACAGGTGAGTTCCAGCATTTTCCGATCCGCGAAGTCACGGGTCGCAGCGGCCGGGTTGTATTCACCAACGAATGACGCTACGCGGCCGAGTCCCGGTCAAAATTTTCCCCGTGTGGCTTGCGCCTGCTTGTGCGGCGCTGACGCTGTTTTTTGTATTGTCTTGCGCTCCGGGCGCGCAAGCGCAGTCCTCGAGACATTCGCAGGCGAAAGCGCAATACGATAAGGCGCAGCAAATGCGCCAGTCGCTCGAAGCAGAACCGCAAGACAGCCGGAAGCTCTCCGAATACAAGAAAGTTGTTGCCGCGTACCGCAGAGTTTATTTGCTGACGGCCTCCGCTCCGGAAACCACGCTGGCGCTGCAAGCCGTCGGGCAACTTTATCGCGACATGGGCAACGATTTCGATCGGGAGTATTACCAGTCGTCGATCGTCACGTATAAGTTTTTAGGATCGCAATATCCCACAAGCAAGCTCCGCTCCGACGCGCTGTTCCAGATTGGCGAAATCCAGAAAGACGACCTCGGCGATACGGCCGAAGCGAAAGACGCGTTCACGCAATTTCTCGAGCGGTTCCCGCATTCGGAGCGGGCCGCGGATGCGCGGAAAGAATTGAAGGAACTCGCGTCCATGCCTGCAAAACCGGCGGACGATAGCGCTCGCGCCGCGGAATACACGAAAACGAATCAAGAGCGACGGATCGTCGGAGACGCTCCTGCACCGAAGACCGTGAGCGCTGCCGAAGAAATAACGAATGACACAACCAACGCCACCGATCGTGCCGTCGCACCGAAGCAGGGCGAGGCATCCCGCGTGACGGCGATTCGCACATGGAACGCGGATGACTACACGCGCGTGGTGGTGGATTTGAACGGGGCGGTGAAATACCAATCGGCACGAATCAAAAATCCAGACCGGATTTATTTCGATCTTTACCAGGCGCATCTCGGGCATTCGCTCGCCGATAAAGAACTCGCCGTTCAAAACGGTTTCTTAAAAAGCGTGCGCGTCGCGCAAAATAACTCCGGCACGGTGCGCCTGGTGCTCGATGTGCGGAGCATCGAAGGATATTCCGCGTTTCTGCTGCCGAATCCGTACCGGCTGGTGATTGATGTGCATGGCGCGCTTGGTGACGCGAGCGCGAAAAATTCCGCGCCGGCGGTAATCGCTCCTCGAACGCTGGCGGGCGACCGTCCGGCGGCGAGCGCGACGCCATTGGCGGGCGCAACAGAAAAAGTGGAAGTGTCGTCCACGTCGGAAGATTCCGATTCCGGCGGACGCGATCCCGCAAGCGCCGGTTCCCGGCATGCCGATCACACAAACCGCGAATTGGCATCGATTCCTCTAGGGGCGGACAAGCCGACGCGCGATGGAGCACGCTCTTTGACGCGGACGCTGGGCCTAAAAATCAGCCGCATCGTGATTGATCCGGGCCACGGCGGACACGATACCGGAACCATCGGTCCGCACGGCTTGCTCGAGAAAAACGTCTGCCTGGATGTGGCGTTGCGCCTCGGCAAACTGATTCACCAGAAGTTGCCGGGCGCGCACGTGATTTACACCCGCAAGACGGATGTGTTCGTGCCTCTCGAAGAGCGCACGGCCATTGCCAATCAGGCCGACGCCGATCTATTCATTTCCATTCACGCGAATTCGAGCCACGACGACCAGGCGCGCGGAATCGAAACTTACTATTTGAATTTCACGTCGTCGCCGGAAGCCCTGGAGACGGCGTCGCGCGAAAACGCTGTATCCAATGCGTCCATCCACGAATTGCAGGATCTGATCAAGAAAATCGCGCGGAACGACAAGATCGAAGAATCCCAGGAGTTGGCGACGGATATTCAAAGTTCGTTGACGTCGCAGCTTCGCCAAGTCAGCACTGCGGAACGAAATCGCGGCGTCAAGAAAGCGCCATTTGTCGTTCTGATCGGCGCGGACATGCCATCCGTGCTGGCCGAAATTTCGTTTCTTAGCAATCCAACCGATGAACGGATGCTGGAGAAACCGGCTCAACGTCAGCGGATCGCGCAGGGGCTTTTCCGCGGCGTCGAAACCTACCTGTCGAGTCTGAACAGCCTCAATTACGACCGCCGGAAGCCGACGCTGGTCACCGACCGCCAGGGCGCCACGGCGGCGGCCACCGATCAAGAGCAGAGATAACCTTTCCGTCGTATAATGAAACCAAGAACTATGAGGCTGAAAACACCGCGCCGCGTTTTGCCCTTCGGTTTAGCGATCGTGCTGCTTGCCGCCTGCCCTGCCTTCGCGCAGGGGATTTTGCCCGCCTCGGTGTCGAATTGGAATTCCACGCAATCGAAGGACAACCCCGCCAATCCCGAGGCCGCAATACTCAAAGAATACGGGCTGAAGAGTGCGGAGCGTCGAACGTACACCCATGGGAACGATTCGCTGGTTGTCACAGCGTATACCTTCAGTGATCCGTCAGGAGCCTACGGGGCGTATTCATTTTTGCGCACTCCGGACATGCCGCAGGCGAATTTCACGAAGCACTCGTGCATGTCTCACACTCAGGCGCTGGCGCTGACCGGCAATCTGGTGCTGGAATTCAACGGCGCGCGTCTCGACCGCTTCCACGGTGAAATCGAGATGCTGATTGCGCAGGCGGGCGGCCATGCGGAATTCGGAACGTATCCCGCCCTGCCACAGCGGCTTCCTGTCGATGATCTGGTACCCGGGTCCGACCGCTATATTTTGGGGCCGGTGGCCCTGCAGCATTTCTTGCCATTGGCAGGCGGCGACTGGCTGGGATTCTCGATGGGCGCGGAAGCAGAACTGGCGCATTATCGGCTGCAGAGCCGCGATGCGACGCTGCTGATTGTCGATTATCCCACGCCGCAAATCGCTTCTTCGGAGGTTCAGAAACTCTCGCACACGCTGAATATCGTCGGGGTTACGACGGGCCCCGCGCATGGTCCGGAACTCTACGCCACGCGTGACGGAACAACCGTCGCTCTGCTGGCAGGCGCGCCGTCGAAGACCTCGGCAGACGCTCTGCTGGAAAAGATCCATGCGGGCATGGCGGTCATCTGGGACGCACCTATTCTGCATCGGGCGCATGAGCCCTCCATGGGCACGATGATCGTAGGAACGATCGTCGGCGCGGGCGAAATATGCGGATTTGCGCTCCTTGGGGGCCTGCTTTTCGCGGGGTTACGGCTACTGATAAAGCGGAGATGGCCCGGACAGGTGTTTGACCGGCCGGAGGACCTCGAGATCATTCAATTGGGGCTATCTAGCAAGCCTATAAGGGCAAAGGACTTATATTGACCATGGCCGCGCCTTGGTCCCTCGCTTCGGCAGTAAAGCCTTAATCCCCTTGGCTTTGAGGCCCTTATCCCTTGACTTTATTTGTCGACGTCTCTTAGACTGCCGATTGTAGAAGGGTTTCTTGGCCATCCGCGCATTGGCCTTGGAGCTTTTCTCCCCCGAAGGCCCGTCGCAAGGCGGGCCTTCTGCTCTTGACCGCCGCGGAGTTCTGCGAAAAGCGAGCTATCTATCCCCACGAGAAACACCGGCACCCTGAGTCTTTTCACTGAGTTGACTCTCGGGACTATGTGTGGCGCTTCTTCCAATTCTTCTCGTAAGCGCCAAGCTAATCCAGAAAGAGATATTCCGGCGTTCCAACACGAGATGCTGAAGCTGTTGGGCGAGCGCAAAGCGGAATCGAAGAGCGCGCGTTAACGCGCTTCCTGGCTCCGCAATTTGCTCAGCAAATCCCTAATGGGCCCGGCCCTTGCAGCCGGGATGGCCGCAACGGCATTTGGCCTTTACAGTTCCCATGGCACATACCTCCCGTCAATAATGATGACCCTTGGCAGTCGCAAGTCACACTGAAGCTACCGGAACGTTTCATCGTTCCAATTCGACATTTGCTTGACGTGCGGCATCCACCGCAAGAAGTGGCTCTCCAACTCAGCGTTAATACTTGGCAGTCTGTTTCTGTCTCGGTAAAACGATTTTCTAAGCTGCTCGAAGTGAAATTCCTGTTGCGAGGCGCCGAGGCTACACCCTATTCTTGTTTTTCCAGGTAGCGGCTCCGGCACCACTCACCGAATCGAGCACAAACTGCGATATGTCCAGCGACATAACGAGACGGCAGATCCTAAAGCTCGCAGCACAGATGGCAATCTTCGCGCCATTTGCCAGAGCGGCTGCGGAACCTCTGCCGCGATTCGTTCGATCGTTCGCGGCGCCCCCCATTACGCACCCCGCGCAGTACCGGTTAACAGCAGCGGACGACCGGCTGCTCGATGAGATGGAACGAATGGCTTGCCGGTATTTTTGGGAGCAGGCCAGTTCAAAAACGGGTCTGGTGAAGGACCGCGCGCGCCCTACGCTGCAGGATGAGCACTACATCGCCAGCATCGCCGCGACGGGATTTGGTCTGACGGCGCTCTGCATCGCTCACAAACGGGACTTCATTCCGCGCGCTAGAATCGAAGAGCGGGTGCTGACAACACTGCAATTCCTTCAGTCGCAGATGTACAACAATCACGGATTTTTCTTCCATTTTGTGAACATGGACAGTGGCGCGCGTGTGTGGAGATGCGAAGTCTCGTCGATCGACACAAGTATTCTGCTCTGCGGAGTGCTCACGTGCCGGCAGTATTTTGACAGCAAGGGAATTCAAGATCTCGCCGCGAAAATCTACGACCGCGTGGATTGGCCCTGGATGTCAAATGGCAGCAAGTGTCTCTCGATGGGGTGGAAACCGGAAAATGGTTTTCTGAAAGCAAGATGGGACACATATTCGGAACTCATGATGCTCTATCTTCTGGGCATTGGTTCTCCGGCGCATCCTCTGGCGCCGGATACGTGGGATTCATGGTCGCGGCCAATCTTTAATTACGAAGGTCTGCGATATATTGGAGCGCGGGCTCCTTTGTTCGTGCATCAATACTCACATGCGTGGTTCGATTTCCGCGGCACGCGCGATAAGTACACCAATTATTTTGAGAATTCGGTGCTGGCAACGAAAGCGCATCGCTTGTTTTGCATTTCGTTGCAAGATCGCTTCCCTGATTACGGCCGAGACCTGTGGGGCATCACTGCCTCGGACTCCATGCACGGATACGTTGCGTGGGGCGGGCCTCCGCCCGTTGGCACAATTGACGGAACGCTGGTGCCCGCGGCGGCGGCCGGTTCTCTTCCCTTCCTTCCGCGAGAAACTCTCAGCGACCTCCACACAATGCGCGCGCGATACGGCGGGCATGAATGGAAGCGCTACGCCTTCCAGGATGCTTTCAACCCTCTTACGGGTTGGTATGACTCCGACGTGATTGGCATCGACACGGGAATTGGTTTGCTGATGGCGGAAAATCTGCGCAGCGATTTTGTTTGGGACACGTTCATGAAGAATCCCGAGGTTCGCAACGGGATGCAACTGGCGGGATTCAAGCCGGAGAGCGCCGCTAGCGAATCACGACAATAGCCAGCGCCTTCGCGGGCAGCGTTAGCGTAATCGTGCCACCTGCCAGGCTGCGCGCTTCAGGAGCGGGGAGATTCGCGGCGTTTTTGAGCTCTTCATATTGCTTCTGCGTCGGATCAGCGGGACTGCCCATGGCGGCATACGCCGCTAATGCGTTGCCGTGATCGGCGTCAAGCCGATAAATCGTGGCGTGTCTTTTTCCCCTCAGTCCATCGAATTGCAAGCTGATCTCTTTCGGCCTTCCCGGCTTTTCGGGAGCTGAATAATTCCACACCGCAAGCACAACAGAGCCGTCCGCGCGCCGCGTCGCCAAAACGGAATCGGAAGCCACCGGAATTCTTTGCGTACCAAGCATGTGCAGCAGCCGGAACGCGTTGAATGAAGGCTTCGGCACGCCGCCTTCCGCGACCAGCCCGAATCCGCCGTAGAATGGCTTCTTGATGACGCCCTGCTCTTCAAAAACATCCGAAAACGTCCAGTAGCTGAGCATATTTACGAGGCCGTCGCACTGCCGAATCGTGTCGGCGAGCCACGGGCCCATGAAGCTTGAGTCGGTGACCTCCGGCTCATTCGAATAACTCGCGTTATATTCGCTGAAAATGACGGAAAGTTGAGGAAGAGCTGACGCAAGCACTTCATCGTGAACTTTTTTTGCTGCGCGGCAAACCATGCGGTCGCGCGGAATGTTTTCATCGGTCCCGAACACGTTTGGCGCCGTGTCATTGCCATAAACGTGCGTCGAAATGAAGTCCACGGGCACTTTATTCTCGACGTCGTGCTGGATGAAACTATCCACCCACGCCGCCTGCGCGGTGGACGGACCGCCGACGCGGAGACGCGGGCTCACGCGCTTGATATCTCGCGCGGTGCGGTCGTAAAGTTCGTAATACGTCGCCTGCTTCGGATCGCCCGACCAGAAATCAATGTTGGGCTCGTTCCAGACCTCGAAATACCAGTGCGAAACTTCGTCGATGCCGTAGCGGTTCACCAAATGCTTCACGAACTGCTGTATCAAATCGTCCCAGCGTGTCCAATCCTTCGGCGGTGATGTGATCGGGTGGTACCAAAAGGGATGAAGCACCACTGGGGTTGCCGCGAGCTCGCGCGGCATGAAGCTGAGCTCGACGTAGGGACGCACGCCGTTAGCCAGCAGGCCATCGTAGATCTGGTCGACGTAAGAAAAGTTGTAAATCGGATTGCCGCTCTTGTCTTCGCTGTAGACGCCTACGTCGTCATCGAAAATGCCATAGAAACGCACGTACTCGAAGCCGGTAACGTCCTTCACCGCGCGCATATCCCGACGGTAGCTATCACGCAACGCCAGCGTCGCGCGCCCAGACCCAAACATTTCCTCCCAAAAATGCGGAAACTGCCGCGCTTGGGCTTTCACGTCAATCGTAACGACTTCGGCCGCGTCGCCGCTTTGTGGTGCGGCCGCAAGCGGCTGCGCCCAAAACAACAGGAAACACGCTAGGGACAGAATCAGTTTTGTCCGCTTCATACAGGGAACCCCGTCGCGGAGCGATTGCGCAAAGCGCGCGAGAAACGGATGATACCGTTTCCCGGGCGCTCCGTGTTCTCAAAAAATATCAGAAGCTGAACCTAGCTCCCAGAGTCACGACGCGGGCAGCGAGAGCCGCTGTAGCCTGGCCAAAGTTTGCATTGGCAATGTTGTTCGAGATGCTAGTCGGGTTGAAGTTCAGATTGTTGAATACGTTGTAGGCGTCAACGCGGAACTCAAATTTAGCGTTCTCGCCGAGTACCGGCATGTTAGGCAGGCCAAAGCCCTTGGCCAGCGACAAGTCAACGTCTCTGTATCCAGGGCCAGTAAGCGAGTTGCGATGGACACCCGGGGACTGAGGAAGCGCGTTTCCGAAGTTGGTGCCGCTGTAGGCAGTGTAGGTTGGCGTTGAGAAATACGCCGCGCCACCATTGGGATAGTTCGAACCGGTCTTGAACTGATCGTTGCTCGTGCTGGATCCTGCGCCGCCCAAGTATTTAGCAGGAAACAGAGTCGTGTAGCTGCAAGTTCCGCAAGACAGGCTTCCGCCCACGACGCTCACCAGAGGAGTCCAAGGGAACCCAGAGTGAATATTGAGGATGGCGCTGATGGACCAGCCTCCCGCGACCTTTTCGACCCAACGGCTATCGCCGTGGAAGAAGACCGGCTGCCACATGCCATAAAGTTTGAACGCCTTGCCTACATTGTAGTCAGAGGGACCGTAATTCAGGCTGAGGCTATACGGATAAGGCTGTTCGGAGTACGGCGCGGAACTGGTATCCATGCTCTTGGCCCAAGTGAATTGAGCAACGGCCATAAACTGCTTCGAGAACCGATGATTCAATTCAGCGAGCATAGCATTGTAATTACCGCGGCCTGAAACGCCCCAATAGTCACCGCCACCGATCTGCGGGTTCAGGGTGTAGCCCAAGGTCGCAGGCACAGCATTTGGGTTCTCGTGGAAATAGATGTCACGCGACAAGGTTCCCTGATATCCCAGCGATGCTATCCACTGGTGACCCAGATCGTATTCGGTATCCAGCGAGTAGTGATGGACGCGCATCGTGGGGAGGTCAGTGGGGAAGATGCTGACATTGACGCTGCCGGTTGTCGGGAGTCCATTCGGACCAAATGTTGAAACAGCGTTTGGGTTCGCGGGATAGCCATAGATCGAGTGCACATTCGATGAAACGGCATATATAATTCCAGGATTCGGCGAGCTCGGAGTGGCCATGGTGAACGTCGGGAACACGATCAAACCCGGATTTCCCGCGATGTTCGCCGAAATGGCGATCTCTTCCTGGTTGTAGTTCAGGCCGTAACCCCCGCGGACCACGAGCCTGTCGTTAAATCGCCCAGGACTCCAAGCAAAACTGATCTGCGGTCCGAAGTTATCTTTCTGCGCGTTCCAAGAATTTCCTTTCTGAATGGTCAGGCCAGTCAAATAATTCGAGCCCGGGCCAGGCATGGCCACAAACATATTGTTCTCTTTCGAGCGCAGTGGGCTAAAGTAGGAGTAGCGCAGTCCCATGTTGACGGTCAGATTCCTGCGGAGCTTGAAGTCATCTTGGACAAACAGGCCCCAGATATTTTCGCGGTCGTCCTGGCGATTCGTCGTCGGAAATCCCGTACTCGGATTGAACCCACTGCTTTCACGCCGCGGCGCGTCGTTAAGGAAGTCCCACATGTTGAAGAAGTTATAGCTTGGCACACCGCAGCCCGCACAGTCGTTCAGATAAAACAATCGCGTGACGTCGCCGCCAAACTTAATGGTGTGGCGTCCGAGAACCTTGGTGACCACATCGTCGTAGCCGTAAGTCCACTGATTCAAGA
>JBAUEX010000094.1:0-1657 GCA_049678845.1 Candidatus Acidiferrales bacterium
GGACATTGGCCTTGTGCTTCTTTCCGAAGTCGCGGATTTGCCGGACGCGGTTGAGGAGCGTTCCCCCGAAGATGTTGGGGGCGATTCCGAAGTC
Source organism: Candidatus Acidiferrales bacterium (assembly GCA_049678845.1). Classification (GTDB taxonomy): domain Bacteria; phylum Acidobacteriota; class Terriglobia; order Acidiferrales; family UBA7541; genus DAHUXN01. The sequence goes on from JBAUEX010000094.1 coordinate 95, forward strand.
GCTTGTGGTTCGGACGAAGAGGGCCGCGCACCATGAGCGCAGCCTTACAAGTCGGCATTGTTCGCGGCTGGCGCTACTTAGTTCGGGAGCGCGACGGGGATAGCCTGTTCGCAATCGTGCGCCGGGACGTGGAACGCGACATTTTGGAAGACGAAATCGCTTTTTGCTTTTCCCAAGAGATTGCTGCGGTGCTGGCGACGGCTTTGGTAGCTCACGAACAACGGAAAAACGATCTTTGTGGAGATTTTATCAGACGTAACTTTTGAATTTCGATGACTTCTGAGCTTCAATTCGATAGTCTCTCGCCTCAAGGCCAGTGCGTCGGCGGGCAAAGGAAACCATCTTTGGCTCGACGGCGGTATCAGAAAGGCGTTTTAGAATTACGTGGAAACACTTGGACGGTCAAATTTCGTGAGGACATGATTCCACCAGACGGCGGGCCGGTGAAACGAGTTGAGGTTCGCCGATTTGTCGGAACGCTCGACGAATTCCCCACACGCAAGCTGGCGCGGCGTCGTGCTGATGAGATTGTGTCTCGCGTAAATGGCCTAGACTACAAACCGATCATGGTTGCGACGTTCGCGGAGTATTCCGAGGTCTGGAAGTCGCGAGCCCTAGCCATGATGAAACCGTCTACTCAGAAAGCGGCGCGAGCGCATCTTCGCCTCTATCTTGTTCCGCAGTTTGGAAAATTGCGGCTTGACGAGATCGGAGTTTCGGCGGTGCAAACTCTTGTCGCTAAGATGGCAGCAAAACAATTGAGCAGGCACATGATTATGAACGTGCTCTATACGCTTTCCTCTGCTTTGAAGTCGGGCCGCAAGTGGGGTTATCTCTGCGGCGAGTTTCGCATCGCTGATCTGACAATTCCAGCGGGTGGCGTTGCGAAGGTTCCCCGTTTCTTCACTCTTGCGGAGGCAATTGCGATTATTGATGCTGCGGAGAATCCGTGGCGAACAATCTTTGCGGTTGCTGCAATGACAGGGATGCGGCCTGGCGAAGTTCTCGGTCTTGCCGTAGGTGATCTCGATTTTGAACGTCGCCTGATTCACGTTCGGCAGACCGCGTATTACTCTAAGCTGCAAACTCCGAAAAGCAGGTCTAGCGTCGCGCCGGTTCCCATGCCTGATCCGCTCGCGGGTATGCTCCGCGAGTATTTGGAGATGTGGAAGCCGAATGCGGCGGGGCTTTTATTTGCAACGCGGAAGGGTACGCCGTTTTGCGAAAACAAGGTTGTGCAAAAACGACTGTGGCCCATCCTCGATAAACTGAAGATTCCGCGTTGTGGGATGCACGCTTTCCGGCATATGTACGCGAGTCTTTTGGTACAGGGTGGCGCGTCGCCAGCGGTCGCGCAGCGTCAGTTACGGCACTCGGACATGATGACCACGATGCGCCATTACACTCACATCCTCGGAAGCGAGCAACGTGACGCAGCGGAGAAAATCGCGGCGCAATTGCTACCAGTTGCGACAAATGCGACCAACGTACCGGCGCAAGGTCAATGGTTGCACTAGAAAGTTGGTAGGGGCGGTGGGGATCGAACCCACGACCTTCGGCTTA
>JBAUEX010000095.1:0-4021 GCA_049678845.1 Candidatus Acidiferrales bacterium
GAGAACAGCCGGCTCTATAATCGAGATGAGCGCAGCCGTCTTCAGGTTGGTTTCCTCCTCGTAAAATTGCGCAATGCTTCCGAGCATGGGAGCCAGCGCGCCAGACGCCTCGCCGACTTCGATCATGTCGAGAGCAAGATCGGGAATCATGTGCGTGCCCGCCAAGGCCGCGTGGAGCGAGCCGCCTTCGCGCACCTGCTTGGCGGCGTCGTGTACCGAGCCAGCCACCAGGCGGCTCGTCATCGCATTCGCGGCGGTCTCAAGGGCCGCCACCAAGGGCGTTCCCCCGCGCAACAGAGTGCTGAGGGTCCGCGTAAACTGCGCCATCTGAAATTTGATCCACACGTCGCCCACAACAGGCACTTTCAACTTCGCCCGGTCCAACACGAGGCCGCCACGGCTGGTCTTCGACCAAAAGACCAGGAAGATCGCTCCAAAGATTACAGTGGCAGCAAACGTGAGCAGCCAGATTCGATAGCCCACAACAACGGTGATCAAGAATTGCGTTGGGACCGGAAGCGCGGTGCCCAGATCTTGATACAACTTGGCGAACTGGGGAATGACGTAAGCCACCAGGTAAGAAACGATGCACGATGCTACAAAAATCAGAATCGCCGGATAAATCAGCACGCCGATCAGCTTCTTGCGTATCCCTGTAGTGACGCGTTGATACGTGATGTAATCATCCAGCACACCGGATAAGTCGCCGCTCTTCTCTCCGGCGCGCAACGAAGTGACGTAAACCATCGGAAATGCACCCGTGGCCTCAAAGGCGTCTGACAACAGTTCCCCGTCGCGGACGCGCAAGCGCACATCGTTCAGAAACGGCCGCATCTTGGGGAGCGCCGCTCGGTCAGCCAGCAAATCGAGTGCCTTTAAAATCGGCAGACCCGCTTTGACCAAAGTGTTAAATTGCTGATTGAAAATCAGGAAATCGGCTGTGGGGAGCTTGCGACCTCCGCGAAAGCCACGCAAGGCCCGCGTCACACTCAGGTTCGGCCGCACTGCATAAACATAAAACCCGCGGTCCGCCAGTTTCTGGCGAGCTTCTACCTCGGTCTGCGCAGTCTCCAATTGCTGGAAAACGTGCCCAGTGGTATCCCCCACCTTGCAAACAAACTCAGCCATAGCAGGCGCGTTACGCCGGATGCCCTCCGGGTTCGTCTACCCAGTTTAGCATATTGAAAAGAACCCCTGCGGGGCGCTGGGGTTGCCTGTGTCCATGCGTAAATAGGCCAGGAGCGTTCGGCGCCTCGCGTTTCAGCCTGCGATGTGGCCGCACTGCTTGAGGAGCGGCAAACGAGCCATTTGCGTCGGACTCGATTCTTGCGTATTATCCTTGCCTTTCCGGTACCCTGCGGCCATGTAAGGGTCCGGCGCCCTGGAGGCATGCGATGCGGGTTCGAAAGCTCTCGATTTGTCTAGGAATGTTCTTTCTAATTTTTACGCTGACCCGAATGGCATCTGGGCAGGGCGCGAACCAAGGTTCGATTCAAGGCACGATCACCGATCAGTCCGGCGCGGCTGTTCCGGCCGTCAATTTGAAAGCCACGAACACGCAGACGGGAATCAGCTTCACAACCACCAGCGACGCGGACGGGCTCTACACGTTTTTGGTCGTGCCCGTGGGAACCTATACGATTGTTGCCGAAAAATCGGGACTGGCGACCGTAACTCAGGAGAACGTTATCGTGACGGTCGGCGGCCGCATAACACTGAATCTTTCGATGCCGCTCGCGAGCCAGCAATCCACGGTTACCGTATCCGGGCAAGCGCCGATCGTCGAAACCACGAAGAGTGCAGTCAACTCCACGGTCAACGAGCGCGCCATCGCGGACCTGCCCACCAACGGGCGCAACTTCATCAACTTCGTTCTGCTTACTCCCGGCGTCACCACCGATAACCGCGGCGGCGATATCAGCTTTGCGGGCCAGCGCGGCACACTGAATTCCCTTGTCGTGGACGGCTCGGACAACAACAACACGTTCTTCGGCCAGACGCTGGGGCGGACCGGCTCCGGGCGCGCGCCTTACCAATTCAGCCAGGACGCTGTGCAGGAATTTCAGGTTAATTCCAATGATTATTCGGCGGAGCTTGGAAATGCCGGCGGCGCGGTGATTAACGTGGTCACGAAATCCGGGACGAACTCCTTCCACGGATCGGCTTTCGAGTTTTACCGTGACCGCTCGATGAACGCCAACGATCCGATACAAATCGCCAAGGGCAAACCGCGCCAGCCGTACCACTTTAACCAATTCGGCGGTGACCTTGGCGGGCCGATCGTAAAGGACAAGTTGTTTTTCTTCTTCGATTACGATGGCCAGCGGAACACGGTCGCTAATTTCGTTTTCCTGAATGGCGCGCCGTTCTGCGTTACGTGCACGGCCAATCAGACCACGGCCATTAATTACCTCACGGCTCGCGCGAATTCCTGGAGCTCCACCTTCAACCAGAATGTTTACCTCGCGAAAGTGGACTGGCACATCAGCTCGAATGAAATGCTTTCCGCGCGTTACAACGCGCAGAGATTCACCGGATTGAACCTGGAAAGCGGCGGCGCGCAGAATTCTCTGGAGCATACCGGCGCCTCGGACGTTACTTCCGACACGCTGACCGCGACTCTGACTTCGACGCTGCGTCCCACGCTCGTCAACGTATTCCAATTCAACTACGCCCGCGACAACGAGCCCGGATTCGCCAACAGCGATCTGCCGCAGGTCACGGTCTTCAATCCCGGCGCTAACGGTTCGGTTCTGACAGCCGGACGCAATTTTTTCAGTCCGCGATTCACGAATATCAAACGCGGCGAATTCGATGACACTGTCTCGTGGATTCACGGCGCACACACTATTAAGACCGGTGCGCACCTTATGATCGATCGCATCGCCAATTTTTTCCCGGGCAATTTCTCCGGCCAGTACACCTTCAACAGCCTCGAGGCCTTCGGCTGCAATTTGAACGGTGGCGGCGCGGGCTGCTTTACGGGCGGCGACGCGAATGACACATTTGTGCAAGCATTCGCAGGAACCGGCACCACGGGGCCGACGACAAACCCCAACCTGTCCGAATACTCGGGGTTCGCTCAAGACGAGTGGCGGGTGCGTCCTAATCTGACGCTGAATTATGGGCTGCGCTACGATTTCGACAAGATTGCCCAGCCGCCGACGCTCAATCCTGATCTGCAACTCGCCGCGGCAGGCGTGATTACCAATCAGATTCACAACCAGCGCACTGAATTCGGCCCTCGCCTCGGTTTTGCCTGGACTCCGCTTGCCAGTAACCGCCTGGTGGTCCGCGGCGGCTATGGCATGTACTATGGACGCACACCGGCAATCACCGTCGGCACGGCCATGTCAAACAACGGCTTGAACGTTACAACGCTCACCTTTTTCCCGACGTCCACTCCATCAATTCCGACCTATCCGAACAATCTTTGCGGCGCACCCACACAATCGCCGAGCTGCGCCGCACCAACCGGAGGCACGGCGAGCCCGCCGATCGTCTTTGGCTTCCAGAAAAATTACAAAGAGCCCAATGTGCAGCAGTTCAGCCTTGGCACGGAGTACGAAATCAACCCCAATACCGGCGTTTCCATCACCTATCTTCACGTAAAAGGGACGCATCTGACGCGCACCATCGACATCAACTTGGAGGGCCCTGAGATCCAGCAGCAGATCGGTGTCGTCGGCACAAGCACCGTGCTCACGTACAATCAAATGCCTCAGACGGGAGCAGTTCTAGGAAGCCCCGTCCGACCGTTCCCGAATTTCTCGCGCATCGAGGAATTCCAAAGCAACGCGAATTCGAGTTACAACGGCATGACGGTGCAGTTGAACAAACGCTTCGCAAAGAATTATCAACTGACGGCTGGCTATACATTTGGCAAGGTAATTGATGACGGTCCGGACGCGACTTCCGTCGTTCCCTTCTCCTTCGACGACACGAAGATGGTTTCCGATCCTCTGAACATTCGCGCCGACAAAGGCGTGGGTATCAACGACCAGAGGAATCGGTTTGTGCT
>JBAUEX010000096.1:0-4451 GCA_049678845.1 Candidatus Acidiferrales bacterium
CCGGGCCCGGCGATCTTCAAGCAAGAGCGCATAGGCGAGGGCGGAAAACCGTTCATACTTTTCAAGTTTCGCACCATGGTGGACGGAGCAGATCGCGACGACAACCACAGGCCTGCGGAAAAGACCGATGAGCGCTTCACGCGCGTGGGGAAACTGCTGCGGCGGACGCGCCTCGACGAACTACCGCAACTCGTCAATATTCTGCTCGGCGACATGTACTTCGTGGGGCCGCGTCCGTTCGTTCCCAACCAGGAGCAGGAGTGTCTGGAGAAGATTCCGTATTACCGGCAACGCTGGGCGGTGAAGCCGGGCGCCACGGGCTGGGCACAAATCAATCGAGGTTACTGCGCGACGATCGAGGACAACACGGAAAAACTCGCCTACGACTTGTTTTACATCAAGAATATTTCCGTGGGGCTCGATCTGTTGATCCTGTTTCAGACCATCAAGATCCTGCTCCTGAGCAGGGGCTCGCGATGATTCATCTAGGGCGGGCTGTTTTTTGGTTCAGTGTGGCTTGGCTGGTTTATGTCTATGCCGGCTATCCATTCTGTCTCTGGCTACTGAGCTATTGGCGCAAATTCGAACTGGAAACGCGCGATGATTACTGGCCGAAGGTATCGGTATTGATTTCGGCGCGGAACGAGGAGAAAGATATTGCGTGGAAAGTTCAGGAGACCCTTGCGTGGAATTATCCGCCGGATCGTCTGGAACTGATTATCGCCTCGGACGCATCCGAAGATCGAACCGACGAAATCCTGAGCAATTACAAGGATCCTCGACTGAGATTCGTGCGCATGGAGAGCCGGGTGGGCAAGAACGAGGCCCTGAACCGGCTTTCGCGTTTGGCGATCGGTGAGTTGCTTCTTTTCTCCGACGCGAATTCTCACATTGGGAAAGGTTGTTTGCGCAGCATGGTCCGGTATTTTTCCGATCCGCGAGTCGGCTGCGTGACAGGCACAGAACACACGCAGCCCGAGGAGCAGGAGTCGGCGGTCGGCTCGGGCACACGAGCTTATCTCGATTACGAATTGATGGTCACGAATCTCGAAAGTCAAATTGGCTCGGTCATCGTTTGCGATGGCGCTTTGTTTGTCATCCGCGCTTCATTATTCCACGAACTCCAACCAGATCTTGCTAACGACCTGGAATTGCCATTTTGGATTGGGCGCGCGTCGCATGCGCTGCTGTGTGATCCGACGGCACGGGCGCTGGAGAAAGCGATGCGCTCTCCGCGCGAAGAATTCAATCGCAAGAGACGTATTTGCGGGCAAGGTGTTCTCGGATTCTGGCGACTGAGACGCTGCCTTCGCGGTGTTCGCGCCTGGCAGTTTTTATCACGAAAGGTCCTTCGCTGGCTGACGCTGATTCCAATGATCGGCATTCTGGCATCGACCGCTGTTCTTTGGCGGCATCCTTTTTTTGCCCTGCTGCTGGTGCTTCAGCTCAGCTTCTATATTCTGGCAGTGATCGGCTGGCGTCTCAGTTCGGGCGAACGAACGGGTAGCTCGGTTCTGACCATGCCTTTTTACTTTCTGCTCGTTAATCTGGCCGCTGTCGTCGGAGTTTTCCAGGCCTGCACGGGGCGGCGGTTCGCTGTTTGGGAAGTCGCGGTTTTTTCGCGCGGTCAGGAGAACGCTTAGAGACGCGGTCCGGTAGATTCAACGCTCTAATCACGGTTCAAGATTATGAAATGCGTGTTCTCGATCGACGTCGAAGATTGGTTCCACATCCTGGACCTGCCGACCACCCCGGAAGTGACCGAGTGGGGCGGTTTGCGCTCGTGTGTGGAACGGAATTTTATGCGGCTCCTCGAAATATTCGAGCAGAACGACACCCGCGTGACTTGTTTTTTTCTTGGGTGGGTCGGAGAACGCTTTCCTCATTTAGTGAAGGAAGCTGTACGGCATGGGCACGAGATCGCCTCTCATGGCTATGCACACCGGCTGATTTATCAGATGACGCCGGAGGCCTTCTACCAGGATGCGGTCCGCTCCAAGGGCATCCTGGAGGACATATCCGGCCGGGCCGTATGGGGCTACCGATCGGCGGGATTTTCGGTCACACATGAAACCGAATGGTTCTTCGACAAGCTGATCGAGGCCGGATACGTTTATGACTCCTCGGTGTTCCCTGCTGCGCGCGGGCACGGAGGAATGTCTGGCGGAAAGAGGTCCCCGCATTGGATTGAGCGTCCGTCAGGCGAACTCTTCGAGTTTCCCGTGAGCGTCACGGACGTCTTCGGGAAAGCGCTGTGCTTTTTTGGCGGCGGGTATCTCCGGCTTTTCCCTTACCCGGTGATTCGGATGATGACGCGCAGAGTGCTAAAGGAATCGCGGCCGGTGATTTTTTATATTCACCCCCGGGAAATTGATCCCGGTCATCCGCGGATGAGGATGAACTGGCAACGCAGGTTCAAGTCTTACGTAAATCTGGAATCCACGATGCCCAAGATCGAGCGGCTCCTCGCCGAATTCTCAGCGACGAGCTTTGAACAGCTGATCCGCAAAGAAGCCATGGGAGTAGGAACCCGAGCGGAGGTCGTGAGCGGACTGCGAGAAATGGTTCCTATCCCGCCAATGCGTTCAGGCGCGGAGTTGATGCCACAGACCTCAGGAAGGGTAGGATGACTCAAATCTCAGAATCCGTGGACGCGCAAAACGCTCTGATGAGCAGGGCGCTGGCGAAGCATATGTTCACGTTCTGGAAAGGCAGAGTGGCACTCTACGGAGCGCTTAAGGCCCTGGGTATCGGACCGGGCGACAGCGTCATCGTGCCTGGCTATACCTGCGCGATGGTGCCGGGCGCGGTGATTTTTGCCAGCGCCGAGCCGATTTATGCGGATATTGATCCTGAAACATACAGCCCGTCGCTTGGATCGTACTCAGACGCGTACGAAGCAAATCCTGGAAGCCGAATGAAAGCCTTAATCCTGCAACATACCTACGGCATACCTGGGGATGCGTTGCGAATTGCGGCTTGGGCTCGCGCGCAAAAAATGGCGGTCATCGAAGATTGTGCGCATTCGCTCGGAACGCGCTATTGCGATGATCGCGGCGTTTGGCACGAGGCTGGAAGCGCCGGAGATGTGGCAATTTTTAGTTCTCAATGGTCGAAACCAATTTCGACAGGATTGGGCGGATGGCTTGTGACACAGGACAAGTGCGTGGCCGAGAAGGTTGCCCGCTTTCGAGACGAGGAATGCGGCGAGCCGTCGTTTCGAGAGCTTTCTTTATTAGCCGGGCAACTCGTGCTGCGAAAGCTGTTTTCTTCTCCGGGTCTTTATTGGACCGCTGCGAATGCCTTTCGCCGTCTGGCTAGCTTGGGAATTTTCGTGGGCACAAACGACGGGGGAGAATTCGAAGGGAAAATGCCGGAGCGATACGCGAAGCGGATGTCCGGCCTGCAGGAGTGGCTGCTGAGGAAACGATTGGCAACAACGGCCTTGATTACGCGGCGCCGAAATCTCAAGTTGGTGTACGACGAGGCGCTCCGCTCCTGCGGTCTTCCTGTGCTTCGCGTGATGGAGAATGCCGATCCTGTGCTGCTGCGCTACCCGGTACGCGTCAGCAACAAGGAGAAAGTCCTCGAGAAAGCGCGGCAACGGCGAATCGAGTTGGGAGATTGGTTCAATCATCCACTGCATCCGCGCGAAGCGAAAGCGGAGGCCTTCGGATATCGCCCTGGTCTTTGTTTGGAGGGTGAACGAGCGGCAAGAGAGGTGGTCAATCTCCCGCTCACCGAACAAACGACTGAAGAGACTGCTCGCGAGGCCGTGGCTTTTCTGAAGCAGGTTGCCGAGATATGAGCCTCATGGCGCAACCCGTGTTGCCGGATGTGCACGCGAAGCAAGAGAAACCTCTGAGCGTATTCGTGTTGATTGATGCTCTGGGCTGGAAGTATGTGGAAGGCAGGAATTTCCTGACGGATAAACTGTCTTTCCGCCAGCCATTGAGGACCGTCCTGGGCTTCAGCTCCGGGGCGATCCCTGCGATGCTGACCGGCGTGCCGCCCGCAGTGAACGGTCATTGGAATCTTTTTTACTATGATCCGGAAGGCTCGCCCTTTCGTTGGCTCCGACATTTCCTATTTCTCCCTGATTGGGTTTTGGAACAGAGGATCACGCGGAAGCTTTTGAAGGAAACAGGGAAGCGTTTGCTCGGGCTCGGCCCATTGTTCGATTGCTGTGTGTCTCCGCGCCTGATGCCTTATTTCAACTGGGTCGAACGGCGCAACATATATGAGCGCGGAGGCATCTCGGGCGCACCATCCATCTTTGACCAGCTCCATGACAGCAATGTGTCCTATCGCGTGTACACTTATCACCACTCGACCGATGTCGAAATTCTGCGCCATGCGGAACAGGATATTCGAAATCAACTAGCGTCGTATTATTTTCTGTATCTGAGTGAAATGGATATGTTTCTGCACATGAATTGCGGCGAGCCGGA
>JBAUEX010000097.1:0-34085 GCA_049678845.1 Candidatus Acidiferrales bacterium
CGCAAAATGAGGACTTAATCAAGAAAACGTATGACGCGGGCAGTATCGACCAGACGGTCAAGGTGGAAGAGTTGGCCGACCATGGCGGGCAATTCACGTTCACCGGCCAGGAATACTCCAAGGCCGACGGTCAGCGCTACGAGCGAGTCGTCAAGCCTCCCGAGTCCACTTTGCACTTTACGGAATTTTCACTCGAAGATGTGAAGACATTAGCCGGCTTTCCGCTGTTCTTCCTGACGACCGATCAGCTGCCTCTTTACAACCTTTCCTATGAGGGCGAGGAAAAGCTCGACCAGATCAATACGCTGATTTTTCGCGTTCAGCCGAAAACAATCAGCCGCAAGCCGCTCTTCGACGGCGTAGTCTGGATCGACAACCAGGATTTCGCCATTGTCAAAAGCTACGGCCAATTCGTCACCGACGCGGGCAACGCGCCGAATGGATTTCCATTCAGCATGTTTGAAACCTATCGCGAAAATCTCACCGGACACTTGTGGTTTCCCACGTATATACGCTCGGATGGCGTGGTAAAGACTCCAAAGGACAGTATTCCGATTCGTCTGATTGTGCGTTCGGAGAATTTCAAAGCGGAACCGTCGGTCCCATTGCCCGTGCCGCCAAAACTCAGGAAGCAGCCCGCGCAGAATTAATCGCGCGCGTCAGCCTCGCCCGTCACTGTTTGACATATGAATGTCCGGCGTGATCACGCCAGGCAAATCCAGGATCGACGTGAGCAGCACATCCGGCCGGGCCGCGCGAATTCGTCTCGCGCTGGGAAACGGCCCGATCACTCCGATGGAGCGCACTCCCGCTCGCCGCGCCATTTCAATGTCCTCCGGTGCGTCCCCCACATAAATGCAGTCCTCGGCGCGCATCTTCATGCAGTGCATTGCGCACTTGAGAGGCGCGGGATGCGGCTTGCGGCGCGGCGCATCTTCCGCGCAGATGCACGCTCCAAAAAGCCCGCTGAATTCAAACTGACGAAGCTGCTGTCGCACGCGTTTTGCGTCGCCGCTCGTCACCAGCCCCAGCACAAAATCGCGCCGCAGCTTCGCAAGCATTTTCCGCACGCCGGGCAGCAGTCTCGGATTTTCTTTCCGGTAGGCGCAGCCCCAGAGCTTGTCTGCCAGCCCCCACTTTTCGTGAGGAATTCGCGCCGCTTGGTACACGCGATACCAATCGGGAGAATAATGCCGCGTCAAATCGCGCGCGGTCCACGGAATCTCGAGCGCGCGAAACATGGCCTGGTAGGCGCGAGCGTCCGCGCGAAAGGAATCGAGCAGAGTTCCATCCCAATCGAACAGGATTGCGCGAGCGGAAATTCGGCGGCGTTTCACAGATAGCGCAAGGAATCGCGGGAAATTCGCGGTGAAAGGTCAGTGCGGCTCGGCCAGCGGAATCCGGTCGTCGCGCTGAAAATCGATATCGTCAAACGACGCCGCAAATCCGTTCCATCCCGGGACTTCGCATATGTCGATGCGCACCACGTGCGCGGCCGTGCGTAGCCGCACGCTGCCGCGGCCCAGTGGCCGCTCGACCAGCGCCACTTCCAACTCAATCGCGGTGCCCGGCTCAATCACGCGCGGAGCCAAAAAATAAATTCCCGTCGAGCTTATGTTTTTTGTCACCAGAGTCACAGGCAGCGCCTCGGCGCGCCCGCCGATGGTCGTTAATTGCAGCGGCAAACAGAGACATGCTCTGGGGCAGCGGCGCCGGTCTTCGGCCACACCGATGGCGTGCGTCGGCACGCGCATGAACTTTCGCGCTTGCGGAACTTCGTGTATTTTTTCTGCGGGAGATGGAACCAGGCCGGATGACAACTGTCGCTTCAGATTCGAAATCGCCCCCATCAGTGACCCCCCAAGCCGGCAGGTGTTTTTGCCGGGTAAGGCAATATGCATCGGCCAGCCGCGAGCGTCAACCCTGGCAATAGGGGACGTGTCCTGTAGTTCAACAATAGCACCCTCCGAGCGATCCATCCCGATCGCCTCTCTCCGGCGCCCCGTTTTGAATGCAAGAATCGGATAGATATCCCGGCGCGATTGGACTATTTTTATCTCCGCATTCAATATTGTAGGAGCCGCGAATGAAGCACGCGAGTTTCAAAATGGCGCCAGCGCACAAGACTAATCGCATCGACACTCCCGGCTACTGGCGCGCGGTGCAAACTCGGCACTCGGCCGCCGACGGCAGTTTCGTCTACGCCGTGCGCTCGACAAACATTTATTGCCGCCCTTCGTGCCCGTCGAAGCGCCCGCATCGCGATCGCGTTGTCTTTTTTCATCTGCCCGCGGAGGCTGAACGCGCCGGATATCGCCCGTGCCGGCGCTGCCGCCCGCAACTCGCGTCATCTTCACAAAACGGAAGCGCCGCCGCGCGCCAGGTGCTCGAAATTTGCCGCAGCATCGAACAGGCGCTCGCCGCCGACCCGGAAAAGAAGCTGACGCTTCACGAACTGGGCCGCGCGTTCCATCTGAGCCCGCACAAGATGGAGCGCCTGTTCCAAAAAATCCTGGGCATCACGCCAAAGCAATTCACGGACGCGCAACGGATGGCGCAACTGAAATCGCAGCTTCGCAAAGGAGACAAAGTGACGACCGCAATGTACGACGCAGGCTACGGCTCGAGCAGCCGCCTCTACGAACGCGCGCCCGCGCAAATGGGCATGACTCCCGCCACCTACCGCCGCGGGGGCGCTGGCATGCTCATCCATTACACAATTGTCCCGTGCCCGCTCGGACGCATCCTTGTCGCCGCCACGCAACGCGGCGTCAGCGCCGTCTATCTGGGCGATTCCGACGCCCGCTCGGACGCGCGCCTGGAAGACGCTCTCGCGCATGAATATCCGCAGGCCGAAATCCATCGCGATTCGAAGGTTCTGGGCCAGTGGGTTCGGGAAATCCTGCGCCACCTGCGCGGCCGGGAGCCGCATATCGACCTGCCTCTCGATGTGCGGGCCACGGCATTCCAGCGGCGCGTCTGGGACGAGCTTCGCCGCATCCCCTACGGCGCCACGCGCTCTTACACCGAAGTCGCCCGCGCCATCGGCAAGCCCCGCGCCATTCGCGCCGTCGCCCGCGCCTGCGCCACCAACCCTGTCTCCATCGTCGTCCCTTGCCATCGCGTCGTTCGCCAAGACGGCAACCTGGCCGGCTACCGCTGGGGCCTCGAACGAAAATCCGCGTTGCTCAAGCAGGAAAAGCACCTCGCCCGCGTCGCGAGATAGCTCCTGGTCGCCCCGCCGTTTTGGAGTGCGGCGGCTCGACGCCGCTCTATCTTTACACAGACAAACATGCGCTAACAGGCCCAACCCTTTCTTGGCCGACGCCGGATGATGACTCAGTGCTCCAACGAACCCGCGATGGGAGAGCGGCAGCTCTCCACACGTCATTGTTTAGCCGAGCAATGACGGTAAAGCTCAACATCCGCGTGTGGGACTTTGATCCACCGCGCGAAATCCTAAAACTGAGTTTTTCTCAGAAGAAAACGGGAAGCGTGGTCACCGGAATGGACGATTTTGCCGTGGCTCTGCCACCGGACGGAAGGACGTTAGCCGTGCTTATCGACTCCACGCTCATGCTCCGTGCCATTTCGTTAGCGCCAAAGTGCGCTCAAGCTTCGCAACTCTTGAGAACGAAGCGAGCATGGGGCACCCCCGACAGGGCGCGATCTACCGGGTTTTAACAGGAATCATTAGCAATGCGACCGCCGCACTTGCCAACGACAAACCGGCACAGATTAACATCACGCATCGGAATCCAAAGACAAACGCATGGGAAATTGACGCCCGGATCAGCGCTGTCGTATCGGCATTTAGGCCAGAAGGTAGGTCAAGGCCGGCGAGCTTGATTTCGTTCGACTGAAGGTACTGGAGAATGCCGGTCGGAAGCAGACCGCCCGCGACACTACGATTCAAGCTAGAACTGAATAATTTCACCATCACGATCCCGAGGATCGCAATGGCAAGTACCCCCGCGACCCGGGCAACCGCGTTGTTGATGCCTGAGGCGGTGCCGGCACGGTCCTGGTCTACTGAACTCATAACCACAGTAGTGAGAGGAGCCACACTGACCGCCATTCCAAACCCGAGAACAACGAACGCAGGGAAGAATGTCTTCCAGTAGTTAGCTCCCGCACCCGGAACGGCAAAGAGGACGAAACCTGCTGCCGCAATCAGCGGCCCGATGACCAGCGGTACCCGCGGCCCATAGCGCGTGATCAGTCCGCCAGACCAGCGCGAAAGAAAGAACATCAGCAGAATTAGCGGTAGGGCGGCGGCACCGGTCGCAGTTGTTGAGTATCCTTGCACCTGGATTAGGTTCATCGGGAACAAGAAAAAGAAGATTCCAAGAGCGGCATAGAGAAAGAGAGTGAGCAGGTTCGCGCCGCTAAAACTGCGTGATACAAAAAGCACTAGCGGAACCATCGGTGAACTGATCCTGGCCTCGAGAAGCGCGAAACCAATCAGACACACCAGCCCGGCAGTCAGGCTTCCGAAAACCAAAGGATGGCCCCAACCGAGACTTACAGACTCGATTAGCCCATAGACCACGCCGCCCAATCCGACAGTCGCGACCAGAGCTCCCAGCCAATCCACGTGGCTGGCAGTAGCGCTATGACTCTCGGGAATACGCCGCAGCGAAATTGCGATCACGGTGGCCGCAAGCGGAACATTAATAAAGAAAACCCATCGCCAAGAGGCATGCTCAATCAGCCAGCCACCGAGAACCGGCCCCAACGCTGTCGTGATCGCCGTAAAGCCGGACCATGTACCGATCGCTTGACCACGAGTTTTCTGGTCGAAACATGCGCTGATGATCGATAGGCTGCCCGGCACCAGGAAGGCAGCTCCCACACCCTGAATACTCCGTGCGAGCACTAACCACTGAATGTTCGAGGCAAAACCACAGCCGATGGAAGCAGCCGCGAAAATTCCTACGCCACCCAGCAACATCAATCGGCGGCCAAACAAGTCGCCGAGGGAACCACCGACGAGAATCAAAGCTCCCAAAAATAAGCCATAAGACTCGACCACCCATTGCACACCGACGACGGTTGCGTGGAGATTTGCTTGGAGCGCAGGCAAAGCGACATTGACGACAGTGCTGTCGATAAAGGCCATGCTTGAACCGAGAATTGTCGCTGCCAGGATCCAACGTCCATTTTGCGCTGCGCATGGGGTGTCAGCATTTATCGACCGGAGCACGGCTTCGTCGCATGGCGGTTTCATGACGGTTATGGATGCATTCTCATGCGGATAAGGTTCCGGCAGCCGCCCGGTTGTCTAGACTCATACACTTCAACAGGGGAAACTTTGCAGGAAAGGAGCTGCGAAGTGAACAGAAAAAGAGAAGAACGATACAGCCAGAAATTCCGTTGTCAGACCGTGAGCGCACGACCGCATGGGGGGTGGCGCACGTTACTAAAATCAGTTATTTGCATTTTCTTGATCGGCAATGAATAAGAGTTGTCTCGACACTGCACCGGTTGTCATCGGACCTGCACTAGCGACGAGAAAAAGCCCCACGCTCACAAAAGGGAGCATGGGGCACCCGAAAAGACCAGCAACAGCAGATCCCTCACCGCCGTTCGCCAAAAGCGGGCGACCGGGTTCGGTATGACAAGCCGAAAGGCCGCGCTTTGTGCAGCCTCAACGAAAAACGAGGGCTACGCAGCGGGGCGGACTCTTTGCGTGCCTTTGGGCCAATGCGGTTTGAAACGGGAGTCGGGAATGCTGGCGTTACGGGCAATGTTGGAGTAGCGGACGACGAAATAATCTTCCGTGCCGGTTTCGAAGAATTTCTGCTGCAGCGGTTCCCACGAATTTTCGTCCAGCCACAGATGAATTTTCGAAATTTGATTGCGCACCTGCTCCGATTTCGGAGTCAGTTCGAGCAGCGCCGTCTTGTGATGATCAATCACCGGTTCGCCGAGCAGCGTGATCAAAAATCCTTTTCGCAATTCGTGCCCCGAGGAACCGAATCCCAGCAGCAGGAACTGGTCCACCATTTCGCGATGCCTTCCCAGGTTGTATTCTTCCACGCGCTGCAATCCGGGATTGTAAATATAAATCGTGTCGCCCGCGCGCAAAATCGTCCGCGGGTCGGGAGTCTTCACTTCCAGGCGCATTTTGTCGCCGTGGACCCATATCTCGCCGGTTTCCGTGGACTTCACGTTGACGACCACGGTGACTTTCGTGCGCTCGATGTCGGCGGTGAGGCTGTGAAAATTCTTTGCCTCGGCGTCCAGTTGATGCAGCACGGAGTCGAGCGTCAAGGCGCTGCGTGCTTGTCCGCGCGTCCGCACGCCTGCAGGCCCGAGGGCCATCGTGCCGGTCGCTCCGGTGACGCCGAGCGCGGCGGCAAGCAAAATCCATGTGAATCTGCGAAGCAAAGGCATGATCACCTGAACAAGCAGCTGAAAATTCCGCAGCGGAACGTACGCAATCATAGCATAGCGATTGAAGCGCCATGCGAAGTTCGGGGCTTTATTCCACGCGGGTATGCGAAAGAGGAACGGGCCGTTTCGCGGTCAGCGTTTCACGTTCACTTGGTAATACAGGATGGAATTATCCGCGCCGCGGATGGGTTCGATGCTGCGGATCTGGAACGTATGCGTCTTCAGCTCGTCCACGGATCGGCTGAGAATTTCGTGCGTTTTCCGCTCGAGCTCCGGCCCACTTTCCAGACTTTTGCCCAGGCCCTTGTCCTGCGAAGTTGGCGAAACGGGGAAAAGCTTCGAGTCGATGCGGTAAGTTTCCGTGTGAGTCGCGTCGTCCTGCGCAATCAGCAGCACGCCGGAATCGCCCGCACCGTTCACTTGCGGTTCGTCATGAAACCATTTTCCCGGAGTGAACAGCACGAACAGCACAATGAGAACCACCATCAAGTCGTACGGCCAGCTTCCGCGCTCGTACGACCAAAAAATCGTGTTTCGCACACCGCGCCAGAGTCTTCGCATTTCAGTTTGCGCTCGCGCCGTCGACCACCAAACCGTCGCGCATGTGCAGCACGCGATTTCCGTACGCCGCGGCTTCGGGGTTGTGCGTGATCATCACAATGGTTTGGCCAAGATCTTTGTGGAGCTGGCGCAGCAGGCCCAGGACGTTTTCAGAATTTTTCGTGTCCAGATTTCCCGTGGGCTCGTCCGCCAGCACGATTTTCGGTTCGTTGATGATAGCGCGGGCGATGGCCACACGTTGCTGCTCGCCGCCTGAAAGTTCCGAGGGCCGGTGATCGAGCCGGTCGGTCAGGCCGAGCATGCGCGTCACCACGTCGAAGCGATGCGGATCGAAACCGTCGCCGTGGATGTGCTGCGCGAGCGCGATGTTTCCCTTGGCGTTGAGCGTGGGCAGCAGATTGAAACGCTGAAAAACAAATCCGACTTTGTGCCGCCGCAGCAGCGTGCGTCCCGCGTCGCCGAGCGCGGCGAGGTCGTTGCCATCGAGCAATACGCGGCCGCGCGACGCTTGCGACAGCCCGCCAATCACGTGCAGCAAGGTCGATTTGCCACACCCGGAGGGTCCCATGATGGACACGAATTCTCCCGGATACACGTCCACGTTGACGCCGCGCAGGGCCGCAACGTCCAGCCTTCCCGCGCGATATATTTTCCACAAATTCTCGGTTTTAAGTATCGGCTCCAACGCTGCTCCGCGGCAGGAGATGATTGTTCTCGTAGGTAGAATTTATTCTATGCGCGAATCGCCTATCTACCTAGCGACATCAGTCGTGCGGCGACCGATTCCAGAAAACTATTCGTAGGCGAGTGCTTCGACGGGATCTTTGCGGCTCGCAATCCACGCTGGATACGAAGCGCCGATCCATCCACCAATGATTGCGATTGCCGCAGCGCGCACCAACCACCACGGCGCGACCACAATCGTGAGCGTGGGGAACGCGGTGAGGAAAAGCCAGCGCACGCCATAACTCATCGCGATTCCCAAAATAATTCCGGCGAGGCACAGCGCTGTGGTTTCGCTGAGAATCACGCGCACAATGTATCCGCGCGAAGCACCCAGCGATTTCAGCACGCCGATTTCGCGCGTGCGCTCGATGATGGTGGTGTACATCGAGAGCAAAATCACAAGGAAGCCGATTCCGGCGGCCAGCATGATCATCGAGTGAATGAATGTTTGCAGGCCGGGAAGATTCGATGAGGTCATCAGTGACAAATAATCGCGCAGCGGGCGCACTTCGTAATGCGGCAAAAGCTGGCTGATCCCGCTGATTACTTTGGCGGTTTGTTCCGGGCGATCGCAGCGAATGAAAAAGACGGAGGCTTTGTCGCGCGCGCCCGATAATTCCTGCAGCGTGGACATCAGCACAAACAGCCGCGCGCCTTTTCCATGCTCGACAATTCCGGCGACGTGGAAATCGTGGCCAAGCACGTGCAGCGAGCCGCCGACTTTGACCTTGCGCCCTTTTGCGTACCAATCGTCCACGAGAATGTCGTTTGCATTTTGCAGATCGTGGCCGTCATGAAAAACAAAGCCGCCGGAAACTTCGCGAAAACTTTCGGGGTCGATTCCGTAGATGATATCGAGGCCATTTGTGGAATTAAATTGGAGCAGCACGGGCGCGACAGCGCGGACGTTTTTGATTTGCGCAAGCTTCTGGCCAATTTCAATCGGCATCGGCGCGCCGCTGAAGGCCATGAATATGGAAGCGGAGGGCGGTTGTACCATGATGTCCGCGCCAATTCCTTCAATTCGTTTCGCGGTGTCGGAGAGCATGCCGGAGGTGAGGCCGACCACAATCAAAACGAGGGTCACTTCGATGGCGACGGCGATGATGGTGATGCACGTTCGCACGGGCCGGTACATCACGTTGCGCAAAATCATGTGACGGATCAAGGCTGCTTTTCCTCGCCGAGCTGAACGAGTTCCGTTCCAGACGGCTGCGCGAGCTGAAATGTATCGCCAGTGATGGGCTGGTTGAGCGTTAATTGCGCGATGTGAATGCCGAGCTGGTATTCGTCGGCGGGGCGCGCGAGCAGAATATCTTTTGGATAATTCACGCCGCCGACAGGCTGCCAATTGCTTGTGCGAATATCGGAAACCAATTCGCCTCCGGGGCCGTAGATTTGAATTCGCGCGATTTGCAGAGTTGCGCGGTCAAACCATATTTTACGGTCCAATTCCCATCCCTGCTCGCCGCTCATTACCAGTGTCAGCACATAATACCGGAACGGGAGCGCGTCCGCCTCCTCCACAAGCACGTTTTCGCTTTGCGGAATTACAGGCCAGATCAAAGCTTCCAAAAGATGCTGCGGGCGTAGATTTTCGATGGGCTTCGCCGCAGTACGCCGCAGGTTATCAGGACCAACGATGAATTTGTTTTTCGAGGGAATGTAAATTCGGAACGTCTGGCCGTCGCTGGCCATGTCGAAGATGTCTTTTGCCACCACGGGGGCCTGGCCAATGACGCGGATTGAGGCGGGCCGTGCCGCGAGAATGTATCCGTTGACTTCATGGTATTGCTCGATGACGCCGCTCAGGACAGAACCTGCGGTCGGAGACAGGCGCACCGAGGCGTTCAGGGTTTCGACGGCGGACGCTTCGCGATTGTACAGAGCGATCAGGTCGGTCTTTGTTGCCGTTTGTGCAGGCTGAATCGTCGCCGGAACAGCGATTTTTTTTCTGCTGACAGCGCATCCTCCTGCCAGGGCGAATGCAGAGGCGAGCATCAACACACTTCGAATGTGGCGAATTCTCAGGGAATTCCCCCTTTATGTGGCAAGAGAACGAATTTAGCAGCCGGGGTTAGGGGTGTCAACGAAGGTTGAGCGGGCGGTTTCCGGGTACGCTGCCACGCGCGAGCAATCGTCAAGGATGTCCACGAGTGCCGTGCTTCTAGGCGAGATTGTTCTAAGGAAGACTGTCGGTCACTTGCGCGAAAGGCTACTCGTGTCTCAGGGCGACCATGGGGTCGACGCGCATAGCGCGGCGCGCCGGAAAATAGCCGGCAATCAACCCGATGAAAAGCAACGTCAGTGAGACTCCAACGATGGAAAGCACATCGTTGGGCGAAACTCCATAGCGCATCGCTGACAGCAGACGCGAAGCGACCAGCGAGCAAAGCACGCCGAGTACAATTCCCGCGAGAGAAAGAACGGCGGCCTGCCGCAAAACGAGTCGCAGGATGTTGCGCCGCTGGGCTCCGAGAGCCATGCGAATGCCGATCTCGCGCGTGCGCCGCGTCACGCCGTGCGAAATCAGTCCATACAGACCCATGCAGGCCAGCAGCCACGCGAAACCGGCAAAAAAGCTGGAGACCAAGGCGGAGAGTCGCTCCTCGACAAGGGCCTGACCTTGCGCTTCTTCAAGAGTCATACTGCGCACAACAAACTGGTAGCATGTGATTCACCTGGAAACGGATATGGCGAGGTCCGTGACAACAATTGATCTGAAGCGCGAGCATTTTGCGATCGATTATGAGCCGGTCGCGTTTCACAAACACAAGGTGACCCTGTGGTTGCCTGAGAATGTGGACGTCTACCTTCAATATCAGGGGCATTACCTGCACCACTACCACCACTTCAGTCAGTTCCAACTCTTCTAGGTTGGTGAAACGCAGAAGATCGAAGAGCCGAAGGAAGCTACGCAGCAGCCATAAATTCTCACTGAAATTTGTTCAGACGGGGAGCGGCAAAGCTTGCGGTGTTGCCGCAGCGGCCATAGAAACGAGAAGAGTCCTCAGGCGGGAGCGATCTTCGAGGTTCATGCCGACCATTTCCACACCGGCTTGGTTGGGTTGCGCGAACCTGACCAGGACATCCAAGTGAATCGGACGTTTGCCAGACGAGATTTGCAGACTGGCAGGCGTTCCCACAGAGAGTTGAAAATTCCCGCTGAGCAAGCCTCCCTCAAGGCTGAGGATTTGAACGGCAGGCTGATACGTGCCGCGCTTGGATTGAATCACGGCGGGGACGGGCTGAGTCATCTTGACGCGCGGATAGCGACGATAACGAACGAAGTCGCGGTCGCGGCGCGCATCGAGAGGCGCGAGGCTGAGCATGTGAGGATCGAGACCAGATTCGGCAATCAGGTTCCGGGCGTGCTCGGGCTCGAGTTTTTCGAGCGCCTGCGCTGCGGCGAGGCGCATCTCGCTGGGATAAGCCCAGCGCCAGGCGCGACGCCCTTCGATAAAACGCATGAGGTGCATGGTGGTTTCGGGAGCGCGAAGGCGGCCGAGAGCCTCAATGGCCTTGACGCGCAAAAAGTCGGAACTGTTCTTGAGTAAATCGCCTTCGGCGAGGCGCACCAGGTCGGGTGCGACGCCGGCATCGCCACACATGCCGATTTCATCGAGCGTCATCGGCAGAATGATTTGGTCCATGCGTTCGACGATACTCATTAACATGCGGCCGCGTTCGGGAGCGGCGGCGATCGAAAGCTGGCGCAGAACTTCATCGTGATTAGCAATTTGGCCCCCCTGGATTTTTCCGGGCAGCAATGCTTCCACGCAAGCAGGATTAAGGCGGCTCAACAGGCCTAGAACACGAATGCCGTTTGCCGGCGGGGCGTTTTCGAGCGTGTGACATAAATATTCCTGGGCCGGTTTGCCCAGAGCGCGCGCCATTGCGACCACTTGCTCGCGTTCACCGGAACGGGTGACGCGCATCAGGCGGCTGGCAAGCTGATCGGCGGCGGCGTGCGGCACATGGCGTAACACTTCGATTAGTTCCGTGCGCAGGACTTCGCTCTTCAGTCCCTTTTCGATGAAAGCCGGAATGCGGTTCTTGATGCCAATGCGCGGGCGCAGAGTGTGCGCCGAAGTCGGCTGCGAGTTGTCCAGGATTGCCAGCGTGTCAAACGCCTGACGGAGCGCTGGAAACAGAGTTTGCTCGGCGGCGACCTGACTGAAACGCACGAATGCGCCGTTGAGCAAATCGCGCGCTTCGGAATCGCGTTCGACGGCCAATTGTTCGCCGAGGATCCGCACAGCTTCGTGCAAACGCTGGCCGGACGCGCGCGCGTATTGTTCGGCCATTTGCGTGAGTCCGATGGCGGATTTTTTTCGCGCTTCAGGTTCGCAATCGCGGACACATTTCGCGTACTGCGTCAGGATTTTGTCGGCCGCGGCGAAGTCCGGAATGCGAAAGAGACGATCGACAGATTGTTGCACGCACTCCGGCGGCACGCACCAGCTCTGCGATGAGAGCAGAACAGTTTGCTTTTCGGGTCCCGGCACGGAGGACCAAAAACGGCGATCGAGAGAATCCACGGGAGTCTCGGCGTGAGCGTTCAGCGAATGCCCAGCCTTCGACGTTCTGCGTTCGCGCGCGTGGAGAATTTCGCATAGAGGCGCGAGCGGGACAGCGAAGGTTTCCAGCAATGGGCGCGCGGCGTTCGCTTTCAGATCGCCGCGCTGGAAGCTTTCAAGTGTGTAACGAACGGCGAGGCCTTCGGCGAGGTGGAGAATCGCGGCAGCGTCCAATTTTTGCGAGGGTTGCGCGGCGTGCATCTCCGCGATGGCTTCGCGCAGGGCCGTGCGCG
The DNA here is from genome assembly GCA_049678845.1 of Candidatus Acidiferrales bacterium. Classification (GTDB taxonomy): domain Bacteria; phylum Acidobacteriota; class Terriglobia; order Acidiferrales; family UBA7541; genus DAHUXN01. The sequence continues at coordinate 12,500 of JBAUEX010000097.1, forward strand.
ACGTGGAAGGGAGATTTGCGATGCGCTGCTTCCATTCAGAAGCGTCGGCAGCGCGGGATTGACTGGACTTATGCGCGGCCTGGCCCAAATTTGCGGCGAACTGCAACAGGGCCCGCATTTCCTGTTCGGAGTGCGTATAGGCGAGCGAACTGTTTTCGGAGAGATGAGCTGTGCCGACAAGCTCTTCGCCAAAATGATAGCCGGAACTTGAACCGTTTCCGGAGTGTTCGACCGCAGCGATCAGCTCGACGAGTTTTCCGGAATCATGCAGCCAGTCGTGGGGATCTTCAGTGTGATTACCGGAAATGCGAGGGGCGACGGCAGACGCCGGGGGTTCCGCTTCGCGAGCAATGAAGCGAAGCTGATTGACGCGAATGCCAGACTCGGAACCGTCGCCCAGCGCAGATTTCAGGCGCTTGGCAAGATGCGACGGCTTCAGCGCCGCCGCGGAGAATGTCTTCACGAAAAGCGAGAACGATCCACGGCTAAGGCCCGGCGTGAAGCCGATACTGGCAATGTTAGCCTTGGTGAGCAATTGCGCGAGGCTGTGTTCGGTGGCGGTGGATTCGACCAGAACGCCGTCGATTAGAAGTTCTGTCCCAGAGACTCCCAGAAGAACCCCGGTAGGACCAGCCGCGTCGAGCGCCGCGTATAAATCGTTCCAGGCGTATTCCATCTGGGCTGTGGCGCGGGCGTGGTGCAGACCGTAGAGGCGAGCGAACTTCAACAGCAGGTTCAAGCTATGAACGAAGGTCCCCGTAACGGGACTCAAGGTGTCGCTGGAGCTGGGCATCCGGACCTCGGAATCTCTGGTTAATATGGTGCGCGTCCGCTCGGCCTATTGGAAATGGTACCGGGGTACTAGTTGTTCATTCAGATAAGTGCCCGGGGAGGGGCTCGGATCATCTTGATTATAGGGATGATGTGGAAGGTCTCAGGCTGCGATGCGGACCTCCACTTTCAAGCTCGCTAGGACTGGACGGGCGCGGCGGACAATCTCGCCGGCCCACAGCTGGTTGCTCAAGACCACGACAGAGCCATTTTCGAGGTCACACAGGGCGCAGAAAAAATACGAGCGGTAAGCCGCGTGGTAAGCGTCGACGCCCCTGCGCGACAGCTCATTTTCGAGGGCCGGATCTCCAGTTTCGACCGCGCCGCCCGCACGCATGCCAAAGGTTTCGCGTTCGAATCGTTCAAGGAGCGGGACGAGGGCTTCGGGCGTCAGCGAAGAAAGTACCATCGCCCGTTTTGAAGCTTCGCGATAAGCGATTTTGTGCGCGTCGCAGAATTCGCGAAGCGGCTCAAGATGGCTGAAAAAATCGAGCGACCATTTCTGCGCGCCCGCAATCGCGGGAAGCACGCGGCTCCAGATTTGCGCGGCCTCGGGACCGCGCAGAGGCTCGCGGTCAGTGCCTTCGATTTCGACCAGTTCGATTCCTACCGCCTTGACGTCCGTGCCGAGGTCCATGGGCTCGGCTTCGAGAACGATCACACTTCACTCCTCTATTGAATTTCCGCGTCGGCGACGTCACCTGCAATGTCGTTCGCGTCGCGCCGCGGAAAACGCTGCTGAAATTCCGGCGACTGCTTGCGAATCTCGAGCCAGTCGAAAAATGCGTCTGGTTGTTCGAGCCAAACTGCGAACCAGCGCGCGACCTCTTCTTTTTCTTCGCGTTTCGCTGCGTCCACTTTGTGATTGCGAGCGATCATTTCCGCGCGGCGGCGTCCAAGACGGGCAACTTCCAAAACGCGCGCTTCCGCCTCGCGCTCGCCCTCGGTGCCAAATTTCCGGAGTAGCTCGTCGAGACGAACGAGGCACATTTCCGCATCTTCGAGAGTGGAGAAATGAAGAAGGTCGCGAAATTCTTCCTCGTAGCGGCCCTGCGTGTCGCTGCGCGCGGAGAGCACTACGCGCATTCCTGCTTCCGTGAGGACGGTGGCAATATACTCGGCGGAAGTCTTTCCGTGCTCGCCCTTGTCGGCGATCAGCCTGCGGCGAATTTGCTCGATTTCCGCCGGCGTGAACATCAGTGTTTTCAGTTCGCGCGCCGCATTCAGAATCATTTCCTTTTTTGCTGGCGACTTGGCCGACGTCGCCTTGCTCTGGGTCATCGATGGCTCCCCGGTTTCTTTTTCAAAACGCGTTTGTGAGTTGCACCACGATTGCGCGCCGGTTTCTTGTGCTGCGGCGGTGGCGGCGGTTCGGCCGGCAGCCCCTGCAGCAGGCGACGATAACGGACGACGTTGCGATTATGCTCCTCGAGGGTGCTGGCGAAGAAATGTCCGCCGGAATCATTCGCGACGAAATAGAGGTAGTGCGTATGGGCCGGATCGACAACGGCGCGCAAAGATGCATCGCCGGGGTTTGCGATGGGCCCGGGAGGAAGGCCACGGTGCAGATACGTGTTGTAAAGAGAAACGATGTGCAGATCCTCGGGAGTCACCTTGAGGGTGGGCTTGCCCGCAAGATCGAGCGCGTATTGAACTGTGGGATCGCATTGCAGCGGCACACCCAGTTTTAAACGATTATAAAAAACACTCGCGACCATAGGCCGCTCGCTGGGCTGGGGCGTTTCGCGCTCGACGAGCGACGCCAAAGTGACGAGTTGTTCGGGAGAGAGAGGTGGAACCACGGAACCAGCCGCGTGAGCTGGGGGAGGGACCGTCGCGATTGGATCTGGCGTGACTGGCGGAGGAGCGATTGCCTGGAGCTTGCTCCATTCCTCGCGGAATTGACGCACCATGGTTTCAGCGATTTCCTTGGGAGTGGCATTGCGCGAAAATTGGTAAGTGGAGGGGAATAAGAATCCTTCAAGGCTGGGCGCGCGCGGCGCGATGTCGCGCACGGGCGAAGGATCGCGGGCGACGCGCAGAAAGTCTTCTTGGGTAGCCAACCCCTGGCGAGCAAGTTCGTTGGCGATGTCGAACATGGTCCAGCCTTCAGGTACTACAACAACGTGGACGAAAATGTGGCCTCCGGCAATTTGGTCAAACACCTGCCGCGGCGTCATGGGCTGGTTGAAAAGATACTCGCCTGCCTGCAATACGCGCCGCCGATGGCGAAGACTGAGAGCGATGAACGCAACGCGGCTGTGAATTACGCCATTCTGCTGTAGGAGGTCGACGATTTTCCAGCGCGGCGTTCCTCGGGGAATATCGACAAAAATTTGCGCCTGCGAATATCCGCGGTAGGGACGCCGCAGTTCGCTTCGGAGCCATAGACCGAAGGCGCCTCCGAGCAGGATGAGAATCAGAAGCGCGATTGCAAGGCGGCGCATGGGGAATTATTTCTCGTCCTTTTTTGGAGCTGGCTTTAGCTCAAGTGCGGATTCGCGGCTGTGGTTGCCTTCAAGAAACTCGCGCAAGAGTATGGCGGCGGCAACCGAATCCAGATGCGTTTTTTGGGATTTGCGTCCGGCATTTTCTTTCAATGTTTGCTCCGCTTCCCAGCTTGTCAGTCTTTCATCTCTCAGCTCAACGGGCAAGCCGAGCTCCTTCTGGATGCGCGAAGCGAAACGGGCGGCTTCCTCGGCCATTTCGCCGGCGTGCCCGGCGAGGTGGAGAGGGGAACCAACGATGATGAGGGTGATCTTGTATTTGCGCGCGATCTCGCGTAGGCGGCGAATGTCTTCCTGACGATTTTTTCTTTCGAGCGTGGCAACCGGCACAGCCGTGATTCCGAGTTCATCGGAGACGGCGAGGCCGATGCGCCGCCGGCCATAGTCAACCGCCAATATGCGGACAGACTTGGCGGCAGAAGAATGCGGGCTCGGATGAGAGGAAACCATTCCTCAACATTATAGCCCGCATATGACGAAGCACCGATAAGACGTGACTGTGGAATTTCAAATCAGATAAGCGGCGAATCAGCGCAACGGGAACTCACGGCTGGCGGCCGCGTTTTCCGTCCACCCATAGAGGCCAGAAACCCGTTTCTTTCATTTCCTTTTCGAGGCCGTTGCTTTCCATCAGGCGTTCGATCTGCTTTCGCGTTTGACGGGGGCCAAGCCTTTCAGGCAAATCGGCTACGGCATACGCGGTGACGGCGGCGATGGCTTCGTTGCGTTTGAGCTGCGCGAAATCGACTTTGTCATACGTATCGGACGCCGCGTGATAATTCATCATGTAGTCGTCGGGCTCCTGATTGGCGACGAGCGTGGGGACGCCTTCGAGGAGGAAGTCGAGATTGTCCGTGCCCATGTCTGCGTCAAAAGTATTTTCGAATGGGCCGAAGGATGCGAGCGGCTGGAGGGCTCGCCGAACGTTGGCCGCAGTGTCTTTTCGGCCGCCGAGAGAATAGCCAGTGACCTTGCCGGCGCCAGAATCGAAAATAATCGCGGCGTCCATATGATCGAGCTCGCTGCGATGAGCCAAGGCATACGCCCATGAGCCCAACATGCCTTGCTCTTCTCCCGTGAAAAGCACGAAGCGAATGGAGCGCTTTGGAATTGAGCCTGTGGCGCGAATCGCGCGCGCCGCGTCAATGACCATCGCTGCGTTGCAGCCGTCGTCGAGCGCTCCCGTGCCCAGTTCCCACGAATCGAGATGCGCGCCGAGGATTACAAATTCGTCAGGCTTCTCGCTGCCGCGAATTTCAGCGACGACGTTTTCGGAAGCAGCGCGTTCCGTGATTTTGTTGGGCATGTCGAGATGCACTTTGACGGGCTGACCTGCGGCGATGAAACGCGCGATGCGCAGGGCGTCTTCGCGCGCGACAATGGCCTGAGGAAGGCGCTCGAGTTGGCCGGTGAGCGATAGATTATGTCGATAGAGCAGCATGTAAGGCCGTGTAGACATCCAGAAAATTGCCGCAGCGCCCGCGTGTAGAGCACGGTCAATAACTGCAGGCTCGAAATAATACTCGTTCATCAAATCGTCCCAAGTTTTCAGGACGTTCGTGTGTACGAGCGCGATGGCGCCTTTCGCTGACTCGCCGGCATGCTTGAATCCAGCTTCATCGCCCATTCCGACGTCGATGACGTTTGCCGTGAGGCCGCCGGGCGGGGTGGCGGGCGACCAGCCAATCGAGACCAAGTGCACGGGAAACGGTTCAGGAGAGAGGATTTCGAGACGCGTGCGACCCTCCGACCAACCCACGGGCACGGTGAAATTTTCCGTGAGGACTTCGTCGACGCCCGCGGCGCGGAAGGCTTGCACCGCCCAATCGATGGCCTTATCGGCAGCCGGAGAGCTCGTGACGCGGCCACCAACAACATCGGTCAATTGGCGCAGGCTGCTTTCCAGCGGAGATGGACCGAGAGCTTTCTTGATGATGTCTGGCGCGACTGCGGCGCAAGGCTTATTGACGGTGCAGCCGCCAACACCTTGGGGCATTTTCGGCTCGAGCGGTTTGGGCGCCGGCGGAAATTGGGCGGCGGCGACGGTGGCGAGAATCGCGCAACCGAGAAACAGGATTGCACAGCGAGATGCGGAGCGGCGGGACGTCATCGGATGCTCCTTCGTCTGCGAAACTGATGCGCTAATCTTAGCGGCACACTGCGATTTGTCCACATCTCGATTCTATGAATTCTTCCGGGCGGCGTTGGCAATCGCATCGGCAATTTTGGCGACTTGGGCCATTTCGGCGACGTTGTGGACGCGGACGATGTGCGCGCCGCCCAAAATGCTGGCCGCAACCGTGGCGGCGGTGCCCCAGATGCGCTGTTCCGCCGGAATCTTGCCGAGGGCGTGGCCGATGAATGCCTTTCGGGACGTGCCGACAAGCAAGGGAGAACCCAAGCGTGCGAATTCGGGCAAGCGCGCGAGCAGTTCGAAGTTTTGCGCGTAGCTTTTGCCGAAGCCAATTCCAGGATCTAGGATAATTTGCGATTTGGCGATTCCGAGGCGCTTCGCGCGCGCCAACGCTTCGCGTAAGCCGCGCGTCACGTCGAGCAATACACTGCGAGCGAACGGCCCTTGTTGCATGGTTCGCGGCGCGCCGCGCATGTGCATCAGGATCATCGGCAGGCGATGGCGGCGGGCGACTTTCGCGAGTTCGGGATCAGAACGCAGCGCGCTGACATCGTTGATGAGTTCTGCGCCAGCCTTGGCCGCGGCGTCGGCGACTTCCGCTTTTCGGGTGTCAATGGAGATGGGGATTTTCAGGCGTCTGCGAAGTTGGTTGAGCACGGGCAGAATGCGCTCGAGTTCTTGCTGCGCAGAAACTCTGAGCGAGCCGGGCCGCGTGGATTCGCCACCGATGTCGAGAAGATTCGCGCCGCCACGTTCCATTTGAAATGCATACTCGACGGCGCTGCGCGCGTCGAGAAATTGGCCGCCGTCGGAGAAGCTGTCGGGCGTGACGTTGAGAACGCCCATGATAAGCGTGTGCTCGCCGAGCACGAGATCGCGCGATGGCAAGCGCAATGTGAACTTCCTGCGGCGAATCATGGCACTGATTAAAACACACTCGCCGCCGCGGGCGGAAATCAGCGCCAGAGAGGAAGATATGCCCGGGCGATTTTACGAGCTTTCGCAAACGGTTCAGATGGTGTTATTGCGGATCGGCGGGCGCGTAGTAGGAAGCGCGGTGAACAACGCGCACGTCGCCGTGCCCCGCGACATCCACGCGAAGCGAATGCCAGCCGGATTTTTGGCCAGCGGGAGGATAGAAGCCGAGGGTGTATTGCGCGCTCAAATTCTGAACGATGCGGCGATAGGCATCGGCGACGGTGCCTGTTTCGTTCAAAAAATAGAGCTGGCCGCCCGCGCGACGCACCAACTCAGCGAGGAAATCGGTGTAGGCGGGAATGCCAAGGTCGAGCGCCGCGGGCGTGAGGAGCGAAACATTTTGGTGCGCGGCAAGCCACGCGGGGGTCATCACGCGAGGGCGATTTTGCGTGGAGATGGCATAGACTTCGATATTTTGCGAGGCGAGAGCTTTTACCACATCGTCGAACGTCGCACGATTCGGCGGGTCGCCACGCCGTGGCCGGACGCCTTCGCCATCTAAATTCAGTCCCAGGCCGCTGTCCTGCCCGTCCGTAAGCAAGATGATTGCTTTGCGTCCGGTGCGGCTCGGGAAAAGTTCGTTGGCTGCAAGATACACGGAACGATAAATATTGGAGCCGCCGGTGTCTGAAAATAACCTGCGGACGTCGACGCCCGCAGCCGCTTTTTCGAGCAGCTTCCTGTCACGCGAAAAAGGCAGCAAGAGATATGTGTGTTCGGAGAAGTCAACGACGGCGACTTCGTCGACAGGAGACAGGTTTGCGATGAGCCGCTGTGCCGCAAATTTCATGGTATCGGAATCGGGCAGGACGCTGGGACTTGCGTCGAGGACAAGAGCGATGCTCGCGCCCTCCGCCGAAGCATCGAAGTGCGCGATAGGCTGTTCAACGCCATCTTCGAAAATGTGGAAGTCAGGCTGCGCGAGGCCGCGCACCGCCGTGTTGTCGTGCGCGAAAACGTTGCAACCAACTTCGACGAGATTGACACGAACGCGGATTGCCGCGCGTGCTTCAGGATTGTCAGCGGATGCGTCGCCGGCCGTGCGATGGAAGACAAGTTCGCCTGTAGCGGTATTACGCGTGGATTGAACGCCGGCGTCCATTTGCATGGGTCGAGGGAGTTTCTTCTTTTTCTGCGCAAAAGAAGAAGATGTGGGGAGAAGCAGGGAAATTCCGAAAACAGCGACGAGGGCAGCGCGCGCGGGGAAAAATTTCATGGCTTGAGTGTAGCCCGACGGGAAGGTGACCGGAAGCCGAGTTCAGTCGAGATCGAAATCGCGAATCGGTTTTTCGACGGGCTTGTCTTTCGCTTTCTTGAGACCTTCGGCGAACTTGCGCGCGAGCACGTCTTCCTTGGTGCGCTCGGCTTCGACGGACTGCCGGAATTTCGCCTCCACGCGTTCGGCCTGCTCCTTGAGCAAGCGCGCAGTGTCGTCAAGATCAACCGACGGCGGCGGTTTCGGCGGCGGAATGTGCGAGAGCACGACGCCGAGTTCAGGATCAACCGTGAGCTTGGCTTGGCAACACGGGCAATCGACTTCGATTGAGGATAGCGGTTGGCGCGCCATGCGGGTATTTTACGACATTCGGCGCAAACAGGCGCGTTTCATCTGCGAGCAGGCGCTCGCGCCTGGAGATTATCAAGCGGGCGCCGGCTTTTCGCCCTTGGCCATGCCCGGAACCGCGCGCGGCTCCGGCCGCAAACTGAGTTGCGGCTCCTTGGATGGCACGGGAGGCGCGGAAGGAGGCGGCGGCAGCGGTTTGTCGGGGAGCGGCTTGCCTTCCATCAAGAGCTTGAGCTCATTTGCGTCGAGCACTTCGCGGACGAGAAGAGCCTGGGCCACGCGTTCCAGCGCGTCGCGATGAGTTTCGAGGATATTGCGCGCGCGCGTGTAAGCGGCGGTGACGATGCTGCGTACCTCGTTATCAATTTTGATTGCGGTGTCCTCGGAATAGTCGCGATGCTGCGCGATTTCACGTCCCAGGAAAATAGCCTCTTCCTTTTTGCCGAAGGTGAGCGGCCCGAGAGTGCTCATACCCCATTCGCAGACCATTTGTCGGGCGATTTCCGTGGCACGCTCAATGTCGTTGCCCGCGCCCGTGGTAACGTGTTGGAGGAAAATTTCCTCAGCGGCGCGTCCGCCCATTAAAACGGAGAGCTGGCTCTCGAGAAATTCGCGCGTGTAGGTATGCTTGTCGTCGATAGGGAGCTGCATGGTGACGCCCAGCGCCATGCCGCGGGGAATGATGGTGACTTTGTGCAGGGGGTCGGCGCCCGGAGTCATCGCGGCGACCAGTGCGTGACCGGCTTCGTGGTACGCCGTGTTCTTCTTCTCCTCGTCGGAGAGGATCATCGATTTCCGCTCGGCACCCATCAGGACTTTGTCTTTCGCCATCTCAAAATCTTCCATGATGACGAGTTTGCGGTTTTGTCGAGCCGCCCACAGCGCCGCTTCGTTCACCAGGTTGGCAAGATCCGCGCCTGAAAAGCCGGGCGTGCCGCGAGCGAGAATCGAAAGATTCACATTTTCGGAGATAGGCACCTTGCGCGTGTGCACGCGAAGAATTTCTTCGCGGCCCTTGACGTCAGGACGAGGAACGACAACGCGGCGGTCGAAACGGCCCGGCCGCAGCAATGCGGGATCGAGGACGTCGGGGCGGTTTGTAGCGGCAATTAATATGACGCCTTCATTCGATTCGAAGCCGTCCATTTCGACGAGCAACGCATTCAATGTTTGTTCGCGTTCATCGTGGCCGCCGCCGAGACCTGCGCCGCGATGGCGACCGACGGCGTCGATTTCGTCGATGAAGATAATGCACGGAGCGTTTTTCTTGCCCTGCTCGAACAAATCGCGGACGCGGCTGGCGCCCACTCCGACGAACATCTCGACGAAATCGGAACCGGAGATCGAAAAGAAGGGGACGTTCGCCTCGCCAGCGATGGCGCGGGCGAGCAGAGTTTTTCCTGTTCCCGGAGGGCCGACAAGCAGCACGCCCTTGGGGATACGGCCGCCGAGGCGCTGGAATTTCTGCGGGTCTTTCAAGAAGTCGATGATTTCCTGCAACTCTTCCTTGGCTTCTTCGATGCCTGCCACGTCCTTGAATGTGGCTTTCTTCTGCTGCGCCGTCAGCAGACGCGCGCGCGATTTGCCGAAGCTCAGGGCTTTATTTCCGCCGGACTGCATCTGCCGCATCATGATGAGGAAAACAACGAGAAGCAGTAGGAAGGGAACGCCATCGATCAGGAAGCTAACCCAGTCATTGTTGCGAACTTCCTTGATATTGACATCGACGTTTTTCGCTTGGAGTTCCTTGGTCAGGTCGCTGAGAGTTTCCTTCGGGACGGTGACGTGGAATTTTGTTTTTGGCTCGCGGAATTCGCCATCGACTTCGGCGCTGACCGGAGAAAGCATAATTGTGACTTCGCTGACGTTGCCCTTCTCCACCTGGGCCTGGAAGTCGGTGTAGCTCGGCGTTTGATCGCGCGCCGTCTGACCTCCGGTCGAGGCCATTCGCCAGAGCAGGACGGCGAGAAGGATCATTGCCATCCAGAATAAAATTGTCTTGACTGTTGAGTTCACCGTCTTACCTCACCCTCTGGAGCCCATGGCCTTCCAGATTACGATCGTTTTGAACGCTTGGGCTTACGCCCTCTAGCCCGCTTGGCCTCGGCTTGCCGAACCTCTAGGCTTCCTACATAGGGCAGGTTGCGGTAGAGGCCATCGCGGCCAGCCAGCCCATACCCCACCCAATATTTAGATGCAGAATCAAACCCCACGTATGTGGCCCGCAGGCCCACTTTGCGTTCGCGCGGCTTGTCAAACAGCACCGCCAAATTTAGCGAACGGGGCCGGCACTCTTCGATGCGCTTCCATAAGAAATCCTGCGGCACCCCCGTGTGAAGGATGGCATCGACGAGCAAGACGTCGCGTCCTTCCAGCGTGGGAGGCGTCGAGAAGAAAACCTCGGACCTGCGAAAGCCTCCAAGATCCACCTGGCGCAGCTCCGACCTGACAAAATGGCAAACGACCGGCTGCGAAATCTCGCGGACCAAATCAGCCGCAAACAAAAACGAATTCTCGAGGATCGTCACCACGTGCAGGGTGCGATCGCTGTAATCCTGGGAGATCGTCCGGCCCATCTGGGCCACCCGCGTCGCCAACTGTTTGCGGGAGTATGCGACCTTCACGCCTGCCTCAACGGAGTGTTCACGACAATCCACAGACCGGTTCGCGTGGCGTCGGTTGTCGAGAATTCGTCTGCCACAGGCATCCGATCCGCCCAAGCGACCCGGCCAGCACTCGTGAGCACAGGCCACAGGGCTCTTTCGGTGAAACCCACCCGGCCCCGAACGAACATGCGCGTCAGCTTGCGCGTTTGCCGCCGGCCGGACGGCCGATAGGCATCGCCCGGACTCCAATTGCGAAATACTAACGGCGCGGCCAGCCGCTCCGCGTCCAGAACGACACCCTCATTCCTAGTGTCGCGCTGCGCCGTGGGCCAGTCAATCATTTTCAAACGGAAGGAGCGCCCAAGTTCCGGAATGGAAATAGCGGTCGAACCGCTTTCTGGGAGCGTCACCTCATATTGATAAGAAGCAACCGCAGGGGAGTTTGTTTGATCTGACGTGAGCCTGGTCGTCTGGTCCGACTGGCAGAAAATCAATGTACCGAATTCGCGTTCGACGGTGACTCCGCCCGGAAGCTCCAGTTTCCCGCCGCTTGAGCCGCGTTCTGCCAGCGAGATTACTTGTTCGACGTGCTTGCGCGTGAGCTGGCCTTCTGTGTGGGCCGCTTCCGCGTATAAACGGCGCACCAGGCGTTGCGTCAATGCATGGCAGGGATTGGATGCCGCGTCTTTCTGATGGGGCAAATCTGGGATGGGAAGAAGCAACTCATTCACGTTAACGGAAAATCCTTTTGTGGCGCGTGAGACGAGCCGTTGGAAGCGTCCTTCGACGAACGCGGACCAGAAATCTCGATCGTCGCGGGCAAGCGACGCCAAATCGCACAGCCGATCCGTGATCGACGGGGAGAAGTTTGTTTCGAGTTCTGGCAACAAGCGGTGGCGCACGCGGGCGCGAAGTCGCTGTGTGTCGCGATTGGTGGCATCTTCACGCCATTCCTGCTCGCATTCGGCCAGGAAGGAACGAAGATCGTCGCGGCGGATTTCGATAAGCGGGCGGATGATTTTGCCGCGGACGGGATGGATGGAAGAAAGGCCGGCAAGTCCCGTACCGCGAATCATGCGCGCAAGAACTGTTTCAGCTTGGTCGTCGGCGGTGTGCGCGGTGGCGACGCAGTCCACGGCATGTCGCGAAATGATTTTCTCGAAAAACTCGTAGCGCAACCGGCGAGCGGCATCCTCCAGGTTCCAGCCACGCTGCTTCGCAACTGCGGCGACGTCGGCAGCTTCCGTAAAGCACTCCATGCCCCTGGCGACCGCGAGCGACTTCACAAAAGCCTCGTCGGCGTCAGAATGTGTTCCGCGGAGCTGATGGTTAAAATGCAGCACGCAGAGCGTGATTCCCAGTTCGTTGTGGAGTTCTTCAAACAGGCGCAAAAGCGCGACTGAATCAGCGCCTCCGGAGACGGCCAATCCGAGCCTGTTTCCCGAGCGCAACATTCTATGGCGCCGGATGGTGTTTCGGAGGATCTGGCGAACCGGAATTCTCATGATGAAGGACGCGAAGCACTCCCAGGAATATCTTAGCAGGGGAAGGAAGGCGCGTACAGGCGAGTGCCTAGCGGCCTAGCGGTCGGACATCTGCTGCGCAAGCAAATCACGGCTATAAGCGATGCGGCGGTCGAGCGCCACGGCAACGAAATAGGCGCAGCCGGCGCGCTCCTGTTCAGCCCACGAAGTGATACGCGGTGCGAGCTGGCGCGCGGCCGAACGCAGAACGCCCATCATCCAATAATAGACTCCAACGACTTTCAGATCCGTTTGATCATCGCCCTTCTGCGGGCACAGGCGCACAAGCTGCACGAGGCGACCAAACTGGTCGCTGTTCACTTCCTGGCCATCGATTCCCACGACTTCCCGGACTTGCTCGGAAAGCTCCGACTTGCGGTATGCGGCAATGATCGAGCGAGAATAGGAGATGAAGAATTGCAGGAACGCTGCAACGGAAATCACGCAAATAAGCGCGGCAATCATGAGTGTTGATGCGCCGCCATTCGCGGTAAGGCCACGCGAGCGGTTTCGAGCCGCGCATCCTCGGAAATCTTCGTGAAAGTGTAGGCCCAAGCCAGCGGAAGGAAGGTGCCGACTAAGGGCGGCACCCATTTAAGGAAATTGGCTTCCAGGCCGGGAAAAAGGCTGCGAAGGGCATAAGCCGCGGCATCGGCGCTGAAAAAAATGCCAAGGGCGAGTACCAGTTGTATCAGCCGCGTTCGGGTTTCACGCAGTTTCAGGATGGCGCCCCATAGCAGATATGTGAGCACCACACCCACGAAATAAAGGTTTTGGCTCATCTCTACCGCAAATCGGCTGGTGAGATGATGGCTTGGCATTCGCCGAACAACCAAATAGGAAAATAGAGCCGTGGCAGAGAGGAGAAAAACAGAGGTCCAACGAACGTACTTACCGACCCCCATCTGATGAAACACCTGCTGGTAAAAACTCATGATGACAAAGAAGAGCGCTATCGTGAGGAGAGCGTCCGTGTAGTAGTAAACGTATGCGTACGCGGGAGATGAAACTCCGAACTTAAGCAGGGCAAAGTCTTGCCCAATTGTGACACCTACGACCCCTAACATGTAGATATTAAGGGAGAAATAGCGTAGAAATTTCTCTGAAAGGCAGAGGCGAAGTACAACGTACGCCTCGGCTAACAAGCCGAGGAGCACGAGTACGTAATCAAATGGGCCAAGCATAGAGTTTTCTCTTACGGCCTAGCCCAGGATAGCACCAGCTTCCCTTTCAGGAAGTCGGCTTTAACGCCCGTCGGGCATCACTGGCACGGGATTGCTCGTGCTTGCCGCCAAGTTGTCGGGCATTACCGGTACCGGATTGCTTGTGCTCGCAACCTGTTGGCCGACCGTCTGATTGGCCGTTAAGTTGCGCAGTCCAACCGCACTCGCCAGTACCAATAGCACCAACACCACTAACATCAGGAACTTATTCATAGGACCCCCCCAAGTTTAGGAACGGGGGGATTCTATGTGGTTTGGTGCCGTCAAGGGGTAAAAGTTTAGGCCTTGTGCCTAAACGGTACACCCCTCTCAATCCCTGGGTTTAGCCAGAGCCTCGATTCAATTCTCGAGGGTAGAGTAGCGGTTGGCTTGAAACGTGTAAATGGTACCTTCGTACCCTCCCGAATAGACCGCTGGGCACGCGGGTTCCCTGACGAAGAGGCCGCGTCGATGCAGCGGTGGGCGACTCGGTGTAGAATGGCGTCCGATTATGGGCCACCCGATGTCCGCCGTGCCGTTCGAACCGGTCGAAACTGCTGCGCCGCGCGTCACGCTGCGAAACGCGTTCGCGCACCCTTATGATTCGGCCATTGCCGCGGCGCGCACGTGCTATTCGCCGCGAATCATCGCCGCGGAAGAAATCACAGAGAAGCAGCGTGTGAATATCGGGGCAGCCACCTTCTATAGCGGACATCACACCGTTTATCAGCACGCGCACTTCGAATTTGGCCTGGAAAATGTCAGCCGACAATTTGTCTGGTCGTTTCTGCACGCCCACCCTTTTTACAATTCCGAGCAGCAGAGCCAGCGCTACGTGCGTCTCGATCGGGCTCACGCGTATGTGCCGCCTGAAGGTGAGCGTTTCAGCGCGGCCGACCGCACCTTCTATGTGCATGCCGTTGCGCGTGCGTGGGCGCATTACCGCGAACTGTCGAGAATATTGGAACCGGAGGCCAGCAAGATTTTGAGCGATATTTGGCACATCGGGCCCATGTCGCACCTGCGGAGGATTGAAAAAATAAAGGGCGCCGCGGGGAAGCGTGCGATTGAGATTGCGCGTTACGTTTTACCCGTCGCCGCATTCACGACGATGGTGCACACGCTTTCGGGCATTGTGCTGCACCGGCTATGGCGGATGCAGGCGGCTTGCGACACACCTGCAGAATCGCGGGCCATCCTTCGGGCGATGGTCGACCGCGTTCATGAAAGTGACCCGCAGTTCTTCGATCGCTTTCAGACCGAGCCGATGGCGATCGAGGATTTGCCGGAATGGACCGCGGCGAGGAATGCTGCGAACGGCGAATCATTCACAAGGGAGTTCGATTCGCAGCTTCACGGCCAGACTTCAAAGCTTGTGGATCATTCGCCGCGCGCGATGCAAAGTGTTGCCGCTGCCTATCGCACGGTGGTGGGCGTGACGGAGAAAGATTGTCCCGATGCGGAAGCGCTGGACCGTCTTTTGAATCCGGCGCGCAATCCCTATCGCCATGAAACACTGAATATCGGAGTGCACGCGCCGATGATGCGCGCGCTGCAACACGCGAATTTTACCTTTGCGAAGAAAATCAGTCATACGGCGGATAGCCAGGATCAACGTCATCGCATGATTCCGGGCTCGCGGCCCATTCTCACGCTGGCCGACACGCGTGCACCTGATTACATCACGCCCATGCTGATCCGCGACAATCCCCGCGCCCGCGAAGTCTACGAAACCGCCATGGCCGAGGCGTGGGCCACGAAAAATGAATTACTCGACCGTGGCGTGCCCGCTGAAATCGCGCTGTATCTGTTGCCCAATGCCCAGGCAATCCGGCTGGTCGGAACGGGCTCGCTGCTTCACCTGCTGCACAAATGGACCATGCGCACCTGTTTCAACGCGCAGGAAGAGATTTACCAAGCCTCGGTGGAAGAGGTGGAGCAGGTTCGAGCTGTATTTCCCGAACTTGCGCGTTATATCGGGCCGCCCTGCTATCTTCGCGCCGGCATCACAACACCCATTTGCACTGAAGGCTCGCATTTCTGCGGCGTCAAGGTTTGGCAGGATTTTCCCAACCTTCAGCGGCGCATATGACGCGTCAAGGAAGCCTGGCGTACTACCTGGCCGCGTGGGTTTGCGGCTGTTTGTTTATGAGCTCATTCGTCTGGGCTCGGACGGTGATCGTGCATTCGCCCGATATAGCTGATTTGGGCGTCGCGTTCAGCTTTCTCGTTTTTAATTTTTACGGGCTAATGCTTGGAGCGCCAACGGCACTGTTGGTTGGGTTTTTGTTGCGACGCGCCGCTCGCCTCGCAAAGTATCAGAGATCCTGGCAATGGATGATTCTGGGTTCGGCGCTGAGTTCGGCGTCCATCGTAGCGTTTTGGTTTCTGGACGGAATAAAAAATATGACGGGTCGCACGATGGCGTCGCGTGCGGTCAGTTTTTTTGGGACCGGCCCGCAGATCGTTGTGGATTCCGGCTGGTGGCTTGCGGTTCCTGCAGGAGCGGCTACAGCTTGGGTGCTGTATCGCGTTCACCGCGCGTTCGCAGTCCCTCTTGATTGGTCCGCGAGACTTAAAACTGACCAGGGACGAGAATGACTTCCGGGTGGGGTTGTTTTAGAATGCCGCCAGGATTTGACATTCCAGTGCGTCCTGCGGCGCGGGCAGGGACACAGCAGAAACGTGAATCTCGGCAATGCTTAACACATCCAAGGTGAGATGACTGTGTTCCGATTGGTCTCTGCAGACTGGGTAGCGAAGCGTCTCGACTCGCCGGATTTTCTGGTGCTCGATCCTCGGTCAGCCGTGCGTTACATGGCAGGGCATCCAAAAAACGCGGTCAATCTTTCCGTAGCCAAGCTGCGCGACTCGCAGGGGAATTTGCTGCCGAACGGCGAACTGGCGCGGCGGATCGGCAAGGCCGGCCTCGATGCGCATCGCGCGCCTGTGATTTACGATAATGCGGACGGGCGCAATGCCGCCTTTCTTGCATGGATGCTGATTTATCTTGGCCGCGGCGATGTGCATGTGATGGAGAGTTTTTGGGAACAGTGGATCGGCGACGGACGCGAGGCGTTTTACCGGCCCGTACCTCCAGAGCAGCGCGAATTTGTGGCGAATCCGAGAAGCGAGCTGCGAACGAGTTTGCAGGCAATGCAACAAGCCGCGGGAGCGAAACGAATCGACTTGCGTGGCGCGGATGAATTTTCCGGTAAGACAGATTTGGACGAGCGTCCCGGGCACATCCCGGGCGCGGTGAATTTGCCATGCCAGGAAATGGGCGCGGCGGGACGGCTTCTGAAGCCCAACGAGCAGCTCGAAGAATTATTTTTGTCGCATGGGATTTCCTCAAACGATTGCGCGATTGCTTATTGCCGTACAGGAGTTCGCGCGGCGCTGGGTTTTTTGGCGCTGGCCCAGCTTGGATTCAAGGTGTCGCTTTACGATGGGTCATACGCTGAATGGGCTCGCAGTGGCTTGCCGGTCGAAAGTACATTCGAGGAAAACGAAAAGGGAGAACGCGCTCATGTCTGAAAAGAAATTATTTCCGGTGACGGTGGTAGGGAGCTGGCCGCGGCCGGCGTATTTGGTTCAAGCGCTGCGCAAACGGCAATCGGGCGGCACGGAGCAGGAATTTCAAGCCGCGGCAGATCGCGCTGTAATTGAGTGCCTGAACGCGCAGGAAGAAGCGGGCGTGGACATTCCGACCGACGGCGAGCAGCGACGCGACAATTTTTATTCGTTCGTGGTGGAGAAGCTCGGTGGCATGCGTCTGATGAAAGTATCCGAGCTGATGGACTTCATGAAAGATCGCGCGCGTTACGAGGAAGTGCTGCGCGCGCTGGACGTTCCCGCGTTCGCGATCAAGAGCCCGATCGTGGTCGAGCGGCTGACCGAGAAAAATGGGCTGGCGCAGGACGAAGTGGATTTCGCGAAGAAACACACGTCGCGGCCGCTGAAAGTGCCGCTGCCGGGCCCGTACATGCTGACGCGTTCGAGCTGGTTCGAGGGACTATCGAATAACGTTTATCCTCAGCCGGAAGATCTGGCGAAAGACGTGGTGCGCATTCTGCGCAAGGAAGTACTGGCTCTCAAGGCGAAAGGCGTGGAGTTTATTCAGTTCGATGAGCCGATTCTGAGCCAGATTGTCTACGGATCCGAGAGCACGGAAACATTTATGTGCGCCGCGCTGCCAAATCGTCGCGATCCCACCGATGAGTTGGAGCTTGCGGTGAGACTGATGAACGAAACGGTGGATGGAATTGACGGCGTGCGATTCGGCGTGCACGTTTGCCGGGGCAATTGGAGCCGGCGTGAGGAAGTGCTGCTGAAGGGCAATTACGGGCCGATGTTGCCTTATCTAATGGACATGAATATTCACCAACTCGTGCTGGAGTTTGCGACACCCCGCGCGGGTGAGCTGGAAGTCTTCAAGGAATACAAAAACGACAAAGAGATCGGGCTGGGCGTGGTGAATCCGCGGACGGATGAAATCGAGCCGCCGGCACAGATTGTGGCGCGCGTGAAAGAACTGGCGAAGTTTTACGACCCCGAGAAAATATTCCTGAATCCAGATTGCGGGTTCGGGACGTTCGCCGAACGCAACGTGAACACCGCCGAGATTGCCACTAAAAAAATGGCCACGATCAGCGAGGCGGCGCGGCAGCTTCGCAAGGAATTCCAGGGCAAGGCGGCAGGACAGTAACCGGAAAAAAAAGGAGAAGAAAATGACTGAACCGAAGATGTCCGAAGAAACACTGAATGGCCTGCATCCTGAGAAGCTGAAGGGTATTCTGGAATCGCTGAAGCAGCCCGATGTTCTCGCTGGTGTCAGCGGGCCGTGGAAATCGCGCGTCGTCTGGCAGGGCGGCTTTCACGCGAAGGCCTATATGCGCACGCACGCGGTCGAAATGGATGAGCCCGCCGGACTCGACGCCTGCGACCTGGCCGCCAGCGCGCACGAACAGCTTCTCTCCGCCATGGGCGCGTGCATGACTGTGGGCTTCGTGCTGAACGCGACAAAGCGCGGAGTGAAGATTCATGACATGGAAATCACGCTCGAAGGAAACTTCGACAATATTTTGAAATGGGCGGGGCTCGACGATAAGGGCAATCCGGGGTACCGCGGAATCAATGCGAAGCTGTTTGTGCGTGCCGACGCGGACGAGGCGACGCTGAAGGAACTCTGGAAGCTTGCTGTGGACGGCTCGCCGGTGACGCAGTCGGTGGTGCGCGGAACGCCGGTGACGACTGAATTTCAGATGGTGTAGCAAGCCGGGAGACCTCTGTTCGTGGAGCGAAAATTCCAGGAGCGAAACAACATGAAAACAGCAACGGGATTCCTGGTGGTAGCAGTGGGATTGCTAGCGTTCGCCGTTACAGCGCCGGCCCAACAGAAGAAGGCCGCCGCGCCGCCAACGATCGCATCGGTGATGAACACGCAGCTCGGAATTGTGGAACATGAATTCGTGTCGGCGGCCGAGGCAATGCCGGAGGGTAAGTACTCGTTCGCTCCGACAAACGGAGATTTCAAGGGCGTACGGACCTTCGCGCAAGAAGTGAAGCATGTCGCGACGGTGAACTTTGCGTTTTACAGCGCGATTCTCGGCCAGACTCCGCCGCCGGGCGTAAGCGCCAATGAACAAATGAACGGACCCGATGATATCCAGACCAAAGAGCAGATCGTGAAATATTTGAAGGATTCGTTCGCGCTGGGCCACAAGGCCTTTGCGACGATCACGGCGCGGAATGCCACGACTCCGATCAGCAAGCCGCCCATTTCGTTCTTGAACACGCGGCTGGCGCTGGCCAGCTTCGGGTGCACGCACGCGTTCGACCATTATGGGCAAATGGTGGAGTACTTGCGGATGAATGGAGTTGTTCCACCGGCGAGCAAAGGCCAGCCGCCTGCCAACCCGGCATCGAAATAAGGATCAGGGACGTGTCTTGCAGCCGCATTAGGGAGAAGTTTTGTGAAACACCTTGCGGCGAATGTCTGGCCAGAATTCCTTCATCTCGTTGGACACGCCATCCCACATGATCAACATCCCCCACGTTCCTAAATTTCGCGAGACCGTGCGATCTTCCGGGGCATGGTAAATATTGGAGATTCCCGTGGCAGCGGCATTGCCGACAATCTCCGAATAGTTGAATCGCGAGTGCCCTGAATCGGTGCGCGCCACGAATAGCCGGTTAAGCGAATAGTAGGCGCGATGGGAGAAGCCGCCTTTTTTCATCTGGTAGTAGCGCGGATCTTCATGCAGCAAACTCGGGAAAATGGCCGTGGTCATGTAAGTGCCGATTCCGTTGTCGGCGTAGGACGCGCCGTAGCGTTTTCCGTAAGCACCCCAGCCCTGTCCCCACGATTTGGGAGAATCGTTCGCTTGGTCGAGAGCGGCGAGAAAACCGATGAACGGGTAGGTGAAATAGTCAGTCACTCCTGCGGTGGCGAGCCTGAACTTCTGGCCGCTTGAAATGGGCGGAAGCGCGAGGGTGCTTTCAACTGTCCCGTAGTTGGGCATCACTTCGAATATGCGGTCGTTTACGGTTCCGGTTTCCTTCTCCAGGTCGCTCTTCTTCTTTTTTTTCTCCTGATCGCCGGTCGCAGCCCGCGTTTTGGGAGTTTGCTGAGCGGAGGGAGGGGACGAAGGCGGTTGCTGCTGCGCCCTCGTTGAGGGAGCCGGCAACAGAGGCGCGATTAGAATCAGAAGCAGCGTCTGGATTAATTTGCAGCGTCGTTCGCTCATTCGTGAGTTCGAGTGAACGCCTATTGTCGCAATTTCCGGTCGAAAACCTAGGGGATATCGACGCGCAGTTTCCAAAGCAGGACAAATGTTAAGAGCAACGGAACTTTCCTTGCAGTTCCAGGGCATTCGGGCACTGTTTCTGATGGACCAATTTGGCGGGCCATCGCTCAGGCTCGGTAAACGATTTTGCCAGCGACGATTGTGGCGACCGGGCCGCCGTGGAAATTGCGATTGTCAAAGGGCGTGTTGCGGGAGCGGCTGGAGGATTCAACCGCGCGGTATGTCCAGGCGCGGTCGGTGGAGAAAATTGTAATGTCCGCAACGCTGCCTTCGGCGAGCTTGCGTTCCGTTTTTTGGCTCAGGCCGAGGACGCGCGCGGGGCCGGTGGTGAATAATTCCACCATGCGCATGAGCGAAATGCGATTGGTGCGGACGAGTTGCTCGAGGGCGAGAGCAATGGCGGTCTCGAAGCCGGTGATGCCGAAGGGAGCGCGGTCGAATTCCACGTCTTTGCTGGCGGGATGATGCGGGGCGTGATCGGTGGCGACGGCGTCAACGGTGCCGTTGACGAGTCCTTCGAGGAGCGCGTCGCGATCGTCGCGCGAAGCGAGCGGCGGGTTCATTTTGAAGCGCGAATCATATTGAACGTCTTCGTCGATCAGCGTGAAGTGATGCGGCGTGACTTCACATGTGACAGCGAGGCCCCGGCGCTTGGCTTCGCGCACGTGTTCGAGCGAGCCGCGCGTCGAGAGATGCGCGATGTGTAATCGCGCGCCGGTGAGCGCGGCGATTTCGATGTCGCGTCCCGCGCAAATCGATTCGGCGGCGGCAGGCATGCCCCTCAAGCCGAGCCGAATGGAACGCGGGCCTTCGCGCATCACGCCACCGGCAGCCAGAGACGAGTCTTCACAGTGGTCAATGACCGTCAATCCGAGCGGGCCGCAATAATCCATCACTTGCCGCAGAAGCCGAGCCGTGGCGACGGGTTTGCCATCGTCGCTGACAGCGACGGCGCCAGCCTGTTGCATCGCCGCGATGTCGGCGAGCTGTTCACCTTTGCTCTCCTTTGATGCCGCGCCAATGGGCCAGATGCGCACAGGCGAAACTGCGGCGGCGCGTTCCATGATCGAGCGCGTAACGGAGGCGTTGTCATTCACGGGCTGCGTGTTGGGCATGGGGCAAATCGCGGTGAACCCTCCGCGCGCGGCGGATTGTGCGCCGGATTCGATTGTCTCGGAAACCTCCTGGCCGGGCTCGCGCAGGTGGCAATGGAGGTCGATGAAGCCTGGCGCGACGATGCAATTCGGCGCGTCGAGGACCAGAGCATCGGGAACGGAGATTCCGGCGGCGAGTTTTGCGATGCGGCCTTTGTCGATCAGGACGTCGAGACGCGCGTCAGTCTTCGAGGCAGGATCGAGAACGCGGCCGTTTTTAATGAGCAGCATGCGGGGAATCCTTTGTTTGTTCTTGTGGCTCGCCGGAGCCGGCAATC
>JBAUEX010000098.1:0-4208 GCA_049678845.1 Candidatus Acidiferrales bacterium
CCCCCCGACAACACGAAGAGAAATCAAAACGCCGGCGTGACCGCGGACCAACAGAAAAACAATTCCTCCGATCTGGAAATGACCCGGCGCATCCGGCGCTTGATTATGAACGACAAGGCCCTTTCCACCTACGCCCACAACGTTAAGGTCATCACCAGAAATGGACACGTCACGCTGAAGGGGCCCGTCAACTCGCGTAAAGAGAAAGAAGTGGTCGCGGCAAAAGCCACAGAGATTGCAGGCGAGGGAAACGTAACCGACGAAATCCGGGTGGTTCCCAAACAGTCGGCGCAATAAGCAAATTCGAAGAAAATTGGAGGAACACCATGGCTGGCAAGAATACGGCAGTATTTGGTATTTACGCGAATCGCCCTGGGGTCGAATATGCCCTGGGAACTTTGAAGGACGCGGGATTCCGAAATGCGGATGTTTCCGTGCTTCTTCCTGAGAATCTCGGCTCGAAAGATCTTCTTACCGAGAAAAACACCAAGGCACCGGAAGGCGCAACCACAGGCGCAGGTTCCGGCGCTGTCATTGGCGGAGCGCTCGGCTGGCTCGTGGGAATTGGTGCGCTTGCGATTCCAGGCCTTGGGCCGTTTATCGCGGCCGGCCCGATTCTGTCCGCTCTGGCCGGCATTGGTGCGGGCGGCGCAGTTGGCGGCTTCGTCGGGGCCCTGGTGGGTATGGGCATTCCCGAATACGAAGCAAAGCGTTATCAGGGTCGCATGGAAAAGGGCGGAATTCTCGTGTCCATCCATTGCGACAACTCGGATTGGGTCAAACGGGGCAAGGAGATCCTGAAGAATACCGGGGCGGAAGATATCTCCTCCACGGGCGAATCCTCCGCCGACTACGCTGAAAGCGACCGTCCGCACTCTCGCGGAGCGGCCAATTAGCCCGTTCATCTTGCCCAAATTTCATACCGTTCATACCGGCTGCGCGAAGACTTCGAATCGGGGTCTTCGCGCAGTCGTTTGTAATGCAGACTAGTCTCCTCACGAAGCTCCGCGTCCAAACTCTCCTCCTTGCCCTGTCCGCTAATAAATAAAGGAAACTTGTGGTCTTTCCGACGCGTAGTAACATCGAGGATGGTAAATGCCACAAGGTAACAACGGAGTCGCGATTCACGCGGACAGCGTCTCGCGCCATTATCAAATGGGCGCCGCGCTCATTCGTGCCGTTGACGATGTAAGCCTCAGCGTAGGCACAGGCGAATTCTTGGCGCTTCTCGGCACTTCCGGCTCCGGCAAGTCCACTCTCCTGAATTTGCTCGCTGGTCTCGACCGCCCCACCGCCGGCGCGATCGTCGTACGAGGACGCAATCTCGCGGAAATGGATACGCACGAACTTGCGCGTTATCGCAGCCTCACCGTCGGAATGGTTTTTCAAGCGTTCAACTTGCTGCCGCGCATGACCCTTGAGGAAAACGTGGAGCTCCCTTTGCGTTTGGCGGAAGTCGACCGCGCGGACCGTGCGGCGCGCGTTCGCGAGGCGCTCGAGCACGTGCATCTGGAAAAGCGTCTGGCGCACCGCCCCAGTGAGCTTTCCGGAGGCGAACAGCAGCGCGCCGCGCTCGCTCGCGCTGTGGTGAATCGCCCAACGATTCTGCTCGCCGACGAACCTACCGGAAACTTGGACAGCGTCACCGGCGAAGAAATCATGCTGCTGCTCAGAAATTTCAATCAATCGATGGGCATGACCATAGTAATGGTCACGCACGAGCGTCCCCTGGCCGAGCGTTTTGCGCATCGCATCGCCACCGTGGCCGACGGGAAATTAATCAGCATCACGGCGAAGGCCCGCGACGGAGCGCCATCGTGAAAATCGGTGACTTGACCGAACTCGCCGTCCGCAATTTGCGCGAAGCCATACTGCGGAATTCGCTCACCACGCTGGGCGTTGCGGTCGGCGTAGCTTCTTTGGTCGCGATGCTTTCGCTTGGCGTCGGCTTGCAGCAATTCGCTTCTCAGCGCCTTGCCAACAGCGGCTTGTTTAACGCTATTTTTGTCGCGTCGCGTTACAACGTCGGCGACTACGAACGCCGCTCGCGACAGGATCAACCCGCCGATTCATCGGGTCCAGCGCGTCCGCTCGACGAGTCCGCCCGCCGGGAAATCGCGGGCCTCCCAAACGTCAACGAAGTCTATCCCGAGATTCGTTTCATGACCGAAATCCGCTACAACGATAAGCCGTATCCGACCATGGTCGCCGGCATGCCTGATTCCGCGCGCACGGACGGCGCTTTCGACGGCATGCAAGGCAAATTCTTCTCCAGTCCCAGGGCCGATGAGGCCATCCTTCAAGTCGAATTCGCCAAAGAGCTTTCTGCCCAGCCATCTGCGCTGATCGGCCAAGACCTCGTCTTGCGCTACGCCGAGCGACAGGCCCTCCCGACGCAAAGCGGCAAAGCCGCGCAATCGTCCGCCACGGGCAACAAAAGTTCCGCAGGCGCTGGCTTCTCCGTCGTTCCGCACGAAAAGAAATTGCGGATCGTCGGCATCATCTCCACGGAACCCGAGGGCGGCTTCGGCGCTTTCGGCCGCAGCCGCGTATTTATTCCGCTCGCCGTTGCCGAGACTCTTAGCGCGACGCAAGTCAATGATCTTCGCGATGTATTGAACGGCTCCAGGAAGACGAGCAGTTACGCGAGCCTCACGGCCCGTGTGAAAAGTCCCACACAGGTTCCGCAGGTCGAAGCTGCGATCAAAGGTATGGGCTTCACCACCTTTTCCTTGCTCGACACCACTCGCAATCTCCGTCTGTTTTTCACCGTAATTGATCTGCTCCTCGGAATTTTCGGCAGCCTCGCATTGGCCGTCGCCACGCTCGGTATTGTCAACACGCTTGTCATGGCCATTCTCGAGCGCCGCCGCGAAATCGGCGTTTTCAAAGCCCTGGGCGCGGACGATCGCGATATCAAGCAGCTCTTTTTCGCGGAAGCGGGCGTCATGGGTCTCGTCGGAGGCATGGGCGGAGTCGCGCTCGGATGGCTGATCGGCAAAGGCGTCACCCTCGGAACAAACTTTTACCTCAGCCGCCAAAATCTGCCGCCTGTGAACATTTCCGCTGTACCCCTGTGGCTTGCGCTTGGCGCGATCGCTTTCGCCATCGTCGTCAGCCTCGCCGCGGGACTATACCCCGCCTCGCGCGCCGCGCACCTCAATCCCGTCGAGGCTCTACGGTATGAATAAATGGTGGCGCGCCGCGCTTTTCGCGGTGTTCGCTTTCCTTGGCCTCGCGCTTGCTCAACCGGCGCGCGCCTCGCTGGGTCGCATCGAATGCCGCTCGACGCACAGCCAAATTCTTGGCCGTGAGGTGCGCTACTGCGCCATCTTGCCGCCAAGTTACGACGAGAATAAAACGCAACATTATCCAGTTCTCTATTTTCTTCACGGTCTGGGCGAAAACGAGCAGATGCTCGTCAGCTCGGGCGGATGGAACCTGATCGACGATCTTTGGGAGCAAAAACAAGTCGGCGAATTTCTCATTGTCACGCCGGATGCCGACACGAGTTTTTATATCAACTCGCGCGATGGCCGCGAGCGTTATGAGGATTTCTTCATCCGCGAATTTCTGCCTTTCGTTGAACACACATACCGCACGCGGCCCGGCCGCCGTTACCGCGCCATCGGGGGAATCTCCATGGGCGGCTATGGCGCTTTGCACCTGGCGTTTCGCCATCCGGAATTATTTACGTCCGTCAGCGCAAGCAGCGCCGCATTGCTCGGCAAGCTTCCGGACGTGAAATTCGCGAATCCCAGGCAATCACGCTTGCTGCGTGTCCTCGCCGTTTTTGGCACGCCGCCCAATGCTGCATTCTGGGAGCGCAACGACCCGATCACACTGGCGCGCACCGCCCATCTGGCGGGCATGAAGATCTATTTTGACTGCGGCATGGAGGATGATTACGGTTTCGAGAAAGGCGCGCAGACTCTTCACGAGACGCTCGCTTCCCGCCACGTCCCGCATGAATTCCATCTTTATCCCGGAGGCCACGATTGGCGCTATTTCGCCGCGCACCTCCCCGCTGCGCTCGAGTTTCACTCTCGTGCGTTCGGTCTTGGCCCGCCGGGATAGCGTTCTCGGCCACGCAAGGAATTGTGCAACCGGCAATGCGATTTCACATCCAATGCATTGGCTTCAATGCTTGGAAAACTCTGGAATAGTGCGGATAACCAATGCAGGGTTCTCGCGTCTAACTGTCGTGC
>JBAUEX010000099.1:0-4804 GCA_049678845.1 Candidatus Acidiferrales bacterium
GCCTTCGCTTGTGGCGTGAATACCGCTAGCGCCAGTAAGCAGAGACCAGCTACTGCAATTTTACTGATGGTTCTTACCATTGTCTCCTCCTCGAATTTTCCCCGAACTACATTCCCCAGTGCTTCTATTGCAACCCTCCTGCCAAAGTCAAAGGTTTGATTCTCACATCAAGCTAGATTCAAACCACTGATAATAAGACCCTTAGTATAGGAACAGACGGCACCGCTGATTGCAGTAGGTAACAGTACCCCGATGCCTCTGAACGCCAGTGGATTTTATCTGCAATTGGTTGCATATAGCCTTTCACTGCACCTGCCCGAGCGCCTGGCGCGCTTGCTGTGCATCGGCGCTGTCGAGCTTCATTTGCAGCGCCGCTTGCAGCGCGGCTTTGCCTTTCTCTTTTTGCCCATTCGCCACCAGAGCCATGCCAAGATGGTAGCGGTATTGGGCCGAACCAGGGTCCTTCTTCACACAATCTTGCAGCAGCGGCACGGCTCCTGAATAATCCCCTTTCTTGTACATTATCCAAGCCAGCGTGTCGGAAAACGGTAAAGCGTTGGGGTCCAAAGATTTCGCCTTTTGGGCAAGCCCTAGTGCGACATCGAGATTTTTCCCCTGTTCGGCATAGACCCACGCTAAGTTGTTCGCAGCAACGGCCATCGTTGAATCAAGGGCCAGCGCTTGCTGGAATTTCTCGCCGGCTTTATCGAGATTACCTTCAGCCAGGTAAATGTTCCCAATCGTCGCCGCCACTGGGGCGGATCGGGGCTGCAATGCCAAGCCCTTCTCGTAAGCGGCAGCCGCGTCGTTCGCATCTCCCTGATCGCGAAACAGCTGTCCGAGCTGCAAATACGCCCCGAAGAATTTAGGATCGAGCTGGATCGCTCGTTCCGTCTCCGAGCGTGCCCCCGCATAATCTTTCGCGGCAAGCTGGATCGAACCCAGAAGCAAATGCCCTCCTGGATCGTTCGGATTCGCGGCGGCGAATTGTTGAGCCGTCGAAAGAGCCTTCGGCTGCTGATGATTGGCGATCAGGAAATTCGCGTACTGGCTAACGACGCTGCTGTTGTGCGGTGCTTGTGCCATTGCCGTTTCGAATTCCTTCTCGGCTTCGGGAGCTTTCTTCTCTGCTCCGTAGAGTTGGCCGAGCGCTACGTGGATCGTGGGATTCGTCGGGGCCAGTTGCATCGCGGCAGTCAATTCCGACTCCGCCTTTTTCGCTTGTCCTTGCCGCAACAGAATGTCTCCGAGCAAAAGATGGTAACTCGGATCTTTTTGGTTCTTGTCCACAAGCTCTTGTGCGTAGATTTGCGCAACCGCGAAGTTGCCTTGGGCCACATTCAGCTGCGCCAGGGACCGTAGAGCTAAAGGAAGACCCGGCGAAATTCGAAGCGTGCTTTGGAACTCCGTGCCGGCCTGCCCGGGCTCGTTGTGCTGCCAATATGCCATCCCTAGATAATAATGGGCTTGTGGGGAATCCGCGGCGTCACTGACGACACTCTGGAGCCCGTTCACCGCCTCTTGCGATTTTCCTTGGGCCATCAAAACGCGCCCGTGTCCAATGCGCCCCGTGATGTCTTTTGGAACTTCCTTCGTCAGTTCCTGGTCGACCGCCACCGCTTGGTCGGTTTGACCCGTGCTCAAGTACAAATCCTCAATGCGCTCCTGCAGCACCACCCTTTGTTGCAAAGGCGCCTTGGACGCGAGGTCAAGCCCTCGCTTGTATTCCGCGAGCGCCTGGTCCGTCATCTTTCTCTCGAAGTAAAAGTCTCCAATGCCGCGTGCCGCGTCCACCGACTGAGGCATGTGGTTGCGCAGTTCCCCCAAAACTTTATCCGCATCCGGCTGTTTGCCCGTGCCGGATAAGGTTGATGCCCAGGTAAGATAAATCGGGATGGAATTCGGATTCCACTTGGCCGCATCTTGCAGGACCTGCTCGGCTTCGGGAACCTTGTTTTGGGCTCTGTAAAAATTGGCGAGGTCCACGTATGACTGAACCGAAGCGGGGTCTACCTGAATGGCTTTTTTGAAATTCCCCTCCGCTTCGGGAAACCGCTGCAGGGCTATATTTGCCAGCGCAACGTCCAGATATGGACTTGCCTTTGTGGGCTCCAGTTCCACCGCCTTCGAAAAATCCTGCAAGGCCTGCTCGTATTTCTTTTCTGCCGCAAGCGCTGACCCGCGGATTCGATACGCCTCGCCATTATTCGGATCGAGCTTGATCACGAACGTCGCGTCCTCTTCTGCCTTGGGAAATACGTGGCCAGCGAGCAAAAGTTTGGCGCGCTCAAATCGAGAATCCAGGCGATTCGGATCAATTTCGACCGCCTTTTCAAGCGCTGAATAGGCTGAATTGCCATCGCCCAGCGCCTCATCCGCCTGCGCTAACTTGATGTATGCGTCCACGTAGGTTGGGTCAATCTTCAGAGCGTTCCGATACTCGATCGCCGCGCTCGAATACTGGCCTTTTTTCATATAGGCAACGCCCTTTTGCACGTAGTTCGCTTTCGCTTTTTGGGGGTCGCGCATACAAGACGCCAAAAACAGCGAGGCGGTGATCGCCACCGCCAAACTCGATATCATTCGCCGAAATGCGGTTGTCATGAACTCCTCCGTGGCCGAATCTCTTAGTTCGGAATAAATTCGTTGAGATAAGGGAATATCCCCTGCGTAAATTTGACCAGCCGGGCGTGCGCTTTGGAAAAATCGTCGGCTTGGGTAATGGGCGTAATCAAGCGCACCAGCGCGCCGTCGGTTCGGTTGCGCGTCATGGCATCGGAGATCATCCAGAACTTTCCCCAATACTCGCTCGCGACCACGCGTCCCCGGCCTTGGTACCAATAAAACACAAGTTGTTTATTCAAGCCTTGAGCAATCACGTATTCGTTCACGACGATCTGCCGGCCGTCGTCGAGTCTGATCGTCGCGTAATCGGAACGAATCGGATCCCAGCCCGCTCCGGGCAGACAATTCTTTGGCGAGTGCATGGTGTCCCCGGTGCGCTGGCTTGAGTAGTATCCAACGTAGAGCTGAACGGCCGCGCCCTTTGGATTCAGGTATAGACGATTGGTATAATCGGTCACGCTCACCGCTTCCACAATGCGCTGCTCGAGCGGTTGCTCCTGGCCCTTCCAAGCCCCTAGTGCGTACGGCAAATCGTGGAGGGGTTGGTGAGCCACGACGGCCTCACCGTGACTCATGGCGTGCAACAGCGTCACCCCGCTCACGAGCACGAGTGCGACGATACACAGACGGATTGTCATGCCACGGCTAGTCATGAACGTGCTCCTTCTTAGCCCCAGGGATTTTGCTCAATAACCAATGACACCCAAACATGAGAATCAGCGCGGCGACAAAAATCACCCAACCCGAGAATTCATGAAAAAAGCCTTCGGCCATTTCATGCCCGAAATGATAGGTCAAGAAGCCAGCACCCATGATGCGGATCGCGTTGCTTACGATCGCGATGGGAATCATTAAGAGCGCGAGCACCCAGCGCAACCAGCGCCGGTCATTCATCAGGTAGCCGTAGGCCACCGCCAACGTGATCAGCGTCATGAGCGACCGGATCCCGCTGCACGCCTCAACAACCTCCAGCGTATAATTCGGCAGGATAATCAAATTCCCTTCGCGCAGTACGGGCACGTTCACCAACTGCAACCAAAACGTAGCGAATCGAGATGCGAGCAGTTGCAGTGGAAAGGTGATTTGGTTGTAGATGAGCACCGGAATCGGGATCATCAGGATAAGAAAACCAAGCGGGAATGAAACAGCCCGTAGCATCTTCCATCCGGCCAGGAATATGACGATGCCACCCACAAGGAAAATCAGGGATACGCGGCTCGAAAAAAGCTCTGCGCCCAACGATCCGATCAGGAGCAAGCCAATGGCACCTAACATGACCACCAGACCAAAGTTCGAGGGCCGGGTGGGC
Source organism: Candidatus Acidiferrales bacterium (assembly GCA_049678845.1). Taxonomy (GTDB): domain Bacteria; phylum Acidobacteriota; class Terriglobia; order Acidiferrales; family UBA7541; genus DAHUXN01. The sequence continues at coordinate 3,935 of JBAUEX010000099.1, forward strand.
AGCCGCGCCAGACGAGAGCGTTCCTTCCACAAGACGTAACCTGAAAAAACGGGCACCAGAAAACCGTGGCCGTAGTTCGGATCGCGCCACCAGTCTAAGACCAGGGCTTTGAGAATGGGGCCGTAGAGGACGAGCAGCAATACCGAAAAAATGCCGACCCAAACGCTCCAAGTAACCTGTTTTTCGGCGTGTTCCTCGACAAGTGCGGTTCGAGTTACGGGAGAATCAGCCAAGCCTGGTACCTCACTTTTCAACGGTTCAGATGCCCTTCTTCAGACAAGCTGTAGCTGCTTTAAGGTTAAAGCGGCTCCAACAGCTCACCTTCTGCACATACTGTGCAATGCGATTACCTAATGAGCAGATTCCTTAAGATGGATTGCACCATGCAAATTACTGTAAATGTGTATCTTAGCTAGGTATAAAATCTCTGGCGAAAACTCGGGTTGGGGAGACGCGGCGTTGTGCAAATATTTGCACAGTTGACCGAATTCTTTTTCTCCGCGAAGGCCCTCATACTACACTCGTCCAGGTGATCGGCCCTCGCATCATTGACCGCGCGGGGGGCGGGTCGATGAGAAAGGCCCCTGAGTTGCACCCGGAAATCCTATGGCCTCAGAGATAATCGGTCTAGCACGCTAGCCCAGGGCAAGCAGTCTCGAAATGCCGGTTGCCGGGTGACGCCTTCGACGAAAGGGCGGAAGCGTTCAATCCCCGATGCTGAGAATCCAATCAACCCGGGAAACAGAGGATACCGCTGGTTAAAAACCGGGACCAGTCCATCGGACCTCACGACGTGTCCACCAGCAGCCAGCAGAAGCGCGACGCCCGCAGCAACGTCCCACTCGTGTTTCGGAACTAGCGTCCATGTCG
>JBAUEX010000100.1:0-4192 GCA_049678845.1 Candidatus Acidiferrales bacterium
ACTTCAAACCGCTGTGTGTTATTCTTGATCCGCATTTGGGTGTAGGCTCCTTTACCGGAGATTTTGTTGCTCGTCACAACAAAACCTACACCCTCTTTCTTTTTACACACTCAAAATTACGTCACCATTGAAAAACGTAATAGAATGCCAATGCGAAAGGGCTCGCATCGCTAGGTGCAGAATGCCAAAAACTACTGATCTTTTAAGTCTGCTGATGCTTGTTGCCGGTTCTGTGACTGTGATTCACGCACAAGGGAATCCCCCGAACCCGAACAATGTCATTGAGCTTAAAACTGTGGTTGTTGCGGCGGAGGCTAATTCGGACTCGGTGATTGCGGTGCCTCCGGCGACATCAGTGACTGTTTCCCTGAGCGGTAAGAAAGATGCATCAGGCGCTGACGCCGTGGATTTGAGAAGCTGGCTTGAGAAAGAGACAGCCCTCGATGGACTGCAATCTGCGGACCTCCGTCCATGGCATGTCGTCGTGACTTATGACCAATTCGACGAAGACGGCGACAACGTGCACAGCGGCTCGTTCGAGGAATACTGGGCCGGCCCGCAAAAATTCAAACGCATATACAAGAGCGATGATTTCAATCAAACGGACTATGCTACCGATAAGGGCCTGTTTCGCCGTGGAGATCAGAAGTGGCCGGAGCGCGCGCAAGGGCAGGTTAGGGCGGAGGTTCTCGACCCCTTTTTCTACGCTGCCACCCTTCAGGACGTCCATGCGAGGAATGTAGAACGCACATTCAACGGATACAAACTTCAGTGCCTCGTGATAGAAAAAAATGCAGGCATTAGCGACCCGACCCAGTATTGCTTTGAGCCGAACAGTTCCATCCTTCGCTACAGCCGCGGATTCGGCTGGTTCCAAACTGTGTACAACCAGGTCGTCACTTTTCAGGGGCGCAATCTTGCTCGGGAAGTGGATGTCACAGACGGTGGCAAGCCATACCTAAAGTTAAGCGTGAAAACCATTGAACTGATTCCGGTGACCGATGACACGGATTTTCTACCACCGCCAGATGCGGTTGGGCCACTCGGCGATCGAGTATCAGGCGTGCAAGAAATGCCAACCAAGACAAGCTTTCCTCACTGGCCGACGTCATTAAGGACCCAGCATTTTACGGTGACGGTCGAGATTGTGATCGGAAAAGACGGGCATGTGAAAAGCGCCCACGGAATCTCGGGCCCTTCGGAAGGTTATAAGGCCTGCGAAGATTCGGTGCGAAAATGGATTTTCCCGCCATATTTGGTGCTCAACAAACCAGTCGAGGTCGAAGAAAAAGTATCGTGCAGCAACAATTAGGGGCATCGGATTTTTGTTGCGGGCGATTTGAGCTGATCGACACTCCGGTCTTCTCCCGAACTTAGTGGAAGGCTTCGTCTTCGCGGAAGTAGGTGATGGTCATGCCAAGCGGGTTGATGGGAACGAGCTCGTTCGGCACGTGGGCCCTGAAGAAGAAGGCAAAATTGGCGGTGTAGAGTGTGCGCTTGAGTTCGCTGTGGTCGGCGGGAGAGTAGTACACCATGTAGAAGTCCACGCGGGCGCGATAGGGCGGCTTTTCGAGTTCCTCGATGGCGACGTTCTTCACTTCGATGTCGATTTCGGGCTTCGATGGATCGGTCAAAAAGCTCTTGATGATGTCGCTCTTCTTGTAGGCGTCGATGATGTCGCTGGCGAGCTTGCCGTCGAGGAAGTAGAGAGACTTCGAGAAGTCGTCGTTGATGGTGTAGCGATTGCGCTCATAATAGAGCTGGCAGAACTGCGAGAGAAAATAACGCACCTCCGCATCCTGGGGCTTGTATTCAAAGCTGCCGTAGCTCAAGGCGTCGGCGCGGCCCAACTGGTCAATGCGGATTACCAGCGGGCGGAAGTTCTGGAAGGTGCGAATCGTTCTCAAATCAATTAAGCCGAGGCCGACTGCTACCAACGCAAGCAAAACCAGCGCGATCTTGAGATAGGTATTCGTCAGCATCGGATCACCGTATTGTTCCAAGTAAACCCGCTTCGCGTCGTGAAAACTCAAGTCGTTGCTCATGGCGGAATTGCTCCCGAAATTGTTGCGATTTGCTTCGTCAGATTTACGCTTTTAGGTAAGCACCGAGAAAGCCAAGCAGCGCACCGGAAGAGCCGCCAGAAGCGCCACTGAAGATGTGGTTCGTGAGTACCGGGATTTTCAGAAGCGCATAAATCGAGGCAAGGAAGGTGATCAGCAGCACGGGGAACCAGGCCATGAGCTGGACGGTGGAGAGCGTCCCGGACGGCGGGAGACGAAGCGTCCCGACAAGCAGGTTGGCAATGATATAGACGACAGCAGCCGCGATGACCTGGTAGAAGGCATATTGGATGAACGCCTTGAACCAACCCCAGAAGAGCCATTCGAGCTGCGGAACGATGAAAAACGGAATGAAAATCGGCCCCACCAAAACGCAGACAGCCGTGGCGATGAAACCGAAGGCCACCACAACGATAGTGATGGCCTGCGCTGCCGCCAACAAGATAATGATGATGACGTAGATCGCGGTCCCGAGGAAATCTCCGAACGTGGGCGAATCAAGGCGGGCCTCAAAGTTGCTCACGCCGTCAATCACAGTCTGCAATTGATTCTGCGTGATCTTGTTGGCAAGGAATTGGGATTCGTCGGTGATGAGGTTGTGGAAGCTTGAGCCGATGCCGGGAATGGGCCTGCTGTAGTAGTTGACCATGCCGAAGCCGAAGCTGATGGTCAGAATGAGGCTGGCGAGGTTCTCGAAATGAAGTGAATGGTGGCCGCTCGCAGCGGCGAGTGCCATCTTCACTCCGTACCAGGCCACAAGGATGGTGGCGAACATGCGGAAGAGGTTCTGGCCCATGGCGTCGAAGAAGCCGAGATTCTGCGTAAGCATGTTGTTGATGGCCTGATAGATGAACTGCAGGAAGTCAGTCTGCATTGGCGGCTCCTTCGACGTTTTCGGGGTCGGCGGATTAGGGGATTCTGTAGGTCTGAAGCGAATTGCCGAGCGTGCTTGTGACCTGGGCGAGATTGCCGGCCAGAGTCGCGCGGCGCTCGATCTCGGCGTTGATGGAATTGGCGGTGGCTTCGCGCTGCTGCTTTGCCGCGATAATGTTTTGTTCAAGCAAAGACAGCAACAGCTTGTTTGAATCCTGAACCGAGCGAAGGGTGAGCACGTTGGTGGCGTTGATCTTATTCAACACCGAAACTTCTGTGTTGAGGTTGGGATTGTTCGAGAGCGAGTCCTGTTCCAGATTGTTCATCTGGTTTTCGATGTTCTGGGCGTCGTTGCGGATCGCGCCGATGGTGGCCATTGAGGTGACGTTCGCGCCATCGGCGAGTTCGACGGAGGCGTACTGCGATTTCACGCGGTCGAGCTCGTCCGGGGTCATTCCGGTTAGTTCCTGGTTGTTGTACTGGAGGAGCGGGACCGTCGCCTGCTGGTAGCCTGCGTTGACCGCGCCCGCACTCCCTGTGTTCATACCGGTGACCCACGTTCCCGTGTTGCCGTAGGTGTTCGGCGCAACGACGTTCCGCCAATTGGAGAACTGAGCGCGGTAGCGTGCGGGCATGTTTTGAATGTTGCGGGCCATTTGGACGGCGAGGTTGTATTGCTGCACGATCTGCGCGTAGGTTTGCCGAAGTTGAGCGAGCTGTTGCACGAGCTGACTGTAGCGAAGCACAGCATTGGCGTAGTTGGTCGGGTCGTAGACGATCCCAAAGCCGAACTGCGCGGAGGCAGTGCCGACGCACAATCCCATGACGAGCAAGACTGCAAGGACTTTCCTTTTCATTGGGAGATCTCCTTCCGTGAGGTCGTGAATCTCAGTGGTCGCCGCTAAAGGCTACAAGTTAGGGGGGATCTTATGGTTTGCGTAATCGGGAAGAGCGAGGTCGCCAGAGAGATAAATCTTCACGCGGTGACCCTCGCGGATCGTAACGGTTGGCAGAATGTTCAGGAACTTGTCGAGGATGCGCTGCGAGGTCTGGCCCATGCTCTCGCCCACACCTTGCTGAATGCTCTGTGTGCCGGATTGAGTTAGAACGCCGCCCGCGCCTGCTTGGGCAATTCCGCCGATGGCTCCAACTGCGAGCGACGCGCCGAAGATTTTGAAGTAGTGGTTGTTCACCTTGTCGTGTAAACCCGTGTCGCCGATTTGGTTCATCCCTTTGAACTGGTCGAGGCTGACGGA
>JBAUEX010000101.1:0-11379 GCA_049678845.1 Candidatus Acidiferrales bacterium
GAGATGGAGGATTTGGGAAAGGGAACCGTGAGTGATTCGAGAACGAGCAGAGCGCTTGCTGCAAAGACGAGCACGCTCTTGTGCCAATTTCTTTGCAGGTTGTCAAGACACCAGGCGAGGCCAATGGCGCTCAAGATGGCGAGGCAGAGCTGGACAATGACGTCGAAGCGCGCGGGAACGGAAATGAAACGCGCGAAGCGAAAATAGTAAAGCAGCGCGGCGGGACCGGGGATTCCCGTGAGCCTGCCGAAGATGCGAATTTCAGGTCCCAAAGACAACAGATAAAAAAAGATTGCAGCGAGCGCTGCGCGCATCGTCCATTGCGGCTGCCGGGCACGGCCTTTCCAGATTCCGAGGATGGCGAGGAGAAGCAGGATTGGCCCCGCGTAGACGGTGCCTTCGAAGCCGGCGACGAACATTCGAGCGTCGAGGCCGTGCGCGAAATTGCCGAGAAGCACGTTGTTCCAACTGGGTATCAGAAAACCGAGGGCGTCGGCAGAATATTGAACGACGTGGGCCGTTGTTCGCGGAGAGGGCATGTCGGTGCGATTCCCAAGCAGCATGATGAGCAATGGCGAAAAGGCGGCGACGAAAGTGGCGGCCGCAACGGTGAGAGCGAGCCAAGTTCGCTGTAGCAATGCGCGGGCATTGGCTGCTCGGGCGACTGCCAGATCGACTGCGAAAATCACGGCGGTGAGCATGATGCAGAAGACGGTGTAGTTGTAGTGCGCGAGAGCGGTGAGAAGCAAGGCCAGACCCGCGAAAATTCCGTCTTTCCATGAGGGCGCTTGTTTTCGGAGGAGATTGTCCAAGGTGAGGACGTAGAGCGGAATCGGAAAAGCGGTGACGAGGCTTAAGTGCCCGAGTGCGTGGGCGAGAAGAAAGGGGCCCAGCCCAAACGCGATGCCGCCGAAGAGCGCGGCGGTTTCGTTGCGACAAATGCGGAGGCAGAGCAGTCGCGCGAAGAACGCGGCAAGGGCTAGCTGCGAAATTAGCGATAAATTGTAGGCAATGACGGGGTCGGCGAGCAGACTGAGAGGCAAGGCCAAAATTCCGGCAAGGGGGTCGAGGGTACTCCAAGCCAGATTTGCGAGGGCAGGATAAAACAGCAGGTGCGTGTAGAAGGGATTGTGGCGCGACGCGACGGCTCTGGCGAAATGCCAGAGGAACCAAGCGTGCTGGAAATTGTCCCCGGGATAGCCGAGGAGCGCGGACGCCGGCGAAAGAGAAGCCGGCAGCGTGAAAATTGCCGCGGCAGTCGCGCAGAGGAGAAACGTCAGCAGATGGTTGCGCATGGGTGCGGGCGAGAGCGTGATGCGCGCAGAATGAGAGGAATGTCGGATGGGATCGTTACGACGCGAGATTCGATTGAACTTTGCAGGTGGAAGCCAGTAAGTGTGTTGAACAAGAACCGGGAATTTGATCGGGAATGAGTCTAACCTACGTGAGCGACGGCAGACTATTGCAATTTGCGGTTGCGTAATTGTCGTGGCGTCAGGCTGCGCATGCAATTTTCCGCGCAGAGACGAATTTTAGGTAAGACAGAGATCAGATAGGAAGAGAAGACGCGGATCCGCTTTCGCGGGCGTTCTCGAGTGAGGCAGGGGCGCCATCGCTTTGCTCGTGCCGAACAGATTCGAGGATTTCGCGAAGTTCCCGGGGAGCGGAGGGCTCGACGAAAAATTCGCGGGCGATTCCGTACGAATGTAATTGCGTCAGGCTGGCGGGGGAATCGGCGTGCTGATCAGGATGTTAATGAAAGCGACATCGAGCTGCTCGTTGCAGGCGATGTTCGTGATGCGGGTGGCGCAGGTTTTATTTTGGTAGACGACGGAGGTGATTTCGCTGCCTTCGTCGCGGAGCAACGTTCGGAGGTATTGAAGCACCGCAGTATACAGTGTTCATAAGTGTTCATTCAATTATGAAATGGCATTTCTCGAGGGCCGGGCGATTGCTTGGCGATGGTTCGATGTTTTTGGGTAAGATCGAGGCCCTGTGACGACCATTGAGGCGGGGGAAGTGCCGGGGCAGAGATTTGCAATGATGTCTTAGGATAAGAGGAAACTTACATGTCAACTGCGTTTCGGGCGGCCGGCTCTGGCCCGACGGCGGAACATGTTGCTCCGTGGCGACGTGGTTGGTGCGGTGGCGTGGCGATTGCGATTTACATCGCGTGCGCCACAATCATTGCGCACCTCTTGACTGGGGGGCGTTACGGCTTTCATCGCGACGAACTGGCGACGTTGGATGACGCGCGTCACCTGGCTTGGGGCTACGTCGCCTATCCTCCACTGACTCCTTTCTTCGGGCGTCTTTCGCTGATTTTGTTCGGGACTTCGCTGGCAGGGTTCCGCTTCTTCGCTGCTCTTGCGGAAGCTGTGGCCGTGGTTCTGACGGGACTGATGGCGCGCGAGCTCGGCGGACGGCGAGGCGCTCAGATGGTTGCTGCCGTTGCCGCTGTGCCGTTTTGCCTGGCTGGCGGAGCGCTGATGCAATACGTTTCGTTCGATTATCTTTTCTGGGTGTTGACTGCTTACTTCGTGATCCGGCTGTTGAAATCCGAAAATCCGCGCTGGTGGATCGGCGTTGGTTGCGCCATCGGATTCGGCATGATGAGCAAGTACTCGATGCCCTTTTTTGTGGCGGGTCTCGCCGTAGGAGTGCTGTTCACGGATGCTCGGCGATACTTGGCGAGCAAATGGCTGTGGTACGGCGTTGGGGTCTCGCTATTGATTTTTCTGCCTAACTTTTTGTGGCAAGCGAGACATCATTTTGTTTCTCTCGATTTCCTGCGTCATATCCACGCGCGCGACATTCGCATTGGGCGCACCAAGGATTTCCTGCCCGACCAGTTGATTCTTACACTGCTTGCGTTTCCCCTGTGGATCGCGGGTCTCTATGCGTATTTGTTTTCAGGCATGGGCAAACGCTTTCGCGTGCTGGGCTGCATGTACGTGGTTCCTCTGGTGCTATTCATCATCGTCAAGGGCCGGAGTTATTATCTGGCCGGGGCTTATCCGGCGCTGTACGCCGCGGGGAGCGTTTGGGGAGAGCAATGGCTGGCGTCCTTGCGGCGCGGCTCGGCTGTCGCGATCGGCGCGCTGGCGTGGACCGCGCTTGTGGCTGATATCGCGATCGCGGGAGCATTCGCTCTGCCGATGGCTCGGGTGAATTCCAAGTCGTGGAACGTGGCTGTGAAAACGAATGGTGATTTGCGGGAGGAAATTGGCTGGCCTGAACTTGTGCAGACGGTGGCGAAGATTCGCGATTCTCTGCCCGCGCAGGAGCGCGCGCACCTTGGCATTCTCGCCGGAAATTACGGAGAAGCGGGCGCCATCGATCTCTACGGGCCGCGCTACGGCTTGCCGGCTGCGATCAGCGGCATCAATTCATTTTGGCTGCGCGGGTATGGTGAGCCTCCTCCGGAGACGCTGATTGTTGTGGGGCTGTCGCTCCATTTCGTGCAAAGTAATTTCAACGCGTGCCAGGTGGTGGGGCACACGTGGAACAGGTTCGGCGTGGAAAACGAAGAGACGCGCGACCATCCCGATATTTTTGTGTGCCGAGGTTTGAAGCAGAGTTGGCCGGAGTTCTGGAAGGATTTTCAGTATTACGGTTAGAAGTGTGCTGCGGACGTCGAGCAAAGGGAGGAGCCATGAATCGCAAATTGGTTGCCCTTGGCCCTTGCGACGGAACGCTCCCGCGCGAGAGGCGAGAAAACTGCAGAATTGGCGATGTCCGAAGAGGTTGTCCTCGATGCTTCCCAAATCCAAACTCTGCCATTCGTATTCACCCTTGAAGCTCGCAAAGTAGCTGCGAAAATAGCCCTCGCGTCCGTCGCTTACAATTGCGGCGTACCCTACGTGCTGTCTCCTCAATTCGAAGCGCTCGGTCAAGTGCGCCCGGCGACGACGGGAAAAGAAATGCCTGTTAGAGTGTTTTGCAATAAGACCTTCATGGCCGCTCACGCCCGAACCGCTCATCAGCATAGCGTCATGTGTTATCGCAGCGCTGGAAAGAAAAAGGGCTGGGCTTTGGTGACGCTGTTCGGCGGTCTTTCCTATGTTGCGGCCTATCTGGGAAAGCTCAAAGCGCGTTCGAGACACTCCGAAAGTTGGCAGAATCCATTTCAACCCGCTACTAGGGACGCGATGGCTGTGCTCTCAGGGCAAATGTCGCAGGTTCGAGACCCGCTTTGCCGATTCCTACCGCAAGGCGACCATGGGATCGACGCGCATGGCGTGGCGGGTGGGAATGTAGCGTGCGGCGAGAGACCCACAGGGCCAACTGCGAACGACTTACCCCAGAAGCCAGAAACCCAGGCCAAGAAAAACGAGATTGATATGGTGGGCTTGGCTATATGAGGATGAGGCGCGCTTTCAATGGGGTAAGGACCGTCAGTGGTGAGGGTGGCGCGATGCGCCCGTCCGCTAGTGTGAGCAAACGTACAATTTCCTTGCCATCGGACTGCAGCCTTTCGAGCCAGCTATTTTTCACCCAGCTCTCGAAGGACATTTTCATCATCTATGATGCAAACAAAATGTCGGATAACATAGTTGCCGTACCCATTCAGGGGTCAACGATGCCTTTTATAGAAGCGCTCCTAGGCCGCGCGGGCAGGCTGACGCTTGTTTTTGTCGCAACGACGAAACGCAGACTTATGCGGAAACGTAAGATAGGCGCTTGCTTCATAGCGCTGCTAATGCTTTTGGGCGCGCGTTACTTCGCGGGTCAGCGCGTGGCTGCGAAATCCGCACCGCTGCTCGCCGCGACACCGCCCATGGGTTGGAACAGTTGGGACGCATTCGGCACCACGATCGACGAGGCTCAACTCAAGGCCAATGCGGATTGGTTCGCGAAGCACCTCAAACCTTTTGGCTGGCAGTATGTCGTCATCGACATGGAGTGGTTCGTCTCGAATCCAACAGCTGAAGGCGGCGCGAAGACGGCTCAGTTCTCGATGGATTCGTATGGCCGCTACACGCCGCCCGCAAACCGGTTCCCCTCAGCCGCGAATGGAGCTGGATTCAAGCGCCTTTCGGATTATGTACACGCGCTCGGATTGGAATTCGGAATTCACATTCTGCGCGGGATTCCCAAGGAAGCGGTCGAAAAGAATTTGCCGATCAAGGGCTCATCGTTTCACGCCGCCGACGCGGCGATCACGTCGGATACCTGCCCCTGGAATGGCGACAACTATGGCGTCAATTCCAATCCAGCAGGGCAGGCCTACTACAATTCGATCGCCCGGCTCTATGCCAGTTGGGGCGTCGATTTCGTGAAGGTCGACTGCATCAGCAGCCATCCTTATAAAGGTAACGAAATCCGCATGCTAAGCACGGCCCTCCGCAAGACGCGTCGTCCCGTTGTGCTGAGCTTGTCGCCGGGCCCCGCGCCACTCGATAAGGCCGGCGAAATGCGCAAATACGCGCAGATGTGGCGCATCTCCGAGGATGTTTGGGACATTTGGCGCGGCAAACCGGGAGAGTTTCCGCAAGGCCTCGGGGACCAGTTCGCGACCACTGCTAAGTCGGCGACGCTATCCGAGCCCGGTCATTGGCCTGATGCCGACATGCTGCCCATCGGGCGGATCGGCCCCACTCCCGGCTGGGGCCAGCCGCGCAACACTCGGCTGACGCACGATGAACAGCGCACGCTACTCACCTTGTGGTCGATCTTCCGCTCGCCGCTCATGGTCGGCGGCAATCTTCCCGAAGCAAATGACTGGACAACCTCGCTGCTTACGAACCCCGAGGTCATCGCCGTCGATCAACATTCGATCGAAAGCCGCCCAGTCATCTCGACAGAGACGAGCATCGTTTGGTCATCCCAGCCGGAATCCGGAAATGGATATTACCTGGCCATGTTCAACATCTCGCCGCAAAATCAGACGATTCATTATGCCTGGAAGCAATTGGGCTTGAATTCGGCGGCCTACAAGCTTCGCGATCTGTGGCAGCGGAAAGACCTCGGTTCAGCGAAATCGCTCGACGTCGCTCTGCCTTCACACTCTTGTGCGCTTTATAGTTTGCTGCCGGAATGACGATTGTTGTTGGTTGTTTTCCACTCGGCGGAAATCCAGCCCTGGACCGAATGGACCGAAAATCGAAACTGCAGCGTTACAAGAAATGGCTGCATCTGCTTGATTCCCCTCAATGATATGGCGCGCCCAAGAGGACGATTTCCGAACTTTTCTGAACGAATTTGTGGCAGATTTGCCCCAGTTTGAACTTCGTGCGCACTTCCGCTCCACAATCGGAGCTATGTCAAGTCTAGGAGGCTCGACTTAGCTCTTCACGTATTACACGCCGAATGATTTTCTCAAGAGGTTCGCGAGCTTGCCGTATGTGTTGTCGCAGCACCTCGTTGATGACGCTCTGGTAGTTGCCGCCACCTGCACGTTCGACCTGATCCCGGAACCAGGCTAGGATTTCGTCATCGAGACGGATGGTGATGCGCGTTTTGCCTTTCGGAACGGCAACGACAGCGCCGCGTTTGGCTTTACTGAAGTCGTATTCACGCTTCATGATGTTCCTCATATTGACCCTTTTCTCGCGGTGTGGGTAGACGTGCTGAGATCAAGCGGGCATGATCCCCTCGCCATGTGTAAACCACAACGAGTAGACGGCCAGCAGCGTCCTTGCCGAGAGTGATCCAACGGTCTTCGTCCTCTGAAAAGGGATCGCGCACTGTTAGCGCGAGGTCATCTTCTAGCGATGTCGCAGCATCGGCGAAATGGATTCCATGCTTTTCGAAGTTTGCCCGAGCTTTATCCGGATCCCATTCATAGCTCACAGGCAAGTATATGCACATTTGTGCATACATGTCCACCCTTATCGGCGGACCGAAAGTAAGTGGCGCGCCCGGGGAGACTCGAACTCCCGACCCTCTGCTTAGAAGCCGAGCGCCCGCTTTTGCCAACTCTTGCCAGAGGTGGCGCTACCGGCGCGGTTTCAGCAAGTTCGGGCAATTGTCCGCAACCCACTTTCTCCTTCGTTTTCGCCGATTCTCTTACCTTTTGCCGTTGTTTTCCGCAACTCGCGTTACGTTTTCGTGACAGTGCTTTCTCAAATCACAACGAATTCTTCAGGTCCCATGATTTGTATTGTCTCCGGGTTCTTCAATTTTCTAGCTCTAGCGGGACCTTTCTGTCGGCTCTACCCGAACTTGTCCGGATAGTTCTTACGTAACCAACCCTCGACGTCTTTCCGCATGCGCACAGCCATCTTGCCGCAGGCATCGGCTTCCCCTTGTGAGACTAACCCGTAGTCGTCATAAGTGCCGACGTTGCGCTTTCTGCGGAGCTTATCGAGCGTCGGAATGATTTTCCGCTCCGGGTCTATTGAAAATTCCAAGGCCTCGATCGTGCGGTAGTGCTCATTATTGCCTCGGACTACGCGATACCCCGCAGCACGCAATGCCGCTGTCCCACATACTCGAATCGCGTCATACGCCAAGCCCAACTGCACGTCATCACCCGGAGAGAAAAGCAGTGGCGTGCCCGGCAGCTCAGGTAAACCGACGCCAGGATTGGCCAAGATCGGGGTCGTCTTCGGACTCGGTGTCCGTTATCGGGGTGAGCGCATCAAGCGCCGCGGCTACGTCTTGCTCGCGCACGAGAATTTTAAATCCCGCGCCGGACCATGCAATGTGCTCGCGCATTCCTCCTGCCGTGTCAGCCTGTATCATTGCCTGAATGCCGGCATTTTCGAGCGCACCTTTGGCCAACTCCGCCTCAATGCGGTTACCGAACGCTTTGACGACAACGAGATTAGGGTGCTGCATGGCAGTATTATATCCCCGGATCGGAAGCAGAGGGCCAACTCCCGGCTAAGCGCGTAAGCTCACGGCTGAGTTTGGTACACGCGGAGCTCGGCGGGGTGATTCCCTGGAACTAGACCCCAAATGCCGAGATACAGCCGCTTCGACCGGGGCACAAGAAAAGAAGTCCGTGCGCCGGGCAGAGTCTTTATTTGGGCAACTCTTCGGTAGTGGTTGACGTCGTCCTGGCCGATGACCGTGATGAAGCCTTCGCCGCCGGAAACGTAGGCACGCTTGTGCGCGGCGTCGTACCACAAGTCGTCGGCATGGCTGACGCTGGGAATGCTGGCGACGATCTTTCCTGAGTCAGTATCCAAGACCAGCACTTCTGGAGGCGTTCGGCAGACAACAAACAAGCGGTGATCCGCCTCGTCCAAGTCCATCGGAAAATTATCCTGCGCGCCACCGAGTTTCCAGGTCGCTACGATCTTGCCTTGGGTACGATCGACGACGTCGATGATATTTCCGGCCGACGGGATGTTGACGAAAATCCTAGGCCCGGACTTTTCCAACTGAAAAGATTCAGGATGGTCGGGAAACTTGATGATCTGCAACAAATTTCCCGTGGCGGCGTCCAGAATGCCCAAGCCGGCATTGCCCTGATCTCCAAAGCCGACGAAGACGTGTTTTGTGGCCGCGTCATAGCGCGTGTCATCGGCATCGCTGGGAAAATAGACGGTTTTGAGGAGCTGGTAGGTGCTGCCATCAAAGATGCGGCATGTTCCGTCCGCGCCATTCGCGACGAAGATGCGGTTGGTTTCAGGCGCATAGGTCACGCCCTGTGGTTCGTGCAAGCCGCGAATGGAATGAACCAGCTTGTTGGCGCGCAGATCAAACACTTCGAGCGTATTGTTGCCCAGCGCGGACATGAACAAACGTTGGCCTGCCAGATCCACATCGAAGTGGTCGATGCGGCCTTTCACTTCTGGGATAGGAATGGTGTGGAGCAAACGCAGCGGCGCGGTCTGTTGAGAATTGACGGCGAGTCCCGCGAGCGCAATGGCGCTAATGATAAGGAGCACTTTCTTGAGCATATTTCTCCCCGCTAGACCTCTTTGATTGCGTAGAGATGACTACCTCAGAGCTTCGTATACCAGCATCCGGCTGACCGGACGGCCGTTTTCTTCCTGTTCGGGAGCATAGACGCGGTGCGTCTCGATGTCCACCGCAAGAGTGTGCACGCCTTTTTGAACTGGGAAGTCTTCGAGTTTGCGGAAATGATTCGGGTCGTCCTCTTGAACCACAAGGATCGCGCCGCTTTCGCACGTCACATAGATTCTTTTCAGCCCTGGATCGAATGCCACGTCGTCGGCACCCTCCGGCATTGGAACGTAGGCAATGGGGCGATGGTGGTCGAGATCGAAAACAGTGAGCAGGTTGTTGCTGCCGCATGGCAGAAATGCGCGACGGCCCATTGGATCGAGCGCCATGGCATGATTGAAATCGCAACGCGCGACCGGATATTGGGCAACGACAGTGTCCGACGCAGGATCGATTTTGGCAATCTTATTGACGCTCCGAAGGTTGACGTAAACTTTTCGGCCGACGGGATCATATTGCACCATCCCCGTTTCACTTCCGAATTTCAAAGTTTTAACGACGGAATCGGTATGAACATCAATGATGGTCACTTCTTTGCCGAGCGTGTCGGAAACGTAGACTTTGCCGAAAGGCGCGGCATAGGTGCCGCCATTTGGGTTTTCACCTGTCGAAAATTTCTTGATGACTTTCATTTGCCGCAGGCTGACCGCGCCGATTTTGTTTTCGCCCCAATCACAGGTGTAAACCTTTTTGAGCCCAGGCACGTATATGGCGGCAGTGATCCCGGGGAGGCCGTGGATGGCCGCGACCAGCTTGTTCGCGCGCACATCGATGACATACAAGATGCCTGGGCCGACATGCGCGCAAAGCAGGTAATGATCTTCGTAATCCATCGTGAGGTGGTCGAAATGTTCGCCTCGCGCGCCGGGCAGGTCTATGACGGCGATCTTCTCGAGAGTTGCTGCAGAAGCTGGAAGGCTCAGCAGCATCAACCACGAGATAAGAAGGCTGCGCCGGATGATGTGCATAGGAAGAAAGCTTCCCTCGAGAAATGACGTACTGGCGGGCCCGCGCCCGAAGTCAAAAAACTGGCGCGCCCAAGGGGACGCAATATAAAGGGTCGCCCCTTTGGAGGTGATTTTGACCGTCGTAGCCTCCGCTCGGACTGCCGTCAAGGATCAAGGCCCGCTGCGCGGCGCTCCGCTCGTGCCGCGCTCCGCGTCCTTGACTGCGTCCTCGCTCCGGCTTCTGTCCTTCTATGGGGGAGCGGGCGCTCCCCCGTTCTCGGTTGTGCCCGACTTGATGAATTTTCCCTGGTCCTGGAGGTCATGCCGCCTCAAAAAAATCGCTCTACGAGGTCCGTAGCGCGGAATTTTTTGGCCAGGATTCAGGGGCGCCCCTTTGTAGTAAGTTTTGAGCGGTTTCGCAAATCGCTCAGAAAGGAGCGCCCCAGTGAACAGTAGCAAATATATCGGTATGGACCTACACAAGGAAAGTATTTCGATTGCGGTGATGAATGCAGTGGGAAAGATCGTGATGGAATCTGTCATCGAGACGAAAGCCGGCATGATTCTCGAGTTCATCGACGGGCTGCGTGGAAATTTGCACGTCACGTTTGAGGAAGGAACCTCGGCCGCCTGGTTGCACGACCTGTTGAAGCCTCACGTCGACAGATTGGTGGTGTGCGATCCGCGAAAAAACAAATCCATGAGGGAAGGCAACCAGAACGACAAAATCGACGCTGGCCGATTGGCCGAGCTGCTGCGTCTCGGTCATCTCTCGCCCGTCTATCACGGCGTACATGGCTTGCGAACCCTGAAGGAGTTGGTACGCAGTTATCTCACGGTCACGAAAGATCTGGCGCGAGTCATGACGCGGGTGAAGGCCATTTATCGAAGTTGGGCCATTCCTTGTAGTGGCACGCAGGTCTATGCCGTTTGTCATCGTGCCGAGTGGCTCGGGAAGATCGTCGAACCCGGAGTGCGCCGACGGGCTGAATTTTATTACGTACAACTCGATGCGCTGAGATCGTTGCGTCAGGAAGTGCGGAGAGATCTGCTGGCGGAGAGCAAGAAGTACAAGGCTTGGAAACAGCTCTGCCGGATTCCCTCGATCGGTCCGATCCGGGCGGCCGTGTTGCTGGGGATCCTGCAAACGCCGCACCGCTTCCGCACCAAGCGGCAGCTGTGGACCTACAGTGGTTTGGGCATCGAGGGGCACAGCAGCGCCGATCACCAGGTGTGCAACGGCCAGCTACAGCGGAAGAAGAAACCTGTCGAGGTTCGCGGACTGAACAAGAATTGCAATCACGATCTTAAGAATTTATTTAAGGGAGCGGCAGTCATCGCTTCGACCAAGCCCGGTCCCTTTGAAGAGTTCTACGCGGCTTTACTGGCTAAGGGTATGCGGCCGGCGATGGCGCGGCTGACTTTGGCCAAGAAGATTGCCACCATTGTTCTAATCGTGTGGAAGAGAGGAGTGTGCTTCGTGGGGATTCCGAGCGATCGTGATCACTGA
>JBAUEX010000102.1:0-2440 GCA_049678845.1 Candidatus Acidiferrales bacterium
CCTCCAGAGTGTGCGGCAGATCGATCCTCATCCAGTCAGGAATGCGATTCGCCCCGCATGGAGAACCGTACGACGAAAATTTTTGCGTCACTGGCCATCCGTTGGTGCAACGATACAATGACCAAACCAATCGTTTCCGCCTTAATTGACACCTACAACCAAGCACATTTCATCGAGCAGGCGATTGTCAGCGTCCTCGAGCAGGGGCTTTCGCCGTCAGAACTCGAAATCGTCGTAGTGGATGACGGCTCAACCGACAGCACGGCTTTTCTTGTCGCAAAATTCGCGCCGCGCATCCGATATATCCACAAGAAAAATGGCGGCCAGGTCTCCGCCTTCAACGCGGCAATTCCCGAAACGCACGCTCCGATTGTGGCATTCCTTGACGCCGACGATTGGTGGGCCAAGGGAAAATTGCGTGCGGTTCTTGACGCATTTGAGCAAAATCCCGGGATTGCTGCAGTTGGCCACGGATACTTCGAAGTCCGCGACAATGCTTCTCGCACTCAGGCCATGGTGCCCGAGAGAACATACTGTCTCAACTTGGCGAATCTGGAAGCCGCTCGTGTGGCTCGTTCTGGGTGCACCTTTCTTTCAACGAGTAAGCTGGCCATCCGGCGGCGCGTTCTCGACCAAATTGGGCCAGTCTCGGAACAATTTGTTTTTTTTGACATTGTTCTTATGTCTCTGGCTCTTGCGCTTGGCGGAGCGACTGTCCTCGATCAACCTCTTGGTTTCTACCGTTTGCATCGAGGCAACCTGTATGAGTCTCGATCTACAAGTCCGGCAGACCTGCGACGCAAATACGAAATCGTAAAGGCAAATTTTGAATTCCTGCCGCCCTATCTGTCTGCCGCCGGAGTGCCGCCGGATGCTGTGTCTGCCTTCGTGAAACCTGATCTGCTGGAATGCGAACGCTTGCGGCTCGTCTTGGACGGAGGATGGCCGTGGAAGACCTTCGCTTTGGAGCTTAAACGATTCCGGTCCGCTTATGAGCAGAACAGCCCTTCTTACACTCTGTTCAAATGGCTCGTGCTGGCATCGACGCTGTTCATGCCTCCGAGCGCTTTCTACCGGATGCGCAACTGGTACGCGGAGCATAATTTGCAGCGGTTCCGCAGAAAAATTGGAGAAGCTGTGCCCGTTGGAATTCGGACACGTTCAAACCCTGGATGAAAAGCCCGGGTTCTTCATAATGGCTGACAAGAAGCTACATGCCCTCTTGGTGTGCGCGCATCCGACGCAATACGGCTCGCCGATGTGGTGCCTCATGGCGCAGCGCGCCGACCTCGAAATACTCGTCGCGTATTGCAGCATGGAAGGCGCCGAGGCGCACGTCGACCCCGACTTCGGCGTCCAAGTCGCTTGGGACATTCCCCTGCTCGACAACTATCCCTGGGTAAAACTCAGAAATATTTCACCACATCCTGCAGTCGGAAAATTCCTTGGTCTGATCAATCCAGGCGTTTGGCGGCTCATACGCACACGAAAATTCGACGCTGTCATCATGTTTACCGGCTACATTTGTGCTACGTTCTGGATCGCTTTAGCGGCTGCGAAACTTTCCGGCGTCCCGATTCTCTTTGGCACCGACGCGCACGATGTGAGCCCGCGCGACGATCGTGCCTGGAAGGCAAAAATCAAAAATTATTTTTGGCCCAGGCTTTTCCGTCTGGCGGATGTCGTCATCGCACCATCCACGGGCACAGTGGCATTGATGCGCTCGCTGAACATCCCGCTGGAGCGCGTCGTGCTGATGCCCTATGTTGTGCATAACGAATGGTGGACCGACCAAGCTGCGCGTGTGGATCGCGTGGCTGTGCGGCGGGATTGGAACATTCCTGCCGAGGCCCCCGTAGCGCTTTTTTGCGCCAAGTTGCAGCCTTGGAAGCGCCCTCAAGACCTGCTGCTCGCGTTTGCCAGCGCAAATGTTCCTGGCAGCTATCTCGTTTATGCGGGAGATGGTCCGATGCGAACCGAACTTGAGGCTCAAGCGAAAACTCTCGGCATTTCTGCTCAAACTCGTTTCCTCGGATTCGTTAATCAGTCTGGTTTGCCGCGGGTGTACTGCGGTTCCGATCTGCTTGTTCTCCCTTCGGAATACGAGCCCTTTGGCGTTGTAGTGAATGAAATGATGCTTTGCGGCCATGGCGCAGTCGTCAGCGACCGCGTCGGTGCCAGATTCGACCTGATCAGGCAGGACGAAACAGGATTCGTGTACGCTTGCGGAGACATCGACGCCCTTGCAAAGCTTCTCCACGCTACCTTGTCTCATCCTGAAGTTCTTCGCCGTTACGGCGAAGCCGCGGAGCGATGCATTGCCGAATGGTCGCCTCGGGCCTATGTCGACAGCATGGCCCGTGGAATCGAGAAAGCCATTGGCCTCGGGAAATCGCCCGCAAATGAGGCGTGATACAGTCATAATTGGGAATCATTATGA
>JBAUEX010000103.1:0-12177 GCA_049678845.1 Candidatus Acidiferrales bacterium
ACTTCAAACCGCTGTGTGTTATTCTTGATCCGCATTTGGGTGTAGGCTCCTTTACCGGAGATTTTGTTGCTCGTCACAACAAAACCTACACCCTCTTTCTTTTTACACACTCAAAATTACGTCACCACAGAACGCGACCGCAGCTTAAAGCCTCGAGGACCATACCAGAGTCAGTTTGCTCCGCCAGCGCTTGGCATGCTTCGTTGTCGGACGGCTCGGAATTCACTTCCCGGTTCCTCCGGCTTGGGCAATCGCATTGCAAAATTCCGTAGGCGGGCAGAAAATGAGTTTATGTTCAAGGAAGGGCAGCGCGTGCGCGCGAACCTGGCGGGAATGCAGGCCGGCGGCGTGTTGTTCCACGCCGCGGTCACGGATGCTGTGGGAAATATCGTGCGGCAAACGTCGGAGAATCCTCCCGTGTATCTGGTGCGCCTGCTTTTTTCATTCAAGGGCGTAAATGAACTAGAAGTGCCTGCCGAACGGATCACGGCTTTCTAGCTCCGCGCTGTCGCCTCACCTTAACTCCGGCGTGGCCGGGCGCATTGCGCTACAATAGCGCGCGACGCCGGAGGCCTCATGCTCCATCGCTTTGTCTTTCACAACACGAAACTCATGCCCATCGAACAGATGCGCTTCTCCCCCGGCCAAGCCGGTCTGCTCAACGGGTGGGGCCTGTTCACGACGCTCCACATTTTCGACGGCGAGATATTCGCGTTCGAACGTCACTGGAAACGCCTCGAGAAGGATGCGGCACGAACGCATTGCCCGTTTCCCTTCGACGCGGAAAAAGTCCGCGGCCATCTGACCGAAATCATTCGCGCGAATCAGGTCAAAGAAGGCTGTGCGCGCATTTACGTCATCTACAATCAAGTGGGCCACTGGCGCAGCGATGAAGCCATGCCTATGGTGGACTTGTTTCTCTGCAGCACGGACCTTCCTGCGTATCGCCAACCCGCGCGTTTGAATCTTCGCGAACATGGCCGCCATGCGGCGTCGCCTCTGGCAGGCGTGAAAGTCACATCGTGGCTGAATAATGTCTGGAACCTCTACGAAGCGCAACAGGGCGGATTCGATGAAGTGGTGCTTCTCAATGAGCGCGGGGAAGTGGCCGAATGCACGGCCGCAAATCTCTTCTGTGTTCGCGGAGGACGCGTGCTCACGCCTCCTCTCCATTCTGGCTGCCTCGAAGGCATCACACGCAGTATCTTGCTCGAAATCGGCCCGCGCGTCGGCGTTTCTTGCGAGGAAGCAACCCTCCGGCCTGCCGACCTGTTTTCCGCGGACGAAATTTTCATTTCATCGACGAACCGTACCCTTCTTGCCGTCGGCGAAATCGCCGGGCACCGCTACGCGAAGGCTCCCGGCGCAATCACCCAACGTCTCGACGAAGCTTTTACTGCTTACATCAAGGAATATCTCACGCGCAATTCCGCCGCCGCAGCGAAACGCTGAAATTTGAGACACTCCCTGCACTCTGGCTCATTCTTGCTTTTGTTATCGCTGACCGATTCGCTACAATCGATCTGCGTCCGGCAGTTCTGGACAAGGAGCCGTGATGAGCGATCTCGCAAGCAAGATGTGCGTGCCCTGCAGAGGCGACGTACCACCTCTCAAGGGCAAAGAGCTCGAGGGATATCTGAAACAGGTTTCTGGCTGGAAAGTTATCGACGAGCACGATCTCACCAAGGACTTTACTTTCCCGGATTTTAAGCAGGCTCTTGCCTTCGTCAACAAAGTGGGCGCGGTGGCGGAAGAGCAAGGCCATCACCCCGCCATCAATTTCACTTGGGGCAAAGCGGAAGTCACCACGTGGACTCATAAAATCGACGGCTTGACGGAAAGCGACTTCATTCTCGCCGCCAAGATCGATCGTCTCTAACACCAATCCGGACCCAGAGACTGCGCACTCAAGATACTGTGAATGAAAGATGCGCGCATCGCCGTCAAGGCTGGCAACATCAAATAGTGGGCGGGCTCGCCACTGCCAGTTCCCTTGACGATTCGCGGAAAGGCACTTTTACGCAAATGGTTGCCGAGGAGCACACCACCGAGCGGAATGAACGCCTGAAGGCCTGTTCAAAGTCTCCGCAAAGACGCCGCCGCGTTTTTGCGATTTTGCCACTGCTATTGCTTTTTGCTATCGGAACCGCGCCTGCCCAGACAAACGCAACCGCGCAGCCCTTGCAACTCAATCTGCATCAGGCAATCGAGCTCGCGTTAAAGCAAAATCCCAGCGTGCAGATCGCCGGACTGAATCTGGCCGAGAGTCAGAAAGACAGCGCCATCGCGCGCTCCGCTCTGCTGCCGCAGGCCGATTTCAACGTCTCGGACCGCGCCATCCGCGCGAACATCCGCGCCGGCATCGGTCTCGCCATTCCCGGCGTGCCTGAAGCAGTTGGGCCGTTTCAAGTGTTTCAGACCGGATCGAATTTCTCCGCGCCCGTTTTTGACCTCTCCCTCTGGCGGCGTTGGCAAGCCTCGCGCAAGAAGATTCTCAGCGCGGACGCGCAGCGGCAGTCCGTGCGTGAACAGATCGTGCTTCTCGTTGTTTCGCAATACTTGGCCAGCCTGCACGCCGGCGCGCAAACGCAGGCGGCGCAATCAGAGGTGGATCTGGCGCAAGCCCTTTATGATCAGACTTCCGATATGCAGAAAAATGGCGTCGCCACCGGCGTCGATGCTTTGCGAGCAAACGTCGAACTTCAGAATGAGAAGCAACGCCTGATTGTCGCTCAAACGAATCAGCAGATTGCGTTGTACGGCCTTTCCAAGTTGTTGAATCTGGACCCTCGGCAGAAAATCGTGCTTGATGATCAGACCAGTTTTTTCGAGACACCGGAAATCCAGGCAGATGAAAGCCTCGCGCAAGCTTACCAGGCACGCCCGGAAATGAGGGCGCTGCTCGCCGAGCAACAATCCCTCGAATACCAGAAGCGCGCCGACGGCGAATCGCGCTGGCCTGCCTTGGTTTTCAGCGGCGATTACGAGCAGCAAGGTTTGTCGTCCAGCACCATCATCCCCACCTACGTGTATGAAGCGGGAATTACACTGCCTCTATTTACAGGCGGGCGCATTCACAACGAAATAGCTCGCGACGATCTGGAGGTACGAAAAATTCAGCAAAGCGTCACAGACGAGCGCAACCAGATCGCCCTCGATGTGCACACGGCTATTGCTGAACTCGATTCCGCGCGAAATCAGGTACAGGTGGCGAATCTCGGCGTCGATTTAGCCAACCAGGAAGTGCAGCAATCGCGCGACCGATTCAAAGCTGGCGTCGCCGACAACATCGAGGTCATCACCGCGCAGGACGCCCTCGCGCGCGCCAATGAAAATCAAATATCCGCCCTGTATCAGTACAACCAGTCGCGCGCCGATTTGGCGC
The DNA here is from genome assembly GCA_049678845.1 of Candidatus Acidiferrales bacterium. Classification (GTDB taxonomy): domain Bacteria; phylum Acidobacteriota; class Terriglobia; order Acidiferrales; family UBA7541; genus DAHUXN01. The sequence goes on from JBAUEX010000103.1 coordinate 3,386, forward strand.
ACGCCATTGGGCGGATCGAATTGCTTTACAACAAGTGAAAGCGAGCTATATCCATGAGCACTAGAGCCACCGAACTCGAGCCTGAAAAAGAGCGGGAGCCAGAAAAAGAAGCAGCGCCTAGGCAAGAGGAAAAGGCCGCCAGCCGCAAACCGAGCGCCCTGCGGAACCCGCGCGTGCGTCGCGCGCTTCTCATCGCTGGAGTTACGGTCGCGATTATCGCCATCCTTTTGTGGCTTTATTATCGCAATCGCGAATCCACTGACGACGCACAAGTCAACGCGCATATCATCCCGATCGCTCCGCGCGTTTCGGGCAGCGTCATCGACGTCCTCGTCAAAGACAATGAGACCGTGAAAAAGGGCCAGCTTCTCGTTCGAATCGACCCTCGCGATTTTCAGGCGAAACTTGACGACGCCAAAGCCGCACTCGCACTCGCGCAGAGCCGCGCGCAAGCCGCCACAGTCAACGTTCCTCTGACATCGGAAACCACGCAGAGCGGCACCACCAGCGCCGATGCCGTCGTGGCCGCCGCTCAAGCGAATTACGAACAAGCGAACCTGGCCCTGCAAACTGCCCTCACTTCCGGTTTGGCCTACGCGCAGGCGACCGTGCAAGAACAGGAAGCGAAATACCAAAAGGCCGAATCCGACCTGACTCGCATGAAGCCGCTGGCCGCCAAAGCTGAGATTTCCCAGCAGCAATACGACGGGTATGTTGCCACCGAGCAGGAGACCAAGAGTCAACTCGATGCGGCACGTCAAAATTTCTCTCTGGCACAGCAAACAGTTTCTGTGCGCCGCGCGCAGGTGGCTTCCGCGAAGGCTGAACTCGAAAAAGCCCGCGCGGGCCTGTCCGAGGCGCAAGCGAATACCAAGCAAGTCAAAATGAGTTCGGCGAATGCTGCTTCAGCGCGCGCCGCCGTCGAGCAGGCGCAAGCCAACCTCGACGCCGCTCAACTCAACCTGGACTACACTACGATCATCGCGCCCGAGGACGGCACCGTGACAAACAAGACCGTCGAAGTTGGCGAAATCGTCCAACCCGGCCAGGGTCTTCTCCTTCTTGTTCCCCTGAATGACGTTTGGGTCACGGCCAACTTCAAGGAAACTCAGCTCGCGCATGTGCAGCCGGGCGACCGCGCCGAAATTCACGTCGATATGTACGGGAAAACCTTTCCGGGACATGTCGATTCCATCGCAGGCGCCACTGGCTCGCGACTCAGCCTTTTGCCGCCCGAGAACGCGACCGGTAACTACGTCAAAGTAGTTGAACGTATTCCCGTGAAAATCCTTCTTGACCCTGACGTATTGAAGCAATCCATTCTGCGGCCTGGGATGAACGTTGAGGCAACCATCCTCACGAAGTAATTCCTGATGGCGACTTTTGCACTTCCGCGCGAGCGCACACAGGACGTTAATCCGTGGCTGATCGCCATCACCGTCATGTTGGCGACGTTCATGGAGGTTCTCGACACGAGTGTCGCGAACGTCTCCCTGCCGCATATTGCCGGCAGCCTCAGCGCGGGCGTCGACGAAAGCACCTGGGTCCTCACTTCCTACTTGGTCTCAAACGCGATCGTCCTTCCCTTGACCGGCTGGCTCTCGAATGTCTTCGGCCGCAAACAGTTCTACATGACTTGCGTTGCGGTCTTCACGATCAGCTCTTTTTTCTGCGGCCTCGCACCCAGTTTGCCCATGCTCGTCTTCTTCCGCGTCATCCAGGGCGCGGGAGGAGGGGGCCTTCAGCCAATTTCCCAGGCAATTCTCGTCGATAGTTTCCCGCGCGAAAAACAAGGCATGGCCATGGCCTTCTATGGCATGGGCGTCGTAGTCGCGCCCACGATAGGTCCTACCCTGGGCGGCTGGATCACCGACAGTTTCACCTGGCGCTGGATTTTCTTCATCAACATTCCCGTCGGCATTCTTTCCATTCTGATGACAACGATGCTGATCAAGAATCCGCCCTATATGCAGAAACTTCGCCTCAGGATTGATTACATCGGCATCGCCTTCCTCAGCGTCGGCCTCGGATTTCTTCAGGTCGTCCTCGACAAAGGTCAACGCGACGACTGGTTCGGCTCCCACTTCATCGTCTGGGCCAGTATCCTCGGCGCCACCGGGCTCATCGGTGCAGTCATTTGGGAGTTGCTGCAAAAAGAACCCGTCGTGGATTTGCATCTGCTCAAGGAGCGAAATTTCGCTGTTGCTGTGTTTACGATGTACATCCTCGGCTTCGTTTTATATGGGACAACGGTCTTACTCCCCATTCTGATGCAAACGCTCATGGGCTACAGCGCCATGCAGAGCGGCCTCGTCCTGCTTCCCGGCGGAGCCATCATGATCGCCATTTTGCCCATCGTGGGCTTTTTGCTCGGGAAATTTGAAGCGCGATGGCTTGTCGTCGCGGGCCTCGCGATCACTGCGTCCGGACTCTTCATGATGTCGCATTTCGATCTGCAAATGGGTATTTGGACGCCGGTGACGGTGTGGGTCGTTTCGCGCGTGGGCGTGGCCTTCCTGTTTGTCCCGATTAACGTGATCGCCTTTTATTTCGTTGCGCCGAAGAAAACCAACGACGCCACAGGACTCATCAACCTTGCCCGCAATATCGGCGGAAGTATGGGAATCTCATTCGTCACCACCCTGCTCGACCGCGGCGCGCAGACACACCAGGCTATTCTCTCCGGGCACATCACCCCACAGACACCCGGTTTCCAAGCCCAAATGCACGCGCTGGCACAGCGCCTCATCGCTGCCGGCTCCAGTCCGATAGAGGCTCTCCATCAAGCCGAGAAAATGTTCTACGGCGTGATCCAGCAGCAGGCCATGATGCTTTCGTTCATCGACGATTTCCGCATCATGGGTTATGTCTGCCTCGCCATGATTCCTGTTATGTTCATCCTGAAGAAAGCTAGACCCGGCAAGTCGCGCGTCATGGCGCACTGACCCGTTGACCCCCGGTTGCAATCGCGCCTAGCTTATTGTCTCATTCAGTTTAGGAATTGTATGTCGGCAAGAAACTCTGGTCCAGATTCGTTCATGGCTCGCGCGATTGAGCTTTCGCTCGAAAACATTCGCTCGAACCAGGGCGGACCCTTCGCCGCGCTGGTCGTAAGAGATTCCACGGTTATTTCCGAAGGAACCAATCGCGTCACCTCGACCAACGACCCCACCGCGCATGCCGAAATCGTCGCCATTCGCGAAGCCTGCCGGAAACTGAGGCGATTCGACCTGAACGGCTGCGAAATCTACGCAAGCTGCGAGCCGTGCCCCATGTGCCTCGGGGCTATTTACTGGGCGCATTTGGCGAGAATCTATTTCGCCAACACGGCCACCGACGCCGCGAAAATCGGCTTCGATGATTCGCTGATTTATGACGAAACCCGCCGCCCGCGGACGGAGCGCCGCATCCCGATGATTCCCCTGATGCGCGACGCTGCAATAAGAGTTTTTGATGCGTGGGAAGCGAAGCCAGACAAGATTTCGTATTGAACTTTATGCCTACCAGGCGCCGTCGCTTCCCGTCCGCTAGAATTCGCTGAGAATCTCGAGGAGCCACGTCATGAACCTACAGTTGGCACACAACAACTACGGCGAATCACGCATTCGACTGCTGCGCGTCATGCGCCGCGGCAGCGTCCACGAACTGAAAGACCTCACGCTTTCCATTCATTTTGAAGGCGATTTCGACACCGCGCACACCGCCGGCGACAATCGTAAAATCCTCCCGGCCAACACCATGACGAACACCGTCTACGTTCTTGCTCGGCAATACCCAGCGGAGGCCGTCGAAGAATTCGCACTCCATATCGTTGAACACTTCCTCACATACAATCCGCAGCTTTCTCGCATTCGCGTCACGGCCAGCGAGCGCCTCTGGTCACGTATCCTCATTGCCGAAAAACCCCACGCCTCCGCATTTGTCTCCCATGCAGGCGAGCGGCGAATTACGCACATCACCGCCACGCGAGAACATACAATTCTTCAATCCGGCATCGAGAACCTGCTGGTCTTGAAAACCACAGGGGCTGGATTCGAGGGCTTTCTCCGCGATCCCTACACGACGATCCAGCAGGCCTCGGACTCTGTTATTTCCGCGGACATCAATGCCACCTGGACATACGAGACGTCGGAATCGGAAGCCCCTTATTCCGCCGCATGGCACGGCATTCGCAAAATCCTTCTCGAAACATTTGCCCACCATGAAGGCCGTTCACTGCAGCATACCGTTTACGCCATGGGCCAGGCTGTGCTGGATAATTTCGAAGCCCTCGCTGAAATCCGGCTCACTTTAGCGGACAACCTTTACGCCCCCGTTGATCTCAAACCGTTTGGCATGGAAAACGAAAGCGAGGTTTTCATGCCCGTGGAGGAACCGCGCGAATCGATCGAGGCGACGTTGCGCAGGGAATCCTCACACTGAAAATGCCCTGACCCGTCGCTAAGAATTTGCCGGGAGTTTATTCGTTTCCAAAAAAATGAATTCTGTCTCCTATTGCACACTTCGCTCTGCAGGCGTATTCTTTCTGTCCCGCCCCTTATTCTTCACCTTACTCAGGATCAGCGGAATTTCATGAACGGCAAAATCCTTGTCGTCGATGACGATATTGACGTTCGCAGCGGCCTGCAACTGCTGCTGCGCCGGCAAGAATATGACGTGCGCACGGCCAGGGACGGAAAGGACGCGCTCGACGAGTGCGCATCGTTTGAGCCGGACCTGATTCTCCTCGACGTCGTGATGCCCGGCCGCGATGGCTTCGAAGTTTGCCACGAGATCAAGTCTCGCCCAGAGACGCGGCTGACTCCCGTCATTCTTGTCACCGGCCTGTCGGACAAGAGCCATCGCATTCGCGGCATCGAAGCCGGAGCCGACGATTTCCTTAACAAGCCCATCGACATGACCGAATTGGACGCACGCGTCCGTTCCCTGCTGCGCTTGAAGTCGTTCACCGACGAACTCGAGAATGCTGAAGCAGTGTTGTTCAGTTTGGCATTGGCCATCGAGGCCCGCGACCCCTATACCCACGGCCATTGCGCACGCTTGTCGGAATTTTCCGCGCATCTCGGAGAGCGCATCGGGCTTCCCGACGACGACATCACCGCTCTGCGTCGCGCCGGAATTGTCCACGATATCGGCAAAGTCGTTGTGCCCGACGCGATTTTGCTGAAGCCCGGGCCCCTCACGACGGAGGAGCGTGCCGCGATCAGACAACATCCCGCCGTCGGCGAGCATATCTGCTCACCGCTGAAGTCATTCCGCACCGTCCTCGGCATTATTCGACATCATCATGAACGCTGGGACGGTTCCGGCTATCCGGATGGGTTGCGCAGCGACGCAATCCCTCTCACCGCGCGAGTTTTACAAATCGCCGACGTTTACGATGCATTGACGACGCAGCGCGCGTATCGCATCGCGCTAGCCCCGAGCGACGCTTGGAAAATCCTCGAAGAAGAAGTAAATCGCGGCTGGTGGGACGGATATTTGGTGCAGGAATTTCGCGAGATGATGAAGAATTGGAGCGCTGCCACCGCAAATGGCCGTAGAACACACGGCCACGCAAACACGCTAGCCAAAGCAGCCAATCCTTGACCTTGACTAAATGGCTGCCCGCTCATCACTGTCTTAATGTTACAAGCCCGTCTTCTGGACGCGGTTCCTTACAACGCGTACTTCTTCACATCCGCCAGCAGCTCCGCAGCTTCCGGCGGCGCAACCACTTTACCGTTGAGGATCGTTTGGGAGTCCATGGTCTCGCCGTACATTGCGACATCCCCGTCATGGTCCGGTTGAAAAACGGCGCCCGCCAGGCTTATCCCCGCAAAAATGCCCCGGCTGCGTGAATACGACAATATTTGGGCATGTAGTTGCAAATCCGTGCTTGCGCTGGCCTCACGTCCGACCGGTCCCGCGGCAGCGGTCGCCTGCCCGCCGATTTTGAATTTATCGCTCAACAGCTTCTTCAACCCATTGCGGTTCCGAAACACGAGAATTAAATCCGTCGAGGCCCCGCCAATCTGGAATCCAAAGCTCCCGCCACTGATCATTACAAACGCCGGCGGGCTCCAGTTTCGGCTCGGTTTGTCGCCTATTCGGCAAACCACTATTCCCTTGCCGTAATTCCCCCCCACTATGAACGCAAAATGCATTTGACCCGGAATGATCGCAATACACGACGCCGATTGCAGCAAATCCAGCGGTATGGAACTCTCCGGCGTATCCACAATCTCCTTGAAAACATCCGTCGCCGCCTGAATACGGCTAACGTCATCGCTTCGCGACGAGCCCGCCAGCACCGGCATCGCCAATCCCATCACCAGAAGTCCACAAGTCAGGATCCGTTTCTTCATGGGCAGCGTCCCCCCCTTTTCTACTTGAGATATTGAAAGCCATCCCTAGGTTAGATGCTTTTCAAAAATTTCACAAACTTCCGCCTTAAGCGGCGCCCGAGCCCCAAGAACGCCCGGCAACCCTATGCGGCGCTCGGGATTTCGTCGAGAGCCGATCGGTTCCCTGAACCTACCTGCCCCGGCCTGCTAGGTGGAGTAGCCGTGCGCGCGGCGCTTTGGGCATCAGAATCTCCAGCACGCCATCCTGAATTGCCGCCTTCGTCTGCGACGGGTCAATCTCGATTGGCAACTCCACAGAGCGGCAAATCTGGGTCGAGAGATACTCCTGATAAATGGTTCGCCGCGATCTCTTGTCCTCGTGCGTTTCTCGCTTGCCCGAAATCGCCAGCCTTCGTGGTTCAACACTCAGCTTTAAATCTTCCCCGCGGAAGCCCGGCACCTCGGCGCGCAGCATCAGCGCGTCATCGGTTTCCATCAGCTCTAGGGCAACCGGATGCAACGTCTCTTTTTCCGCATTCAGCCAGTGCTCAAGCGCGCGGCCCGGCTCGTGCCCATCATGCTCGAAGAGTTCATACGCTCTCTTCGCAATCGAGTCGTGAAGTTCCTGGGCATGGTCGAATAACTGATCAAACGCCACTAATTCAGGACGCGACGGTTGAGGATGCCTCGTGATCTGCAAATCTCGATTTTTAGATAGCAATTGCTCTTTCATATACGAGTCCCCCTTTATGATTTGCCTGTCCTTCAGGTAGATTCTCCCGTCAGCGTTGCGGTTGTCTGAAAACGACACGCCATCCAGAATGGAATACACGTATTTCTGCTAGAATCGCGCTGCCCGTGCACAAAAGTGCGTCCGAACCACAATATGCACGGCAGAATTAAGTTAGCGCCAGATAAAAACGTGCCTGACCCCCTTTTCCCGCGCAATTTTCGCAGATCGTACCCAGAGGCGGTGCGCGGCTGGGGTTGTTTCATTCAAACGGCCGACGGCCGCAAGATCCTCGACGCATGCGGCGGTGCCGCGGTCGTCTCCATCGGGCACGGCGTCGAATCCGTGGCTCGCGCGATGGGCGAACAAGCACGTTCGCTCGCTTACGTACATTCTTCTCAATTCACCACGCGCGCAGCGGCCGAACTTGCCCGCCGCATACTAGAGCTCGCGCCTCGCAACTTTCGCGAATCGCCCGACGGGCCCGGCCGCGTCTTGTTCACGTCTGGCGGTTCAGAAGCCACCGAGACAGCCCTCAAATTATCTCGCCAGTATTTTATCGAGCGTGACGAGCCCCAACGGACTCAGTTTGTTTCTTGCTGGCAGAGCTATCACGGCAGCACTCTCGGCGCGCTCGCTGTTTCGGGAAATGTCAAGCGTCGGACGTCCTTTGCGCCGCTGTTGCGCGACTGGCCGCACATCGATCCCTGCTATTGCTATCGTTGCCCGCTAAACTTGCATTATCCCGAGTGTGTCGTCGCATGCGCCGCGGAGCTCGATGACACTCTCGACAGGAATTTCGCAAACCGACAAAACAATCGCATCGCGGCGTTTATCGTTGAGCCCATCTCCGGCGCGACTCTCGGCGCGGTCGTACCTCCTGCGGATTACATGCCCCGCATCGCGGAAATATGCTGCCGCCACGAAACCCTTCTGATCGCCGACGAAGTGATGACCGGAATGGGCCGCACAGGCAAATCCTTTGCCGTCGATCATTGGGATGTCGCGCCCGACATCATTCTTCTCGGCAAAGGAATGGCGAGCGGCTATGCGCCTCTCGGCGCGGTCATTGTCACGGGTCGCATCGCGCGCACGATTGAAAGAGGTTCGGGCGCGTTTCTTCACGGCTTCACCTACAGCGCCCATCCTGTTTCCACCGCCGCTGGACTCGCCGTTCTAGACTACATTGCCGAAAACAATCTTTTCGCCCGCGTCACCCCGGCAGGAGAAGAACTCCGGGCCGCGCTCGAGCCTTTGAAGCAATCTCCCCTCGTGGGAGACATTCGCGGACTCGGCCTGCTCCTCGGTGTCGAATTTGTGCGCGACGTCAGAACGCGGGAGCCTTTTCCTGACAGCGCCGGCATCGCCTCTCGAATTTGCGAAGCAGCACTGGCACGCGGCCTGCTCACCTATCCGATGCAGGGCACCGTCGACGGCACGCGCGGCGATCATATCCTCCTCGCGCCGCCATTCATTATTTCGGCCAGTGAAATTCATTTCCTCACAGAGACGCTGCGCCGTGCAATCGACGATGTTTCGAAGCAGCTTGCTTAACTACAGAGGGAGAAATTGAAGTGTTTGTCATCGCCGTACGTAACGCAGCTTCGAAAGTCGGAGTAGGGATCGTGATTGCTCACAACCCCCTCCACGGATCCGGACAAGCGGCACTACCGCATCCGGCTCTTGCCTTAGGTGACGACGCCCATGCGTCGCAGGGGATAGGGATGACAGACAGA
>JBAUEX010000104.1:0-18086 GCA_049678845.1 Candidatus Acidiferrales bacterium
TGTGGAATTCACAGGAGCCTGTGCAAAAGAACGAACCACGTTGTCTTTGAAACAAAATGAAAAAATGGCGCCGGAACATAGCCCCGGCGCCGGAAAAAAGATGGTCCCTTAGGATTCGCGTTCGACGGTGAGGTTCACTGTGGCAACCACGTCGCGGTAGAGCTTAATCGTGACGGGATATTCGCCGACGGTCTTGATGGGGTCGTTGAGCTGGATTTTGCGCTTGTCGATGGTGTAACCCTGCGCGGCCAGCGCATCGGCAATATCGGCGGAAGTGACCGACCCAAACAGCTGGTCGTTCTCGCCGGCTTTGCGAGAAAGCTTCAAAGCAACGGCGGAAAGCAGCTCCGCCTGTTTCTGTGCGCCCTCGCGCTCGGTGGCTTCCTTCTTGGAGAAGGCCGCGCGCATTTTTTCGAGACGCCGCATGTTGGAAGAATTTGCCGCGATGGCAAGCTTCTGCGGCAACAGATAATTGCGCGCATAGCCTTCCGCGACGGTGACCACTTCGCCTCGATTGCCCAGCTTGTCGACATCTTCCTGCAAAATAATTTCCATGGCTTTATCCTCGAGTTTCGTCCCGCTCGCTTACAGCTCGGACGCGAACGCCAAAAGAGCTATGTTCTGGGCGCGCTTGATGGCAATCGTCAGCCAGCGCTGGTGGCGCGCGCAAGTGCCGGTCATTCGCCGCGGGAGAATCTTGCCGCGCTCCTGCACGAAGGACTGCAGAATCTCCGGCTTCTTGTAATCGATCAGGTCAACCTTGTCGACGCAGAAGCGGCAGACCTTCTTTTTGCGGACGTAATTGCGCTTTCCGCGGCGCGGTCCTGGCGGCCTGCTGCCCGCAGGGCCACCGCCTCCGCCCGGCGGTCTCCCCCCTGAATGCGATGAAGAATGGTGGAACGGTGCATGCTGCTGCGGTGCGTGTGTCTCGTCGGCCATTGAATTTTCTCCCTATCCAGCCGCCGTCGCGGCCTGTTCGGCGCCGGGTGCGGCAGGTGCGGTTTTGCGGGGTCGCCGCGCGTTGCGTTTCTCGCGGCGCTTGGACAATTTTTCCTGCCGCTTGATCTCTTCGTCGAGGCGGACGGTCAGATACTTCACGACTGCGTCGGTGACGCGCAAGCGGCGTTCCAATTCCTTGAAAAGCTCGCCATGGCTCGAGCGAAGCACCATGTAGACATAAAAACCTTCGCGCAATTTTTTGACGCGATAGGCGAGCCGGCGCGTACCCCACTTCTCGACTTTCTCGACTTTGGACTGCTTTTCTTCGACTGCGTGGGTGAGAGTGGCAATCAGCTTGTCAATCTCCGTCTCCGGCGTGTCGGGCCGGCAGATGAAAATCAGGTCGTACAGTCTCTCTTCCATGTTTCCCCTTTTCGTTCCTGAAACTCAGAAATTCTATTCGGCGGCTTCTTCCGGCGGCGTGGCGCGCCGGTTAAAGTGCGTCATGGCACGGCCCGCGCCTTCCGCGAGCATCATTTCGACGGCGTCGGCTGCTTCGACGACCATCGCATCGGCGATTTCACGCACGGCCTTGCCCATCGGAGCCAGAACGTAGGCCGCCAGGTCGGGCACCGGATCATCCGGCCTGATGCCCATCCGGACGCGTAAAAATTCATCCGTCGCCAGCGCGCCAATCACCGACTTCAGCCCGTTGTGGCTGCCGGCGCTTCCGCGCTCGCGAATGCGAATCATCCCCCACGGCAGAGCTGCTTCGTCGCTGACGACGATGGCTTCGGCCGGATCAGCTTCGTATCGCGCGATCAAATCCGCGACAGCGTGGCCGCTCAGGTTCATGAAGGTCTGCGGCTTTGCGAGCACGACGTCGTGCCCCGCGATCCGGCCAATCCCTATCACCGACTGCGCTTCCGGGCGCGTGATGCGAATCGCAAAACGATCCGCCAGACAATCCATCACCTGGAAACCAAGGTTATGCGGCGTCCAGGCATATTCGCGGCCGGGATTGCCGAGACCCACGATGATTCGCATCCGCGCGTCCCCATTTGCGGCGCCCGCCACAACCTTGCCCAGGCGCCAAACCACCGTGCGGCTTGACTATTTCTCTTTTCCCTTCTTCTCGGACTTCTCGGCCTTTTCTGGTTCGGCTCCTTCTTCGCCTTCCTCGACTTCTTTCTTGCCCTTCTTGATGACTTCGGGCTCGGCCGCAACTGTCTCGGTAACGACCGCAGCCTCGGCGGGCGCCACTTCTTCTTCCTTCTTCAAAACGACAACGTGCGCGAGAACGCGCTGCGGGTCAGTGACCAGTTTCACTTTGTCCGGATCAAATGGCAGATCAGCGGCGCGGAGCTGCTTGCCGATGGTCAAGCCGCTGACATCGACCTTGAATTCCTCGGGGATATCGCCGGGCAAGCATTCGAGTTCGACTTCGCGCGTGACCATTTCGAAAACGCCGCCTTGAAGCTTGACGCCCTCGGGCTCGCCGAAAACGTGCACCGGGACGCGAACGCGCATGCGCACGTCCATCGCGATGCGCAGCAAATCCACATGCAGCAATGCGCCACTGACGGGATCGACTTGCCAGTCCTTCACCATGGCTTTCTCTTCTTGATTGCCGGCGACCTGCACGCTGAAAATCGTATTGTGACCGGTCTCTGAACGCAGAATGCGGGCCACTTGCCGCGCGTTGACCGTCATCGGAACGGGTTTATTCTTGCCGCCATAAAGAACGGCGGGGACCAGGCCCGTGCGGCGGATGCGCCGGGCGACGCCTTTGCCGCGTTCTTCGCGCGGCGTAGCTTCGACGACAAAAACTTCCATACATTCCTTCCCTTCGCTGCCTTAGATGAACAGCTCACTGATTGAGGTTTCTTCGTGAATCGAGCGAATGCCGCGCGCCAGAAGTTCGGCGACGCTCAATACTTTAATCTTGGGCACTTTTTTCGCATCCGGCGACAGAGGCACTGAGTCGGTGACAATCACTTCCTTGATCGGCGACTTGCAGATGCGATCGACGGCAGGCCCAGAAAGAATCGCATGCGTGCAGCCGGCATACACTTCCGTGGCGCCTTCCTTCAGCAAGGCTTCGGCGGTTTTGACGAGCGTGCCGGCGGTGTCAATGATGTCATCAATGACGAGTGCGGGGCGTCCCTTGACGTCGCCCACGATGTTCATCACTTCGCTGACATTCACGTCGATGCGGCGCTTGTCGACGATGGCCAAAGGCGCGTCCATTTTTTTGGCGAAGAAACGCGCGCGCTCGACGCCGCCTGCGTCAGGCGAAACAACAGTAATGGCGTGAAGTCCACGCTTCTGAAAATATTCGACCAGAACAGGGGCGGCGAATAGGTGATCGACGGGCACGTTGAAATAGCCCTGAATTTGCGGCGCGTGAAGATCGAGGGTTAGCGCGCGGCTCGCGCCAGCCGTCTCGAGCAGGTCGGCGACGAGCTTCGCCGAAATGGGCACGCGCGGGCGGTCTTTGCGATCCTGGCGGGCGTACGCGTAATACGGAATCACGGCTGTGACGCGCCAGGCCGAAGCGCGCTTGAACGCGTCGACCATCAGCAAGAGCTCCATCAAATGAAAATCGACCGGATGGCAGCAGGCTTGAACGACGAAAACATCCGCGCCGCGGACGTTTTCGAGAATTTGGAAACGCGATTCGCCGTCGCTGAATTGACCGCGCTCGGCGCGTCCTCGTGGCACGCCCAAATAATGGCAGATGGCTTCGCAGAGTGCGGGGTTGGCGCTGCCGCTAAAAATTTTGAATTTGTCGTCAGCCAAAACGATCCTCTTGGACGATTCTGAGTTGACCGAAACGAACCGGTCAGACAATGGCCCGCGGGAGCACAGCCCTGCGGTAGTCTTCCCTAGAGAGGGTTCTCGCTACGAAAACCTGTTCTTTCGGAAACTCTCGAGCGACTCGGCGCGCCTGCGCTGGGTTTCGGAAGACTCCGAACACCGCCGACCCGCTACCCGCCAGCGCGGCTTCCGCGGCTCCTCCCTGAAGCAAAGTCCGCTTGATTCTAGCTAAACGGGGGTGACGGCTAAAAACGGCGGCCTCGAAGTCATTTGCGATGCCACTGTCCTGCCGGCTCCAGCACAGAGCGCAGAAACCCCATATTCTATGGGTCGCGGGCGCCTTTGTCAATTGAAGAGAGTTGGTGAATCGTGGATCGAGCCAAGCATAGGCGTCGCGCGTGCTGACACCGATGTCGTGCGGAGAAACGACCAGGATGGTTCGGCGTGGCACGTCGGGAAGAGGATAGATTTCGTCGCCACGATTGACGCCCAGAGCGCGCCCTCCGAAAAGGAAAAACGGCACGTCAGCGCCCAAGCCCGCGGCGATTTCCAGGAGGCGTGGAAGCGGAAGCTGGCGCCGTGTCAGGCGCAGCAAGCCGGTGAGCGCGGCAGCCGCGTCGCTCGAGCCGCCGCCAAGGCCGCGAGCAACGGGTATGAGCTTGGTGAGCTTCGCATGGACTCCCTGGCGAAGGCCAAGCTCGTGGCGCAGGGCGTCCATGGCGCGCCAGACCAGATTCGTGGAATCGGCCGGGAGTGAAGGATCGTCAATCTCCAGACTGATTTCTTTTCGCGGAGATAATTCCAGCTCCAAAGTATCGTGAAGAGAAATCGACTGGAAAATTGTGCGCAGCTCGTGATAGCCGTCAGAGAACTGCCCGACGACATGAAGGCACAAATTGATTTTCGCGAAAGCAGGAAGACGAACGGATCGCTTCATTCGCAGAGAATATTACGGTTGGGGGTCGCCGCCGACGGATTTCTCCGCGACGCGGTGGCGTTTCAGGTTTTTGAGCTTGGTCTCGAGGTCGGAGACTTTTTCCGCTTCATAATCGGCGGGCAAGGCTTTGTGCCAGTAAACCAACGCTTTCTCCCAGGTCTGTTCGGCACGCCCCGTTTGACCGAGCTTTGCATAGACCTCACCCAGATGGCCGAGGACCGTGGGATCGTTGGCGCTGTGAGAAACGGCCTGTTGCAGGTATTGCTGCGCTTCAGCGAGGTTGCCTTGCTTGTAGTAGGCCCACCCAAGGCTGTCGAGGTAAGCGCCGTTGGTGGGGTCCTCGACTACAGCGCGGTGAATCATCGGAATTGCCTCCTCCAGGCGGACGCCACGGTCGGCGAGCATGTAGCCGTAATAGTTCAGCACCATGGCATCGTGGGGATTAATGGCTAGGGCTTTGCGGAACATTTGCTCGGCCTGGTCGTATTGCTTCTGCCCGTCATAGATCGAACCCAAAAGAAACCACACGGTCTCCTTGTCGGAGTCCTCCTGGGACATGCTCAAGGCTTTGTTCGCATCGGTTTGGGCATCGGCATAGCGTTTGCCGCGCTCTTCGATCTGCGCAAGGTCGAGATAGGTCTCGCGGTCCGTCTGATTCCCGTGAACCAGCCCGCGAAGGACTTTCGTGGCGTCGTCGGTCTGACCATTGTCGCCGAGGAGCATGGCATAGGTTACGGCCAGACTTTGGTCGGTGGGATCGGCCGTACGAGCTTTTTCCGCTTCGGCAATCGCGCGCTTGATATCACCACTGCTGCGATAGGTATCAATCAACAACAGCTCGCCTCGCTTTTGGGAGGCTGGACCAAGCTCCTGCATGTCTTCAAAGGAACGCTCGGCGGAAGAGAAATCTCCGCTTTGCCTATAGGCCATGCCCAGCTGCTCATAAAGAATCGACAGCGCGTTCGGGGCCGGCTGGCCTTCCTGCTGCTGCGCTTTCACGCCGGCGATGGCATCGGAGAGAACTTGTACAGCCTCCTTGTAACGCGCTTGCGCTTCATAAAGCAGCGCTTCGTTGTAGAGCACTTCCAGACTTCCGGGCGCGTACTTCTTGGCTTGCATCAAATTGCTTTCAGATTTGTCGAGCTGATTGAGGTGGCGATAGATCTGCGACATGCGCAGATAGTTTTCCGGATTGTCGGGCTCAATTTTCGTCAGGCGCTCGTACTGGCTGAGAGCCTGCTCGTATTTGTGATCGGAGAGCAGGGCCTGCGCCAGACCTTTGCGATGACTGGCCTCATCCGGTTCGAGAGCGACCGCTCGCTCGAACGCCTCTTCCGCCCCGGAGTCGTTATTCGACTTGGCGTAAGCGGTGCCCAAAAGATCGTACAGTGCGGCGCTGTTCGAACCGCTGGCGGCATTTTTTAGCACCGAAATCGCATCCTGCGGGCGTCCCTCGTCCAAATAAAGCTGACTGAGTTGCTCGAGTGCGCCTTCATTGTCAGCTGCATGGCTCAAGATTCCGCGCAGCACTTGTTCGGTTTGTTCGGGCTTGTTTTGGAACCCATAAAGATGAGCAAGCCAAAGCTGCGATTCGACGTCGGTGGGATCGAGCCGCTCGACAGCTTTCAATTGCTCGACCGCGAGCGAAATCGTTTCCTTCTGGCCGCTATCCGGGTTCATGTCGCCCAGATTGTGGATGTAAATGCGCGCGAGCAGGCGATGCGCCGCCAGATTCTCTGGATCCTGCTCGAGGGCGGACTTCGCCTGGCGGATCGCTTCGTCGCTACGCTGGGAAGCGGCATAGACTTCGGCAAGGCGTTCGGTGATGGCCGCGTCGGAATCGAGCGTCTGCGCCTTCTGGTAATACTCAATCGCCTGGCTGGCCAGTTCGGATTTACCGGTTTCGTCAAACTGCTGCTCTGCCAAATGACCCAGCATGAAGTCGGTATAGGCCTCCGCGCGCTTCGATGGATCGGTTTGCGAATACAGAGAGGCATCGGCAGACTTGGGTGTTTGCGACGCTGGGGCGACTGTTTGTGCGGCCGCGCCTGTTGCGCAGAACGCGATGGCGAGAATTGTGCCGATTCGTTCGATTCTCATGCGAGCTCCGAGGTACCCCTTCATTATGGTCCAGGCCGTTGCGAGGGTCAAAGGCTTCCCCCGCGAATTGTTGCCAATCGCGCGATGCCTATTGGATTGGATGCGAGCCCGCGGCCTTACGTCAGTGGCGGAAATGCCGGATGCCTGTGAAAACCATGGCGAGTCCAAGACGATTGGCCGCAGCGATCACTTCCGGGTCACGAACGGAACCGCCCGGTTGAATCACGGCCGTCGCCCCTGCCTTCGCAGCCTCTTCCACGCCGTCAGGAAACGGAAAAAAGGCATCGGATGCGACGACGCTTCCGGCAAGGGGCGTCTGCGCTTTCATAACCGCAATCTTGACGGAATCCACGCGGCTCATCTGGCCGGCGCCGACTCCGAGCGTTTGGCCGTCGCGAGCGAAAACAATTGCGTTGGATTTTACATGCTTGCAAACCTTCCACGCGAATCGCATGGTGTGGAGTTCGGCGTCGCCGGGAGCGCGCTCGGTGACGACCTTCAGATCCGATTCGTGGAGGGTGCGATTGTCGGGCTCTTGCACCAGCACGGCGCCGTCGATGCGTTTGAGTTCGAGCTCTGCGGGAGACTCTTCGACGGGCATCTCCAGCAAGCGCAGATTTTTCTTCCCGGCAAGCTTTTCCCGTGCTGCCGGGTCGTAACCCCGCGCAGCAATGCATTCGGCAAAAAGTTTTGCGACCTCTTCGGCTGTCTCCCCGTCGAGAGAACGATTGAAGGCAATCACGCTGCCGAACGCAGAAACGGGATCGCTCGACAGCGCGCGCCGGTACGCCTCCGCGAGATGGCTATGTTCCGCAGCGCCGCAAGGATTGTTGTGCTTGATGATGATTGCCGCGGGGGAGGAAAATTCCCGGGCGAGCGACCAGGCGGCGTCGAGGTCCACCAAATTGTTGTAAGAGAGCTCTTTCCCCTGAAGCTGGCGGGCCGCCGCAAATCCGTGATGCGGACGGCCCGCCGGAACATACAACGCTGCCTGCTGATGCGGATTTTCGCCGTAGCGCATCGGTTGCTGCCGCTCGAAAGCATAGTGCAGGCGGAGGGGCAGACGCTCGGGCGACGCGGCCAGATGAAGTTCGCGATCGGCCGTCAGGCGCTCGAGCTGAGTTGCAATTTCCCCGTCATAGCGCGCCGTAAGAGCAAAAGCCTTGCGCGCCAGATCGAGTCGCGTTGCGAGGTTTATTTCTCGGGCAGAAACCAACTCTTCAAGCACGCGAGGATAGTCGGCCGAATCGGTGACGACCGCGACGCTTTCGAAATTCTTGGCGGCGGAGCGAATCATCGTGGGACCGCCGATGTCGATGTTTTCGACGAGCTCCTCGGCGGTAACGCCCGCCTTGCTTGCGGTTGCGGAAAAGGGGTAGAGATTCACGACAACGATATCAATCGGGGAAATCGCGTGTTGGACCGTTTGTTTGCGGTCATCCGCACGGCTGCGCCGGAATAGAATGCCTCCGTGGACCTTGGGATGGAGCGTCTTGACGCGCCCGCCGAGCATTTCGGGCCAGCCGGTCAACTCCGAAACATCGCGCACGGCGATGCCCGCTTCGCGCAAAAGCCGCGCCGTGCCCCCGGTCGATACCATTTCGATCTTCAGTTGCGAAAGCTGGCGCGCAAATTCGACGACGCCGGTCTTGTCAAACACGCTAATCAGGGCCCGCTCAATTGCCACACTTCCCTCCACAATGAAAAAGGCATACCAGTGTATGCGGTCGCGCGGAAATGGAAAAGAGGAAGGTGAATCAAATCAGCCGCTGACGCGGGCCTTTAGTTTCACGCGGCCGCCTTCGACGCTGACGGTGTATTCGACTTGCGCAGTACGTTTTTTGCCCTTCAGTTCACGAGTTTTCTGCCGGACAAATTCCCCAAAATCCTCGAAACTCGGCGTTCCGCCTTTTTCGCCCGTGGCTGTGCGCACCTCGACTAGTTTTTGGTAAAGCTGCTCGATTTTCTTGCTTTCGTGCTCGGGGTCAGAAAAAGACATGGCGAAGGGGGACGGGCGCTCGCCTTTGTCCGGGCGCTTCGGCTCTGCGTGGCCTGCCGACATGGCGCGCTGGGCTTCAATGGCTTTGGCCGCGGCGCCGAAATGGCGATGCGTCGTGCTTTCTTCCCGCTCCTTAATCTTCTTGCGCCAAATTTCGCAATATTTCGCGAACGTTTGAGCGATGTTGGTGTAACGAAACCGCTGCGAATAGCTCATTTGAGCGCCGCGATCGCTATAGCGCTTGATGAGAGATTCGACGCGCCACTGCGTATCCGCCGGCGGACGCTTGCGGCCACCGCCAAAGTACTGTTCGTACTCGATCTTCAGAGTGCGAATGTCCTTTTCGAGTTGAAGGAGATCTTCTTCCGGCGTGGTAGCCATAGCTTTGCGATAAACGCAAAATAGGAACGAAAAGGAAACTTCTTCCTATCCTAAAGTCAACATCGGCAGGACGTCAACGCTTGCTTAAAAGCTCATGTCGGAAGGGTATCAAGATGCGTCCGGTTGCTTCCCGGCGGTGCGTATGTTGAAATGACTGGAATATGACCCCTTCGTCTTCTTCGGGTGTGCGGGAAGAACGAGCCGCCATTCTGCGGCAAATCCCTTCGGTGGACGACCTGTTGAACCGGCCGAAGATTGCTGGATTGAGCCGACGGGCGGGCCGCGAATTCACGGTCGAAATGGCGCGGCGGGTGCTCGCTGATTTGCGCCAACAGGCAACGGTCGAAACCGTATCGGTCAACATCGCGGAGATCGAAGTGCAGATTGTCGCGCGGATGGAAGCGGAGCTGGCGGCTTCCCTCCGAAGCCTGATCAATGCGACTGGCGTGGTTCTGCACACGAACCTCGGTCGCGCGCCGATTGGCCAGTCGGCTGCCGAGCACCTGGTCGCCACAGCCACGCGCTATTCGAATCTCGAATATGACCTCGCTCGAGGAACGCGGGGAAAGCGCGACGTGCACACCCATCAGCTACTGGCGGAGCTGGTGGGCGCGGAGTCGGCCATTGTGGTGAACAACAACGCTGCGGCGGTTTTCCTGACTCTGAACACTCTGGCAAAAGGCGCTGAAGTGATTGTGTCGCGCGGAGAGTTGATTGAAATAGGCGATGGATTCCGCATTCCCGACATCATGACGCAGAGCGGCGTCGAGCTGCGTGAAGTGGGTACGACCAATCGGACGCGAATAGCGGATTACGAGCGTGCCGTGAACGAGCGCACGCGCCTTCTTCTGCGCGTGCATCCGTCGAACTTCCGCATCGTTGGCTTCACAAAAAGGCCGAAGCTCGAGGAGCTTGTCGCGGTTGGCAAGCGCTTGGGGATTCCGGTGGTTGAGGACCTCGGTTCGGGCTGCTTGATCGATCTTTCGAACGTGGGAATCGAGGAACCCATTGCGCGCGCGAGCTTCGATGCGGGCGTGGATATTGTTACATTCAGCGGCGATAAATTGCTCGGAGGCCCGCAGGCCGGAATCATTGCAGGCAAGAAGGACGTCGTCGAACGAATTCGGCGCAATCCGCTGTTTCGCGCGCTGCGCGTGGACAAATTGACGATTGCCGCCCTGGAAATGACTCTGCGTGCTTACCGGCGAGGCGCGTGGGACGAAATTCCGGCGCTGCGGATGATTCGCATGGCGGCGCGTGAAATCGAGCAGCGGGCGGGCGCGTTTGTGGCCCGATGGAACGATGCGCTGCCGAAAGACGCGACGCTCGAAATTCGCCAAGGCTCTTCGGTGATCGGCGGGGGTTCGACTCCGGACCAGAAATTGCCAACGAGTTTAATCGCTATCGCCAGCCATCGCTATTCCGCTGTGGCGCTCGAAGAGCGGCTCCGCCGGCCAATCAAGGGAACGCCAGTGATTGCACGAATCGACGAAGATCGGCTGGTGATCGACCTGCGGACGGTTTTCGTCGAAGAAGAACAGCCGCTCGCTGAAGCGGTGATTGCGGCGTTGCGCTAGCGCGCGCCCTCGTGAAAATTCCCGCCGCGTTGCAAAGCTTTACAGATGATTTATGCAGCTTGCGACGCACGCTGCTCCGAATCCGTTGTCGATGTTGACCACGCTGATGTTGGACGCGCAACTGTTGAGCATGGCCAGCAGAGCCGTTAGTCCAGAAAAGCTTGCGCCGTAGCCGACGCTCGTGGGCACAGCAATCAACGGCACGCTGACGAGCCCGGCGACAACGCTCGGTAGCGCGCCTTCCATTCCGGCGGCGCAAATAATCACGCGCGCCGCAGCAAGCTTGTCGCGATGCCTGAGCAGCCGGTGCAGGCCGGCCACGCCCACGTCGTAAAGCGCCTCGGCGCGATTCCCCAACATTTCCGCGGTGATGAGCGCTTCCTCGGCGACCGGGATATCGCTGGTGCCCGCGGTAACGACCAGAATCAGCCCCTTGCCGGTGACGGCGTCGCTCCGGTGAATGGTTATCGCGCCAGACAGTTCGTGGAATTTTGCTCCGCGTGCCATGCGCCGCACCGCGCGGTACGTTTTCATATCGCCGCGCGTGATCAAAATGTTGTGCGAGGATCTCGCGCGCAGCATTCCTCGAACGATCTCCACAACCTGCTTGGGAGATTTGCCGCGCGCGAAAATCACTTCGGGATAGCCCTGGCGCAGCGAGCGATGATGGTCAATTTTGGCGAAGCCGAGATCCTCGAAGGGAAGATTTTTCAGGCGCGCGACCGCTTGTTCGGGCGACATGCGTCCTTTTTTCACCGCCTCCAGAAATTCTCGAATGTCAGATTCGTTCATAGCGCGTCCCGAAAGAGCGAGCATTCTAGCATTTCAACGTCTTGACTTTGCCGGAAGCGGCTGCCTAGACTCAAGAATTCTACCTTTCACGGGGTTCATATCCAATGCCGCACACCGAAGGCACGGTCATTACAGTTGGCGTGACGGGCGCGAGCGGCGCCATCTACGCGCAGACAATCCTGCGTGCCCTGGATGCGGATGCGCGCGTTGGGCGTGTTTATTTGGTCGCGAGCGACGCGGGCCTGCGCTTGATTGCGACCGAATTGGGTATCGTCGCCCAAGAGCCGAAGAAACTGCCTGCCCTGCTGACTGGCACGGCCGCGAAGAAAATGGCATGTCTGCCGAATCGCGACGTAGGCGCGGCCATTGCCTCGGGGAGTGCGCTCGTCGATGGCATGGTCGTGATCCCGTGCTCGGCGGGCGCGTTGGGGGCGATCGCTTCGGGAACCAGCGACGATTTGCTGACGCGCGCGGCCGACGTTTGCTTGAAAGAGCGGCGAAAGCTGGTGCTTTGCTTGCGCGAAACGCCGCTCAATCGCATGCACCTCGAAAACATGCTGCGTGTGCACGATGCGGGCGCCGTGGTTATGCCGGCGATGCCGGCGTTTTATTACGGGCCAAAGAAAATTGACGATATGGTGGAGCAGTTTGTGTACCGCGTGCTGGCGCAACTCGGTTTGCCCCAGACGGAGCAATATCGCTGGCAAGGCGGCGCGCACGGAGACAAAAAAGCATGACGCCTGGCGGTTTTGACCGCGATCTGCCGAGGGTAATCGCACGATGACTCAGAACCGAATTCGAACTGTGCTCGAAATGATCAAGTTCGAGCATTCTGTTTTTGCGCTGCCGTTCGCGCTCGTTGGTGCGCTGCTGGCCGAGCGCGCAGGACGCGGCGAATGGCCCGCGCCGCGAATCATTATCTGGCAACTCTGCTGGATCGTGGTCGCGATGGTCGGCGCCCGCTCGGCAGCCATGACCATGAACCGCATCGCCGATATTCGCTACGACCGGGCGAATCCGCGAACGCAGAATCGCGCGCTTCCGACCGGGCAATTGTCGCTCGCTTTCGCGTGGGTATTTACGCTGGCCTCGGCAGCTGTGCTTGTGATCGCCGCATGGCAACTCAATCGGCTGGCGTTCGAATTATCACCCGTGGCGCTGGCAATTCTGTTTCTCTATTCCTACACCAAGCGATTCACGATGTGGTCGCATCTGGTGCTCGGATTCTGTTTGGGCATGTCGCCGGCGGCGGCGTGGATTGCCGTGCGCGGCGCTCTCGATTGGCGAATGTTGATTTTGTGTGCCGCAGTCACGCTGTGGGTCGGCGGATTCGACGTGCTCTACGCTTGCCAGGATGTCGAATTCGACGAGCAGGCGGGGCTATATTCGATTCCCAAGACCTTCGGCGTGAAGCGGGCGCTGGCGATCGCTCGCGGCATGCACGTCACCATGGTCGCGCTGCTGGCCTGGCTGGCCTGGAGCTTCGGGCTCGCGTGGCCGGCATGGGCGGGAATCGCGGTGGTCGCCGCGCTGCTCGCTTACGAGCATTCCCTTGTGAAACCGAACGACTTGAGCAAAATGAATGCTGCGTTTTTCGCCGTGAATGGCTATATTAGTCTGTTGTTCCTGTTGTTCTGGGGAGCGGCTGCAGTTGTGACCCGGTTTTAGCCTGGGCATCCATGGACACCGACCTTCACATCACCGACGCGCGGCTCGAACCAATCGCTGCAAAACTGCGCGCGGGCGAGCGGCTTTCGGCCGAAGATGGCCTGACGCTTTACCAATCGAGTGATCTGTTGGCCATGGGATGGCTCGCCAATCATGTTCGCGAGAAGCGTCACGGCAACCTCTGCTACTACAACAACAACCGGCACATCAATCCCACGAATGTCTGCGGCGCGCATTGCCGCCTGTGCGCTTTTGGGCGCGACAAAGAGGCCGACGGGGCGTACAGCTACTCACTCGAAGAAATCTGGGAGCGCGCGGGACAGGGCGTCGCAGAAGGCGCAACCGAATTTCACATCGTGGGCGGGCTGCATCCGGATTTACCGTTTTCGTTTTACCTCGACATGATTCGCGGTCTCAAGCAGCGCTTCCCGCAAGTTCATCTGAAGGCGTTCACGATGGTCGAAGTGGGGTTTTACGCGCGCATCTCAAAGCTTTCCGTGCGCGACACTCTGCTGGCCATGAAAGAGGCGGGAGTCGATTCACTGCCGGGCGGTGGCGCGGAAATTTTCAATCCGCGCGTGCGCAAGGTTATTTGCGACCATAAAACAAGCGGCCGCATGTGGCTGGATATTGCGCGTACCGCGCATGAAATCGGACTGCGCTCGAACGCCACAATGCTTTACGGCCACATCGAAACGCCGGAAGAACGCGTGGAGCATTTACTGCTGCTGCGCGATTTGCAGGACCGCACGAAGGGCTTTCAGACGTTCATCCCGCTCGCATTTCATCCGGATAACACCGCGCTCGCGCACTTGCCCAAGCCGACCGGCTTCGATGATCTGAAAACGATCGCCATTTCGCGGTTGTTGCTCGATAATTTCGATCACATCAAAGCCTACTGGATCATGTTGACGCCGAAAATCGCGCAGATTGCGCTACGATTTGGCGCCGACGACATCGACGGCACGGTAATCGAAGAAAAGATTTACCACGACGCGGGCGCCACCACTCCTCAGCACATGACTCGCGCCGGACTCGAGCGCCTGATTCGCGCCGCCGGCCGCGTCCCCTTTGAGCGCGACACGATGTACAACCCCGTCGACCGTTCGAAGACGCCTCTGCCCGTCGCTGCAAATCGCACCGCCGACTTCATCCCGGAAGCTACCCTCAGCTTGAACGTCTGAGCCAGTTGCCCCTCGTCCTATGTTCCTGCGTCGCCCTGCGCTCTCAATTCCCTACAGTTTCGCGAGGAGTTCCCTTCGACTGAATCGTTTGCCACAAAATCCAGGCGTAAAACGGCACGTAAGCAAGGCTGATCATGAGCGGGCTCCAGCGCCAATCGCCGAGGATGCCGTAGCGGATCAGCGTGTGGTACGACAGGAATTGCAGAATCGTCAGCAGCAGCCATGCGGGATTGGGAAAGAAGCACAGGAACGGAATGATCCAGGCGAAATACCACGAGTACGCATTCGGTGAGAGGAGCAGGATGGCGCCGAAAATTAGATAGGCGGCGCGCTCCGGTTCAACCCGCCGCGCGGCTGCCCACAGCGCGAGGGCGACGACGATGCCTACGCCGATTCCCGACGCCCAATCCGCCGAAGCGCTGAAGGCCTTGAGAACCGAAAACAGACTGGCATTGTTATTCTGGAAGTGGGCGCCGAAATACGCCAGAGTTGACCGGATCTGCGCCCAGGCGGCTCGATAAGGCCAAACGCACGCTCCAGCCAAAGCCGCGGAACCAAATGCGGCAGCCCAGGAGATGCCCGAACGCGGCCATCCGGCGCGTCGCAGCCACACTGGGAAGAGCAACGCGGGAAACACTTTCAGGAGCCCTCCTGCGGCAAGCAGAATCGTTGACACGCCTATCCGCGACCGTATAATCAGGAGTGCCGCTACCAGCGCGGCTAAGGCCAAAGAATCGCTGTGGCCGGTGCCCGCGAATTCGACCACCACCAGCGGATTCCAGGCGTAAATCGCCAGACGGAAGTTCCTTTGAGGGCTGGACCGCAGGCAAATTGCCAGAAGAAAAACGGTCAGCAGGTCCGCCAGAAAAAATGGGAGCTTGAACGCGACGTTGCCAGGTAAAAACCGGGCTGCGGCGCGAAAAACGAGCTCGGCGAGCGGCGGATAGATGTTCGGCATATCGTGAGCCGACAGCGGGTGGCCTAAGGGCGTCTCGCGAGCGCCAATTTTCAAAGTGTCGGGCTTAACCAGATACGGGTTATACCCGGCGAGCTGAATCTGGCCATCCCAGTGGTAACGGTAGGAGTCGCTCGAAAGGCTCGGCACGAGCGGCAACAGCGTGAGGCGGAACAACACCGCGCCGAGGAGAATCACCCAGAGCGTTGCTCGACGATCGGGTAAGTGTTCGAGGGCGTAGAGAATCACAAAATAAACGATGCCGGCGCCCAGGCCGGTGGCGATCGTTTCGATGACGTGAGCTTCCAGATTGCCGAAGCGAAACAGAGTGCCGAATAGGATTTCCAGAACGACGAATCCCGCAATAGCGATCGCGGTTTGCGAGCGACGCGAAGTTGCGGCCCTGGGTCGCTCCCTGGCTTCCGCGCGAATGCTCATGCGAGGGTGAAGACGAAGTGGACTTTCATTCCCTGTTGGCGATGATGATTGCGGTCGCAACGAATCCGGTGACGGACTATCTCCGCAAACTCACCAATCGCACTTTCAGCGGCATCTACCAACCGAACGCCTTTGACCTGCTCATGATGATTCCTTACTTCCTGGTGCTGGGAGTTCTGGCCGCGTATGGAATCTACCGCTACGTCCTGGTTTACAATTTTTATCATTACCGCCATAACGTGCCGGGCCCGCCGCCGTCGGTAAACGAATGGCCCAAGGTTACCATACAGCTTCCCATCTACAACGAACGCTACGTGATCGAACGCCTTGTCGACTGCATCGCGCAGTTCGAATATCCGCGCGAAAAGCTCGACATTCAGGTGCTGGATGATTCGACCGATGAAACCCAGCAAGTGGCGCGCGCATGCGTCGAGCGCCATCAGCAACTCGGCATCCCCATCACCTATATCCATCGCGAGAATCGCGAAGGCTACAAGGCCGGGGCGCTGCAAGAAGGGCTGAAATCGGCAAACGGAGAATTCGTTGCGATCTTTGACGCGGATTTTTTGCCCCCGGCGGATTTCCTGATCCGCACCGTCCCATATTTCGCCGATCCCAAGCTCGGCATGGTCCAGACGCGCTGGAGCTACATCAACCGCAACTATTCGGCGCTGACGGAGGCGGAGGCGATTCTGCTCGATGGGCATTTCGTGATCGAGCACGGTGCGCGCTACCGCCGCGGCTCGTTCTTTAACTTCAACGGAACAGGCGGCGTCTGGCGCCGCACCGCCATTGAAGATTCCGGAGGATGGCAGCACGACACGCTGACGGAAGACACCGATCTCTCCTATCGCGCGCAGCTTCGCGGCTGGCATTTCCTTTATTTGCCCGACGTGGATTGTCCGTCGGAGCTGCCGGTGGAAATGAACGCGTTCAAATCGCAACAGGCGCGCTGGGCAAAAGGCCTGATGCAGACAGCGATCAAAATTCTGCCGCGCGTCTTGAAATCAGATGAACCCGGATTCGTGAAAGCGGAAGCGTGTTTTCATCTGACGGCCAACATCAGTTATCCGTTGATGGTGCTGCTCTCGGTAATTTTGCTGCCGGCGATGATTGTGCGCTTCTATCAGGGATGGTTTCAGATGTGCCTGATCGATTTGCCGCTGTTTCTCGCTTCGACGTGCTCGATTTCGAGTTTCTATTTGGCGTCGCAGCGCGTTCTTTACCCGAGGACATGGTGGCGCGCGATTTTTTATCTGCCGTTCGTGATGGCGATCGGAATCGGGCTTTCGGTACGCAACGCCGTGGCGGTTATCGAAGCCCTCGTCGGCAAGCAATCGGAGTTTGTGCGCACCCCAAAGTACCGGATCGAGGGCCAGGAGCGCGGCGTGCCGCTCAAGCGCAGATATCGCAATCGCGTCGGATGGGTGCCGTATGCGGAAGTGTTCCTCGGGTTGTATTTTGCGGCCACGATCGTTTACGCCATCCAAAATGAGAATTACGTCACCATTCCCTTCTTGGTGCTGTTCGTGTGGGGCTACCTGTATACCGGGCTGATGTCTCTCGGTCAGGGAGCGCTCGAGCGCTTTCGAATCGGACGCGCCCCGGAAGCGGGTGAGATTCGTCCCGCTGCCACCGGCGTTCCCGGGTTCTGAGCAGTGCGGTTCGATTGCTGCGAATGTTTGGGCAGAGCGGACGCACGTTGACCGATCGGTTGACCGCCCGCTATAATCGAATCTCAACCCAACGACCAGCGACGGGACGACCTGCCGGAAGATTCGCCTGCAGAAGAATCCCATAAAAGAATCAGGAGCAAACGATGGTAAAAGCGACACAACTGCGCCCGGGCATGATTATTCAGCACCAGGGCGACCTTTATACCGTTTTCAGCGTCGAGCACCGGACGCCGGGAAACAAGCGCGGCTCTATGCAGACGAAAATGCGCAGCCTGCGCACCGGCTCGATCGTGGATTACCGGTTCCGAGCGGAGGAATTTATCGAGCGCGCCATTATGGACGAGATGGAATTCGAGTTTCTCTATGGCGACACGTCGGGCTATCACTTTATGAATTCGCAGAGTTATGAACAGCTCTCGCTCGACAAGGAAATCCTGGGAGATGTGGTCGATTATCTGATCCCGAACTTGCAAGTGAAGATCGAGTTTTACGAAGGGAAGCCGATGGGAGTTTTGCTGCCCGACACGTTTGACCTGACCGTGACGGCGACCGAGCCAACGGTCCAGAAAGCAACGGCGAGCGCGGTCGGTAAACCGGCGACGCTCGAAACGGGCCTGGTG
>JBAUEX010000105.1:0-5600 GCA_049678845.1 Candidatus Acidiferrales bacterium
GGGACGCACGGTCTGATCGATTTCCTCCTTGCCAGACAATCATTCCAACAGCTTTACAGGTCGCAATCCGGTTTCCCCGTCAGGCACACTTGGCCCCTCTTCACTTCGAGCCGTCACTCGGCGGCGCGACCAACGGGCCTGTAACCTTCATTTTGCTGCGATGTCTCAAGAACAGAATGGCTCCCAGCGGGAAAAACGCGCCCACAGTCCACGGCCCATACAGCGAGCGATTGAGTTGGAAGCATGGTATTTGAATCGACAGAATTCCAAAGGTCAATTGGCCGGTTCCCCAGTTGACCGCCACTTTCTCGACGCCCACCAGTACGATCACCAGCCACAACCATTTCCACTTCCCGACCTTGGTTTGAATACACACGATAAGAACGTAGAAGCTAAATAGAAGAGAGCAAAGAGCGTACACAAGGATCACGTATTGAACGGCGCTTTTCCCGTTGAGAGTAAATCTATTGAGATTCTCCAAGGAGTCTGACATCGGGTAAACGTCGATGCCTTCAAGCATCGAAACATTTCCCCTTTTCTGAGTCGTGACGCTTGCCGACAACCATTTGCTCGGGAACTCGTACTCAAGAGTGATTTCCGTCGTGGAAGACGCTTGCCCATGAGAAAGGTCTACGCCAACGACCTTAACCGACTTTTGAATCTCGTCGGGGAAAAGCGTGGCCATTTGAGCGAGTGTGTCCCGATCATCGGGCCCCGCAACACTGGGGTCCAGATCGCGCTCGATCTGATCGAAATTCCGCTGGCGCAGTAGATCGACGTAGCTTATGGCAGTGGATTCGGCTCCGGGTGGAATAAATTCCTTCACCAATGCCGCTTGGGTGCAGCCACCAAGGACCATACATAATGCGATGCCAAGTGGACAGGCGAAACGCTTCACGGGATCCTCCCTGGGCCGTGCCTCCCTTTTATGGACCAACTCAGTTTAGGCTCCGAGTGACTTTTGGACAATGGACTGCCGCTGTAACGCTTTGGATGACAACTCCTGATAAGTCGCGTTACCGGAAACTTGCTCCCGGACGGAGAGCAATTGTCCGGGTACTGCGTTTACCAGGGTTCCCCCAGTGGTCATGCACGCGCGGGAACTTTCTCGTGAGTTTAGGCGTCTTAGCAGACGAGGCTGTGGGAAGTTGCAATGAACGACTTCGGAACGATCAGGCGTTTCCTGGCTATTCTTGGCTTGGCAATCGTGCTGCCGTCGGCGCCTAGGGAAGGTTGAACGTAAACGCTCGCTCAGTCGGCTGGTACAGCGTGAGGAGCGGCGGACACCGCTATCCACACAGAACCTTTTCCGGTAGCGGCCATCCCCTCGTTAGTCAAAGTGCCGTTGCTGTTGAGGCTGTAGATCGAAACCGAACCGCTTTCGTTCACCACGAAGGTGAAGCTGCTGTAAGGAGCCTGAATAATGGGCAACGGTTGAGCGCCCGTTGGGACCGTGCCGGTTCCGTTCGGCGTTAAGTTCCCCGTGCTGTCATCTATCGTGTACATGGAAACCGTGTCGTCCAATCGATTCACCACATAGGCGAACCTGCTCGAGGGCACGGCCACCGACGTCGGTTGGTTCCCTGTGGTCACCGAGCCTGTAGAAGTAAGCGTGCCGTCGGTATTGATTGAATATACCGAAACCGTATTTCCGCCTTCATTGGGCACGTAAGCAAACCCGCCCGGGTCCAACGTCACTCCCACTGGGCTGGGGCCGGTCGGAATGGTCGCCGGCGTCAGCGGCGTCAATACTCCCGTCGTTTGGTTGACGCTATACATCGAGACCGTATCGTCATTCTGATTCGCCACGTAGGCGAAACCGGAACCTCCGACCACCGGGAGGCTTGGGGTTGCTGTTAACGTTACGAAGTCGGGGCCTGAGCCTGCTGCCACGGTCGGTGGAGTCGTCGGCGTCAACATTCCCGTGCCAGGATTAATCGTGTACATCGAAACCGTATTGTCATCGCTGTTCGCCGCGTAAACGAATCGGCCCAACGAATCCACCGTCAGCCCCTGTGGCGTTTTCCCCGTCGCAACGGTCGGCGGCGTCAGCGGCGTCAACACTCCTGTACTCATGTTGGCGCTATACATCGAGATGGTGTTGTCTCCTGCGTTCACCACATAGACGAACTGGCCACCGGGAGTTACCACCACCATTTTCGGATTGGCTCCTGTGGCAACCGTGCCCGCATTCAGCGCGGTCAGCGCTCCTGTGCTGTCGTTCAACCCGTACGTCGAAACTGTTCCGCTAGTGGGAGAACTGTTCAGCACATAGGCGAATACCCCTGGCGTTGCTACGCCCCCAGGTTCAAGGGGACTCGGAGGCATTCCTGCACAGCCAGCCAGCAGCCCCGCTAGACCCAAAGCCCCACTCAAAACGGAAGACCTCAGCCGCGCGCCTCGCATATGCTCCTCCGCTTACTTCTTGCATGGGAACGGACTGGAGTGGTTGATTTCGCGCCCGCTCTAAAGGTTGCCTCAGTGTGGAGTTGTTTCGGAGTATTGCAAGGTCAAACCTGCGCCTTTCGTTCCTTTTTTCGTGAATCTTCCAAAAAAATGCCTTTCCGAGAAATTAGTCGGTAAGGTTTCTCCCAAAACTGGGCTTCTTAGGTATTAGGGGGCTCATAAGTTGCTTTCCTTGGACGGAGGGAAACTGCCCCTCAGTCTGGCGAGCCGGTGTGCCCTTCGCGTTCTCTCTTTTGGTTTCAGTCCAAGGAGCCATGCCATGTCTCGAGGTTTTGACGGATTTGAAATCGACGACTTCCGCGGCCCAGAGCGCGATGCGAACCGAAGTCCCGATCGTGACACTCATTCCGGCCGGGACACCGTCAGGAGCTTAGAAAGAATTCGCGGTGAGGAGGAACGGGCTGACCGGCGTGACCAGGAAACCCGCGGAGCCGCTGGAGGCAACCGCCCCCCTCTACCTCGCGAGGAGCGGGTCCAGTTGGTCCTTGCCCGAACAAGCCGTACGAACTTTGTGGATCGCAACCGGACCTACCAACTGCGCGATTCCGAGCTGCACGCCTTGACCGAGGTCGGCAAGTTTCGCGTCGTGGCCGCCCATGATCTCGCCCAATTCGCCTACAACGGCGACTCCTCCCGCATGCAAAGCGAGCTCGCCAATCTAAGCCGCCAGGGGCTCGTGAAACATACTTCCATCATGGATTCCGATCTTTCCCCGGTTCGTGTCGTGACCCTCACCAAGGAAGGCCGCCAGGCTCTTTCCCACAGCAGATTCCTCCGTCCTGACCAGGCTACCTACCACGGTCTCAAGAAACCCAAAGAAGCCTTCCACGATGCCGAACTCTACCGTCTGTATCACAAGGTCAGCGATGAAATCGAAGGCCGTGGCGGGAAAGTCATTCGCGTCAAGTTGGACTATGAGATCAAACGCGACCTCTACGCCGACCTGGCCCGCACCTGGCAAGACAAGAGCAAGTGCCCGGAAACGGTGAAGGAGGCCGTCGCCGGGCGGCATGGACTGGCAGTCGTCGACAAGGAAATCCAGATCCCCGACATGCGTCTCGAATACGCGAACGACCCCGACATGCAAATTCACACGAGGGACGTGGAACTCGCGACCGAGCACTACCGCCCACGTGGACTCGCGGCCAAAGCTCGTGCCGGCTTCCAGATCTATGCCCGGCGTGGCGAGGCCGACCGCTTGCGGCGCATTCGGGATGAACGCCATTTGAGTGCCGTCATCTTTAGCCTATGAACTTTCCCGAATCCAGTCTCGCCAACCTTGGCAACCTCGGCTACACCGAAGACGAGACTCGCTTTCTCTACGTCGTGGCCACACATTCCGGGTACTTCTCCATGCGCCAGTTTCTGCAGTTCACGGGAACCAAGAGCGGGGACAAAAGCATGGCCTTCTCCCAAAAACTCCTTGGCAAGGGCCACGCCACAGCCCGCTCCTTTCTCCGCAACGGTCTTGTGTACCACCTATTCTCCCGCATCGTGTACCGAGCGATCGGCCGGGAAAACCTTCGTAATCGCCGTGCCCATTCCCTCGAATACATGCGCATGCGGCTCGTTGCCCTGGACTTCGTCCTGGCGCATTTGCCGTACCAATATCTCGAAACCGAGGACCACAAACTGAACTACTTCGGCCAGCAGCTGGGCCTCCCGAAGGAACTCCTGCCCGTAAAACGCTACTCCGGAGCCATCCCCAACAGAACGACCGAGCGCTATTTTGTGGACAAGTTCCCCATGTTCCTCTCTTCCAGCTCCTTCTCTCCCCCTGTGGTCACCTTCACGTTCGTCGATCCCGGACTTGGCATCCTGGACAGTTTCAAGACCCATCTGCTGGCTTATGCGAGTCTCTTCGAAGCGCTTCCTGAGGTACGGCTCGTCTATGTTTCGCCTCGTCCCACGCAGTTCGAGGCAGCGCGGAAAGCCTTTCTGGCTACCGCAGGTCGCCCTTCGAAAAAAGATCCGAGCGGCGAAATCCTTCGCTATTTCCGGCTGCGCAAGCTATGGGACGAGCGGAAATACGAGAAGCTCACAAACGACGACATCGAGTTCCTCCATCTCTCGAACAAGCGCTACGCACGTCATCGCTGCCAGGAACGCTACCCAAGTTGGCGAGACGGCATTGTATCGGACGACTTCGTCCGCTCCGAAATTCGAGATCTGGCACCGCAACGCAAAGTGATCTTCGAAAGCGAGCTGGTCGACGGACAGATTGGCTTATTTGAAGCGACGCAGAGGCGGAAACCGACTCCAAGCACAGCAGTCGAAGTGAAGAACAGCCAGGAGGGAGCAATCGGCGGACCCTTCGGGTCAGTTTTCGCCGCAGGAGCGGATAAACCTATGGAGAAATGACCAGATGCGTGAGGCCAAAGCCAGAAATGGGGACGCGGCCAAAACACTAGGATGGGCGGGAGCGACCCCACCGCGCCGCAGAATCGCGGCCCGGTCCCTACGGGCTTCGGGGGTCACTCCCGCCTCAAGCTGCTCAGGAAATGGCAGCCCGTGTTTTGGCCGCGCGCTAGTGAACGCCACAAGCAATTTGTAATGCGATCCGTAATGCATCACGGATAA
Source organism: Candidatus Acidiferrales bacterium (assembly GCA_049678845.1). Lineage (GTDB taxonomy): Bacteria > Acidobacteriota > Terriglobia > Acidiferrales > UBA7541 > DAHUXN01. The sequence continues at coordinate 5,047 of JBAUEX010000105.1, forward strand.
CAAAAATAGGAGGAAAACTTGGCACTCCTGAAAGCACCATCGAAACAACCCAAAACTACAACCCTTCAGGTCCGACTGGAGAACGAAGTCAGGGGCAACCTCGACAGATACGCCGAGTTCATCGGCGCAAATGCGTCCTACGTCGTCAGTGAAACGCTCAAGCTCTTGTTCAACAGGGACCACGAGTTCAAACGCTGGCTGAGCGAATATCCGACCAACATCAACCAGAAGCAAATCAAAGGAGGACCTCTTACGAGGACCGTGTAACAACTATGAATCCCCGTTCAACCCAATCCGGTAGGCGCGAGAATACAGCGTCCTCAAGACAGCATGCCCCGCGCTTTGCAGTGCGTTCGATCCTGAATCATCCCGAGCGAGCGTCAGGCAGCTCGCAGGAAGAGCTACCACTTCTATCTGCATCATCCTCAAAAGAGTTGTCAACGACCTCTCCGAGCAATGCCGCGCACTCCACGGCCACAGCGGGAAAAGAAAGACACGAAGGCCATCTCCTGACAGTCCACGAAGTGGCCAACTTGCTGCAGGTGCCCGTGTCT
>JBAUEX010000106.1:0-31577 GCA_049678845.1 Candidatus Acidiferrales bacterium
CTTGTGGCTCGCCGGAGCCGGCAATCAGTTCGAAAAGAATGGCCATGCGGATCGCGAGGCCGTTAGTTACCTGCTCGAGAATGCAAGATTGGAGGCTGTCTGCGACAGCAGGGTCGATTTCGAGGCCGCGAATCATCGGGCCAGGATGCAAAACAATGGCATTGGGATTCGCGAGACGCAGGCGTGCGGGCGTGAGTTGGTAGCGGAGAATATATTCGTCCGCGGAAAGAGAAGGCTCGTGGAGCCGCTCCTGCTGGATGCGGAGAGCCATCATGACGTCCGCGCCCTCGAGTGCCTCTTCGAGACGCGGAACACGGCGAATGCCGGGCGCGAGGGATTCAAGTTCGCGCGGCAGCCACATGGCGGGGCCGCACAGTGTGATGCGCGCGCCGAATTTCGACAGAAGGTGAATGTTGGAGCGCGCAACGCGGCTGTGCAGGATGTCTCCGATGATGGTGATGCTGCAATTGTCCAGCGCACCGGCCCGATCGCGGATGGTGAGCGCGTCGAGCAGCGCCTGCGTAGGATGTTCGTGCGTGCCGTCGCCCGCGTTGATGACGGGAACGTCGACGCGATGTGAAATGAATTCCGCGGCGCCGGAAGAGCTGTGGCGAATCACGATGGCGTCGGGCTTCATCGCTTCGAGCGTAAGCACCGTATCGCTGAGCGATTCGCCTTTTTTCAGGCTGGAAGACTCGGCCTGCAGGTTCATCTGATCAGCGCCCAGGCGAGACGCGGCGGTTGCGAAACTGATCTTCGTACGAGTGGAATTCTCAAAGAAAGTAAGCGCGACGGTCTTGCCTCGCAAAGTGGCGAGTTTCTTCAGAGGATAGCGCTGGAATTCCTGGAAAGGCTTCGCCTGATCGAGAAGGAAGGTTATCTGCTCGCGGGTTAGAGGCTCAATGGCCAGCAAATGGCGGAAGCGATGCGACACAGTCTCCCTCGGATGTGAATTCGCTGCGTCTCAATCCACACGGTCCATAACCATAACGCGCTCTTCTTTGTCGATCTCGTTCAAGCGGACTTCGATAATTTCGGCGTCCGTTGTCTCGACAGCGCGGCCGATGAAACTCGCTTCGACAGGCAGTTCGCGATGGCCGCGGTCGATCAGCACGCAAAGCCTGATGCGGCGCGGGCGGCCCAAATCGAAGAGGCCGTTCATGGCGGCGCGCACCGTGCGGCCCGTATAGAGAACGTCGTCGACGAGCAACAGATCGCGATCGTCGACGGGGAATGGGATTTCGCTCGATTGCACCACCGCCTGCGGGGCGACCGTGGAAAGATCGTCGCGGTAAAGCGTGATGTCCAGCGTGCCCACGGGAATATCCGCTTTGGAAGACGCGCGAATCGATTTCGCGAGGCGTTCGGCGAGAGGAATGCCGCGGCGCCGAACACCGATAAGCGCCAAGTCCTTCGCGCCGCCTGTGTTTTCGACGATTTCATGCGCCAAACGTTCGAGCGTGCGGCGAATCTCATCCGCAGACATGAGTTGACGCTTCTCGACGATGCGCATAGGGCGCCCTATCGTAACACACGGACGAAAAACCGCGAGGGGCGCGGTTTCGAAACTGTGGCGCGCGAATGATAGCTCGTGGTAGACTCTTTTGCGGTGAGCCTGCCTGCAAGCGCCCGGCGGCCCACGGACGTTGACCTCAGCGTCCGTATCGGATCCCTCCTTCTTTCCAACCCTGTAATTGCCGCTAGCGGCACCTTTGGCTATGGAGTCGAGTTTGCCCATCTGGTCGATTTGAATTCCCTGGGAGGAATCGTGGTGAAGGGGCTGTCGGCGCAGCCCTTGGCGGGTGCGCCTGCGCCGAGACTTTGCGAGACAGCAGGCGGAATGTTGAATGCCGTCGGGCTGCAGAACATAGGCGTGCGGGCTTTCGTCGCCGAAAAGCTGCCCGAGTTACGCAAGTACCGTGCGGCGGTGATCGCGAATGTGTTCGGACACACGGTGGCTGAATACGTTGAGGTGATTCGCGTGCTGGAGGACGCGGAGGGTCTTGCCGCTTATGAATTGAACATTTCCTGCCCGAACGTGGACCATGGCGGAGCGGAGTTTGGCTTGGATCTGGCGTCCACTACAGAAGTCGTGAGCGCAGCACGGCGCGCGGCTAGACGGCCGCTGTGGGTCAAGCTGGCTCCCAACGCCGACGTCGAGGCAATCGCACTTTCGGCTGAGGCGGCGGGGGCCGACGCGTTGACCGTAGCCAATACCTACCCAGCTATGAGTATTGATTCCCTGTCCGGAAGGTCAAGATTAGGTCGCCGGACAGGGGGGCTGTCGGGACCAGCCATAAAGCCCCTGACACTCAGGCTGGTTTGCGAAGTTAGCCGGGTGGTGCGGTTGCCCATAATTGGTCTTGGTGGCATCCAAACCGCCAGGGACGCTGTTGAATACCTGATGGTGGGAGCCAGCGCAATTCAGGTCGGAACGGCTCACTTTGCCGACCCGAGGGCGTCGGAAAGCGTGGTGGAGGGTTTGCGGCACCACTGTAAGGAGTTAAGCCTATGTACAATCAATGATTTACGGAGAGCCATCGAGAAAAATTATCGCTGAATTCAAGGAAGATATGTATTGAGGTGTCCGCCCGATTGAAGTACAATAATCGTTGATTTTTAAAGAGTTACAAGACTATGAAAACAAAACGAACACTGATCCGGCAAGCAGTCTTAACCGTGGTTGCAGCGCTCGTTTTTGTCCCCGTAATGAAGGCACCTGCCCGCTCAGCGAGTGCGGAAACAACGTTGGCGGCTAACTACGCCGCTCTGAATCCTCGTCTCGCAAACCCTAACCCTCGATTGCATCCGAAGCCGCTCAAGACCTGGGTATGCCTGTCTAGTTGGTATGGGGGGGACTTCGACGGACAGGTGACAGCGAATGGCGAAATCTATGATATGTATGCTCAGACGGCGGCCCACCCTAGCCTTCCGTTAGGATCCGTGGTAAAGGTAGAGAATCTGCGCACCCACAAGAGCGCCATTGTCAGGATTAACGACCGGGGCCCATACGTACCGGGGCGTTCTTTAGACGTCTCGTATCAGGTAGCGCGGGAGCTGGGATTTGCCCACCGCGGTGTCGCTCGGGTAAGAGTTGAGCTGTTAAAGGTGCCACCATCGAAAACGCTGCACGAAGGCAACTGATTGTCGCGCTGGACTTTCCCCGTCTTTCTGAAGCTATTCAACTTATTCGCAAATTAGAAGGCCGCATTGGTTTGGCCAAGATTGGCAGCCAGCTCTTCACCGCCGAAGGCCCGGAGGCTGTGAAGCGCGTCGCGCGACTCGTCCCGGGAATCTTCCTCGATCTGAAATTCTGCGATATTCCGAACACCGTGGCGGGAGCGGTCGCTGCCGCAGCCAGACTGCACAAAGTGCGTATGTTGACGCTCCACGCAACCGGTGGTTTGGAGATGATGCGTGCCGCCGGGGGAGCGCTTTCCGGAATCAAGAATCCGCCCACGTTGCTTGGAGTGACCATTCTGACAAGCCTCGATGACGCAGCTTTAGGACGTATAGGACTTGTCGGTCCGGCTGAAAACCGAGTCGTAGCCTTGGCACTTCTCGCGCAGGAAGCGGGCCTGGGCGGGATTGTGGCGTCAGCGCGCGAGGTCGAAGCGGTTCGCATGGCAGTCGGGCCGAAGATGCGAATTGTCGTCCCAGGCGTGCGCCCCGCGGTGGCCGAAGGAAAAGGCAAGGCAGATGACCAGGCACGGGTCGCCACGCCAGGGAGCGCAATCCGTTCTGGCGCTGATTATCTGGTCGTTGGAAGGCCAATTACCGGAGCGACTAATCCGGTGAAGGCTACTGACGCAATTCTTCTCGAAATCAAAGCCGCGCGAAAATCCCGCTCTTAGCAATTTCTCCGTCCTTTCTGGGTTTCATCAGCGGCCGATAGAGCCATCCAGTTTGACCAAGCGCAGCCGGTCGGCTAGCCGCCATTTCTCACAGGCTTGGCAAAAGAGCAATGAAGTTTGTTCCAGTTGGGAGTTGCGAGATAGTTTCGCGGGATGCTGTTGTGTAGCTGTTCGGTTTTTCGCTTTGAGAGAGAACTTTTTCTCAGCGGACTGTTCCGGCGCGCAGCTTGTACTACGCGTGACGGAGGCGAGGAAAAAGTTGTTAGCGGTCGTTCTTTTTCAGTGCTTTAGCGGCACGGCACACAGCTTTTCGTAGACTTGCCGGAACAGGGTGACGTAAGGATATCCACCCGCCAGCGAGATCCACACCTTGCGTACCGTGATGCGAATCAGCGCACCGATCTTCAGCAACTTGAGCCGAATGGTGGAGCACTGAGCCTTAGCCAACTCTGTTCCCGCCAGTCCCAACCGTCGCAGCATCTGCAACAGCACGTAGGCGATCGAAGAGAAGTACAAGCGCAGTTGATTGCTGCGCAGGTAGTGCGTGCTGGTGCGATCGCTGAACAACATCAACTGTTCTTTTATGCGATTCTCCATATCCCCTCTGGCGCAGTAGTGCTCTTCATACAAGGCCTGTGCCGGCCATTCTTCTCCCCGCAGAGAGGTCACCACGAACCGTGGGTTCTCTCCCTTTTCCAGGTGCTCAGCCTTGGCCACCACCCGTCGCGCACAGCTCCAACTCTCCCGTGTCAGATAGACGAACTCCGGGAACCGCCGAGCCGCGCGGCCGGTCTCTTGGTACTGCGCTTTGGCCTCTCCCATCTCCTTGGCGATCTCCGCCTTCAGGCGTTCGTTTTTCGCCAGTCCCAGCAGGTAGTCCACCCCTTCGGCTTCGCACCAAGCCATCAGCTCCTCGCGGCAAAATCCAGAGTCCCCGCGCACCACGATACGCACCTCCGGCCACGCGGAACGAACCTGCTCCACGATGCGCTGCAGCTCTTCCACGCTTCCTGCCGACGCGTCGATGTTCGACGATCGCAGTCGCGCACACAGCAGGAACTCTCCGCAGAAGATGTACAACGGCAGATAGCAATAGTGCCCATAGTAGCCATGGAAGAAACGCCCTTCCTGCTTCCCGTGCAGCGGATCGTCGGTGGCATCCAGGTCCAGGATGATTTCTTTCGGCGCTTCCCGGTGGGCTTGGAGGAAGACCTCCACCAGCAGGCGGTCTACGGCTCCGGGATCCAGCACGATCTTTTTGTAGCGCTCCTTCCGACTGGCCGTGGCCTGGGTCAGTTCCAGCCGATTCAGCGTACTTTTCCCCGCCAAAGCTTCTTGGCTTGGATCCGACTTCTCGACCAGCACCGCCAGCAAGGGATCCTTCCGTAACTCGTCGTGATCGTTGAGATCCTCATAACCTAACGCCAGACCGTAGACCCGCTGCGCCACCAGTGCCTCCACCGGGTGTTCGATCAGATCGGGATCCCGATAGTCCCGGAAGCAGGCCGCGAACTGACGGAGAATCCCCGTCCGCTTCTCGACCTCCCGAAGCAGCAGACCACCGCCGTCACTGGTGATCGCTCCGCCGTCGAACCGCGCCCGGATCTCGCGTCGCTTTTGGGGATGAAATCCGAAGATAAACTGGTTACACTCTGTGGTCATAAGGCTGTTGCTCCTTCTTGGCAGAATCTTTCTAGGCAAAAGAGTTATGCCACGAAGCAACAGCCTTTTCAATTTAGTATGAGAAATTCAGGCTAGCCTACATCTGCGCCGAGTGTATCCGCGGGCGCACGCAAAATTTATGTCCAAGCACGTTATCGTTGGAACAGCCGGACACATCGACCACGGCAAATCAGCATTGGTTGAAGCGCTGACGGGTACTCATCCAGACCGATTGGAGGAGGAGAAGCGGCGCGGAATTACGATTGACCTGGGATTTGCGTTTCTCGATTTGGGCGACGTGCGTCTGGGATTTGTAGACGTCCCGGGACACGAGCGGTTCGTGCGGAACATGCTGGCGGGCGCCGGGGGAATCGACGTGGTGCTGCTGGTAGTGGCGGCGGACGAGTCGATCAAGCCGCAAACGCGCGAGCATTTCGATATTTGCCGGCTGCTCGGCATCAAGCGCGGAATCGTCGCAGTCACAAAAATGGATTTGGTCGAGCCGGACGTTTTGGGACTGGTGAAACTGGAAATCGAAGAATTTGTTCGGGGGTCGTTTCTCGAAGGCGCGCCGATTTTGGGAGTGAGCGCCAAAACGGGGGCGGGCATCGAGGAATTAAAGTGGGAATTGGTCGGGGCCGCTGCGACAGTTTCTGGCAGAGACTCTTCGCGGCGCGTGAGATTGCCGATTGACCGCACTTTTGCGATGAAGGGCTTCGGCACCGTGGTGACGGGGACATTGATTTCCGGGACGTTGCGACCCGACGAAGAAGTGGAGCTGTTTCCGACGGGACGGCGTTTGCGTATCCGCGGGTTGCACTCTGGCGGGCACGCGGTATCCAAGGCCGAAGCAGGACAAAGAACGGCGGTGAATCTGGCCGATATCGAAACTGGGGAAATCGCGCGCGGGATGGTGTTGGCGACGCCGGGAGTCTTTCAGTCGACGAAACGAATCGATGCGCGCGTGACGTTGCTGTCCTCAGCGCGGGCGATGAAGAATCGAACGCGCGTGCATTTTCATCAAGGGACAGCGGAGACAGTGGCTAGCGTGAGCTGGCACGGACAAGGAATGCTCGCCGCCGGCGGCACGGCACTCGCGCAACTCCGGCTGGATAATGAGATTTTGGCGCTACCGGGCGACCGGTTCATTTTGCGGCAATTTTCGCCGTTGATGACGATTGGCGGAGGTGTGGTCCTCGATGCGTTGGCGACGCGGCACAAAAAAGCCGATGCCGGGGCAGCGCGGTTGCTCGATGCATGGGAAAGTGGCAAGCGAGACGAAATTCTTGCGGCGCTTGCCTTGGAGGATGCGCGCGGGCTGGATCTTGCAAGGATTATTGCGCGCACGGGGTGGCTCGAAGGTGAAGCGCGTGCAACCATTCAAAAACTGGCCGAAGCAAAGCGGATCCGTGTGGTCACTGAGCAACCTCTGATCGCGACTTCGGCGGAGGGTTTTGACAGGCTGCTGGGCGAGGTCGAGCAAGAACTGGATGAATTTCACAAACAGAATCCACTTATGCAGGGAATTGCGAAGGAAGAGCTGCGCGGGCGCGTAGCAGACCCAGTCAAGCCGGAAGTTTTTCGCGCGGCACTCGACGACTTGGTAGCGCGGCGAAAAATCGTAGTGACGGGAGACATTGTGCAGCGTGCGGGGCGCGAGATTGCGCTTTCGCCGGAAGAATCGCGCGCGAAGGAGCAAATCGCGCAAGAGTTCGAGCGCGCCGGGCTTGCGGCTCCGGCAGTGAACGAGGTGCTGGGGAAATTGCCCGTGGACACGCGGCGCGCGCAGAAGCTGCTGCAGATTTTAATTCGCGAAAAAACTCTGGTGAAAGTGACCGACGAGCTGGTCTTTCACAAGAACGCGGTCGAACGTTTGCGGGCGCTGCTTGCTTCGTATAAGAAGAAGAACGGCGAACGGCTGCCGATTGTCGCGTTCAAAGAGCTGACCCAGGTGACGCGGAAATACGCGATACCCCTGCTCGAATACCTCGACCGGGAGCGGTTGACGCGCCGCGTGGGCAACGAGCGTGTTATACTTTGAACCAGATAGCTTTGCCGCGGAAGTGGCAAGTGTGGACGCCCGTGCGGAAACGGGTGTTGTAAGGAGGCGTTATGGAACTCAGCCCGATGCATCTGGTGTTGATTCTGATTATCGTGGTGATTTTGTTTGGCGGGCGCAGGATCCCGGAACTGATGCGCGGCTTGGGGACGGGCATCAAGGAATTCAAGCAAGGAATGCGCGACGAACCGAATACAACTCCGCCGCCTCCGCCACCGGTCACGCCGACTCCGCCCTACGAAGAGAAAAAGTAAGCCGGGGAATTTTTACTAAACTTTGTCGCATGCGGCAGCCAACGAGCTGCCGTTTGTTTTTTAGGCGCTTACTTCTACACGCACTTGCGGTTACTTCTCGTTCAAATCGCGCAGCATCGCGTAGAGGCGCGCGAGCGGCAAACCCATCACGTTGAAGTGGCAACCCTCGATGCGCGAAATGAATTTTCCACCACGGCCCTGGATAGCGTAGGCGCCCGCTTTGTCGAGTGGCTCCCCGCTGGCGATGTAATCCTCGATTTCCTGCTCGCTCAAGAACTCGAACGTGACGCGCGTTTTTTCGACGGCGGTGTGCGCAGTTCCGTTCCCTTGCAGAACTGCCAAACCGGTATAGACGTCATGCGCCCGGCCGCTGAGTCGGCGGAGCATTTCTCGCGCGTTCGCCTCCGACGAAGGTTTGCCGAGGATTTCGCTGTCTATGACAACTACTGTGTCCGCTCCAATGATGACGCTTGAGCCCTGCGCCAGTTTGTCTGAAAGCCGCCGGCCCACAAGGCGAGCTTTTTCTTCCGCGAGCCGGCGAACGTAATCCGTGACGGCTTCGCTCGTGCGGGGCGATTCATCTGCATGGGCGGGCACAACGTCGAAATCGAAGCCCGCATTGCGCAAAATCTCGGCGCGTCGGGGAGAAGCGGAGGCGAGGATGAGTTTCAATTCGTGCGTCACGAAGGCGAGCCTTAAATGACCACGAATTCCTGGTATTCGCCGAAGGCGTGGCGCAGCGCATCCGAGATTTCGCCAAGGGTAGCGTAGGATTCGACGGCCGATAGGATGGCGGGCATCAGATTTTCGGTGGAGCGAGCGCGGCGTTCGACTTCCGCAAGAGCCGCATTCGCTTTGGCCGTGTCGCGACGCGCGCGCAAAGCATTCAGGCGCGCGATTTGGGAGCTTTCGACTTCCGCATTGATGCGCATTGTGGGAATAGGCTTACCTTCATTTTCCGTGAAGCGGTTGACGCCCACGACCACAACTTCGCCGCGCTCGACAGCCTGCTGATATTCGTAGGCGGCTTGCTGCACTTCCGATTGCACGAAGCCGGTTTCAATGGCGCGAAGCATGCCGCCGAGCGCATCGATTTTGGCAATGTATTCGGAAGCGCCGCGCTCGATTTCGTTGGTGAGATATTCGATGGCGTAAGAACCGGCGAAGGGATCTATCGTGTTCGTGACGCCCGTTTCATGAGCGATAAGCTGTTGCGTCCGCAGCGCGAGCAGGGCGGATTGTTCGGTGGGCAGCGCGAGAGCTTCGTCCAGACTGTTCGTATGGAGCGACTGGCAGCCTCCGAGAACGGCGGCGAGCGCCTGCAAGGCAACACGCACGAGATTGTTTTCCGGCTGCTGCGCCGTGAGCGTGGAGCCGCCCGTTTGCGCGTGGAAACGAAGCAGCAACGAACGCGCGTCCTGCGCATGAAAACGCTCTCGCATCAGGCCAGCCCACAGCCGGCGAGCGGCGCGGAATTTCGCCACTTCGTCGAGCAGTCCATTATGCGAATTGAAGAAGAAAGAAAGCTGCGGCGCGAAGTCATCAACTTTCAGGCCGGCGGTCAGTGCCGCGTCAACGTAGGCGATGGCGTTCGCGAGAGTAAAAGCGACCTCTTGGACGGCGGTCGAGCCGGCTTCGCGAATGTGATAGCCGGAAATGGAAATGGCGTTCCAGTTGGGAATCTCCGCGCGGCACCACGCGAAGATGTCGGTGACGATACGCATCGCGGGACGGATGGGATAGATGTATGTGCCGCGCGCGATGTATTCCTTGAGGATGTCGTTCTGCACCGTACCGGAAAGGCGGCGAAGGTTCGCGCCCTGTTTTTTGGCGACGGCGACATAGAGCGCGAGCAGGATCGCCGCGGTGGAATTAATGGTCATCGAGGTTGAGACGCGGTCAAGCGGAATGCCGTCGAAAAGCGTCTCCATGTCTTCCAGCGAATCGATGGCCACGCCGACTTTGCCCACTTCGCCGCAGGCGAGAGCGTGGTCAGAGTCCATGCCGATTTGCGTGGGCAGGTCGAAGGCGACGGAAAGTCCCGTTTGCCCCTGCGAGAGTAAGTAGCGATAGCGCTGGTTCGATTCGGCTGCCGTGCCAAAGCCGGCGTACTGGCGCATGGTCCAGAAGCGTCCGCGATACATCGTGGGATAAATGCCGCGTGTGAATGGAAGCTGGCCCGGGAAGCCCAGATCGGCCTCCGCGTCCCAGCCCTGGAGATGTCCCGGCGTGACGATCAGGTCGATTGGCAGCCCAGCGGAATGGTTTCTTTGCAATTCCTTCGGCGCCTTCGTTCGCTCTTTCCCCGTGGGAGCTTCAGTCTTTGTGGGAATCTTATTCATGTGTCTGGGCAATTCAGCGCACGCGGCGCGCACTGCGGAACGATGAAAAAGAAAACCAAATCATCATGACGGCGTAGCCCAGCGCGAATGCGGCGATCCATTGGCCATCGGGCTGGCGACTTTGCTTCCACGCGGCCGCGCCGGCATATAAAGCGAACAGAGCAAAGAGTGTCCCGGCGGCTTCATGGAAAAGCTGGCGGGCGAGCTTCCAAAAAGCACGGAACATGGCCGAGCCGCCACGCCAAAGCGCTGAAACCCAAGGGGGTCCGGAACGCGAATATCCACTTGCGCTCATGCCCCCATTCTAATACATAGGGCTGGCCAAAGGTGCAGTGGCAGGTTGGCGCACTTGTGCTTGTATCCTTGCGGCTGCCGCCATAAAATCGGGTTACAAGCGAGGAGGACGACCTTGCGGCTCGATGACAACTTGAAAGCTTTGCTCCGCGAACTCGGACACGCGATCAACGATTCCGTGGCAGATTCGGAGAAGATCGCCGAAGCCATTGCCAACGTGCGCTCGGCCGGCTACGACATTGTGCTGAAGCTGGACGCGACGATTGGTCTGGCGCAGCGGCCCGCGCAAGAATCGAAGATGACGACGACGGACCGGCGCTTCCTCGAATCGCTGCATATTCGCGTCGACGAAGAAGTGCTCGACGAGCGCACGGAAGAAGCAAAGGTCGACATCACCCCGCAGGATATCAAGTTTCTGAAGTCGCTCAAGATTTCCCTGGACGAGAATGTCGAAGATATCTAGACGAATCGTGCCGGTGCTTTTCGCGACGTTGCTCGGCGTTGCAGCCTCGGGGTTTGCGGCGCCCTCCGCGTCAGCACAAGTGACCACCAGCAAGACCATCACCGTTAAGCCGAAAACCGTAAAGCCACCCAAGGTGAAGCTCGATATTTTCAAGGGTGAAGTAATCCGCATGAACACGGTTTCGATCATGGTGCGCGACCCGAAGAATTCCTATATTGTGCGCACGTTCACATTTTCTCCGGATGTGGCGAAGAAGCTGCAACCATTGATCGACAAGGGCGGTTATCAATCCGGCGACCGTGTCACGATTAAGTACGCTGCGGGAAGCACGGTGGCGCAGTCGATCACAGGCAAGGCCTCAAAAGCGTTCTAAGCCTGCAGCAACCGCGAATAGCAGTACAATCCCGCCGGAAGGCTTCCATGATTCGCCCCGCCGCTGTTGCTGGACGTTTTTATCCCGCTGATGCGGCAATGTTGCTTCGCCAAATCGACGGCTGCGTTTCCGTCCCTCTTCAAAAAATTCGCGCGCGCGGTTGCGTCGTGCCGCATGCCGGATACATGTATTCGGGACATGTCGCGGGGACCGTGTATGGGACGCTCGACTTGCCGTCGCGATTCATCTTACTCGGTCCGCGACATTATCCGCATGGCGAACGGCTGGCGATCCTCTCGGAAGGTGCGTGGGCCACGCCGCTGGGAGACGCAAAAATCGACGCGCCGCTTGCGGAGGCCCTGAAAGACGCGTTCCCGCGGTTGCGCGAGGATGCTGTGGCTCATTCGGCGGAGCATTCGCTCGAAGTGCAGTTGCCATTTTTGCAGAGAATCGCCGGAGACTTTACCTTTGTTCCCATCGTGATTGGAACGGACCGCTTCGAAGCGCTGGAAATGCTGGGGCACGCGGTTGCGAAGGTGGTTCGCAGGCAGAAGGGAAACGTGTTGATTATCGCGAGTTCCGACATGAATCATCGCGAAAGCGACGCCACCACGCGTGTGAAAGACCGAAGGGCAATTGACGCAATTCTCGCGCTGGATGGGCGCGGACTCTATGACACGATGCGTCGCGAAAGCATTACCATGTGCGGCTACGGTCCCGCCGTCGCGATGATCACTGCCACGCGGGATTTAGGGTCAACGAGCGCGGAACTGCTGCAATACGCGACTTCCGGTGAGGTCAATGGCGACCACGAAGACGTGGTCGGCTATGCGGGAATCATCGTGCGATAAAACTCGCGCACGCGGAATAAACGTTGCACAGTCTCTAGTGTGGCCGGCCGGCAGCGACCGCATGAGACGCCGGAGCAGGAGCCGCGCCTCCCGCGGCAGGACTTGACGTTCGCGGCGCGGAGAAAGAGGGCGCTGAGTAACTACCCGACCGTGTGCCCATACCCACAGACGGCGCCATTCCGATTTGCGCCGGCTCTCTTGGTACGTACATTGGCGCAGGACGATGAGGGAGCGTGGCTGGCGACATGCGCATGGCGTTTTCGACGCGCAACATTTGTGGTGCCGGAGCTGCAGGCAGGCGCGAATTCATTTTCATCGCCGGCATGCTGGCGCTTGTGGCGAGAGACCTCTGCAAATGGGCCAGGCTGGGGGCGGTCGGAACAACTGCCCTCGGACTTTGCATCGGTGTGCCGTGATTGGTTGCGGAGACCACTTCTCCAAAGCGCGGAACTCGGCCGTTTTCAAGTGGGCCTCCCGACAACGCCTGGACAGGCCGATTGCCGCCACCCGCTGTGACGATTCGAACTGAACTCATGTTGCCGATTGATTTCGAGCCGCTCACAATCAAAATGCGCGGCGTTGTCGGCATCCGTGGTCCGGTTCCTGTGCGCGGCGACCATGCCACCTGGTTTCCGACGCCATACCAATTCACCGGCGCGGGATCCCAGAAGCCGAGATTGTTTGGAAACCACATCCAGCCGTACACGGGCGAGAACATCCAATCACCGAAATGATAAGGGACCCAGCCCCACGGCTCGAAGCTGATCCAGGTCCAGCCCAGTCCCGGATAAGACGCCCATTGACCGATGGAGAATGGCGCCCAGCCTGCGGTCATGCCGAACGGCTGCCAGCCATAGCCGTAGCCGGCAAAATAATTCCAGCCGCCATAAGCAGAAAGATCGCCCATGCCGTAGCTGAAGGGCGCGTTCGCGTAAGACAGCGACTGGGCGGTCTCGACTTGGAGGTTCTGTTCGCGGCCGTTCACCCAACGGTCCCACTCGTCAGCCTTCGGGTTGACGGTGATCGCGGCGGTCTCCATTTTCGATTTGTAGGCGAGCGTCTGGCCCTTGACGAGAGTCGTCGCGCCCGCGGATCCAGTGAGAGCGCTGACTTGCAGTTCGCCCTGCATCACGCTAATGGAAGCGCCATCGTGGAAAGCATCCACGCGGAAGAGCGACCGCTTCGGCACGACAACCTGCTCTGCCGAAGTGGAAATCACAAATGTGTCGGCGCGCTTCAGGTCCGCGTATATGCTCACAGTGCCCTGCGCAAGCGTCAGCTTGGTGATGCGTCCGCCGTCGGAGAGCGCCAGTTCCGTGAATTGCACCATGGTGTTTTCGGAGATCCAAGCCGTGCTGCCATCCTCAAATTGAACTTCGGCGCGGCCATCGTTGGTGCCAATGGTCATGCCCTGTGTGATTGGCATGTTCGGCGCGCCGGGCTCCCAGGCAGAACGGACCGGGCGCGTGACCTGTACGTCGCCCGCGACGAGGCTTAAGCGCACAATGCGCGCGTAGCTCATGTCGGAGGCCTGGGCTGGTCGCGAGGCGCCAATCAAGCTAATCGCTGCAAAACTGAAGAGCAGAAGGCTGACACCCGAGCGGCGCATACGCACCCCCTTTGGGGCATTCAACAAGCGGAGAGCGCAACCCCACCACAGGGCCGCGCAAACACACTGGCAACATGCTCGCGCTTTGGCTAGACAGGGTCAAGCGAATTCGCCGCGCGTGTCGCCGCGCGTGTCGCTCATTCTCCAGAAAAGTACTGACCAATCGAAGTCAGTCAAACCCGGAAGACCCGCAGACGAAACGGCCCTGGTCTCTTTGAGGAGGCCAGGGCTTTTTAATCTTGTTGCTCCTGTGAGATGCGGCCCGTTCAGAAAGACACGCGAAGCCCGAGTTCGATCCAACGAGCGCTCGAACTGCGGTGCGCCGGAACGAATGAGCTTGTAATTTCGCCAAAGCTGGAAGGACTTTGCAAGCTTGGCCCAGGCGTGGCGAAGTTTACGTGGTTGAAAACGTTGAGGAACTGAGCCGAAAAGTCGACCGCGATATCCTCGTGAACCTTGGTCGATTTGCCGAGTGCCATATCGTAATTCCACATCGGCAAGCCGCGGAACGGGTTCGCACTGCCATCGCGTCCGTCTGTGCTGAGGTTGATGTCGCGGAAGGAATTGAACGCGGCCTGCGGGTCCCCAAATATATTGAGACCCGTCCCGCCGTTGGCGGGATCAGTCGCCGTGCCAATACCGCCCGAGCCAACCACGCCAGAGTGAACGCTATTGTTCAGCTTCGAAGACGGAACCGTGGGAATCGCAGGAACGCCTCCGCCCAAAATACTGGAAACGCCCCAAACCTGGGCGCTCTCTGAGGCGGTATTCGGGAGCCCTGAGTAGGCTTCGAAAATGCCCGACCAGTACCAGCCACTGATTGCCCGGTTGATTCCTCCATTGAAGTGCAAGCGATGACCCGTGCCAGCCGGAAGCTGGTAAACGTACTCGCCGACGAACAAATGCCTGCGGTCATAGAGCGACGGACCATAGCTTGCGTTCTTAAAGAAACTGTTCAGGTAGTAACCGGCGTTATCCTGATTGACCAGTCCTTGGTCGAGAGACTTTGAGAGTGTGTAATTTACCTGGAACGTCAATCCAGCAGACGTTTTCTTTTGCAGGCTGACGATCAAGGCATTGTACGTCGACGTTCCGACATAGGTGCGCAGCTCGGACAGAACGGTCTGAAGATTGTCATACGGAGTCAGATTCTGACCCAATCGGTAAAGATCCATGTTCTGGAACAGGCTTTGAGTCAGGCCAAACTGAAAAGCCGAGCTATTGCCTGAAACCAAGCAAGCGGTGTTCGTGCCGCCTGTGCAGGTGTTCGCCGCGTACCCCGGCAACTGGTTCTCGAAGAAAGGCTGCGCGGTCGGAGTGTTGCCAGCGCGCAGAGCGCTGGCGACAGCATCGAACGCCTGGGCAAACGTCTGACCGGACGCTGGGTCTTTGAACATGTATGGGGAGTTGTTGATATCCACGGAACTTGGGAGGCGAGAACCGAAGTGCCCGATGTAACCGACTTCCAGCAGCATGCCGTGCGGTATTTCCCGTTGAATGTCCAAATCGAAGTTATTAGCGCGACCGACCTTGAAATTCGGGTCGTCCTGGAAGGAGAGGATTTCTCCGAATGGCGTCGACGGCACCACGGGGTTGGAAATCGCTCCAACGGTCGGCAGAGGAATGCTGCCGTCCACGCCCACCCGGAAATCATTGAGCGCTGGGTTGTTGCACGAGCCGCAGTTCGGTTCGATACTGTTAATCGTTTGGCCGAAACCGACACCGAGCATCGGAATCACGACGGTTTCGATCGTGGACTCCCGGTCGTAAACCATCGAGTAACCACCGCGTATGACTGACTTCTTATCGCCCATAAACTTCCCGAACAGACCGCTGGTGAAACTCGGATTCCATGCAGCAGAGAAGCGCGGCGCCACATTGCTCCAGTCAGTGTTAAACACGGAATTATGGGCGCTATTAACGGGAATATACCCGGTGGTCGGATTGAAGATCGTACCTTGCTGGGCGGCTGCCAGCTTGCTGTTCAAATAGCTGGGTGCCGTAATGAATTTCCCCGTTGCGGCATCGATCAAGATGGTTTGGCGACCTAGGGTGTCTGCTGGTGGAGTCTGCCAGCCATACGCCAGGCCGTAATTGAGAGTCAGCGAATTGGAAATGCGCCAGGAGTCCTGTCCGTAAAAGTAGAATTGGTCCTGAACGGTGTTGTTGCTCAACGGAGTGCCGAAAGGAAGAGGATTCAGCTGTCCATCGCGAACCGCCAGAATCGAAGTATTGTCAATCATGCCCAACGAGCTTGCGTAGAGTTGATTCCAATTGGGCAATTGGGAAGCAGGCAGGCAATTGGTATCGGACGCGCTCGCACACGGCCGCGGAGCGTTTGCTGCCGGTAGGGAAAGAAATCCGCCAGTTCCGTCTACGGTATCCATCACTGAAACCAGGGACGTGATTCCGTTGACCACCTTGTCGGCCCGATCTGTAAGCATAGGCAGACGACGATCGTCCGTACCAAATTCCAGCGTGTGCTTGCCTCTGATCCAGTCAATCCCGTCCGTAAATTGAATACTCTTTTGGAAATAATCCTGGAAACGAGCCCCCGCCGAACTATTGTCGATGGGCGCGGCCAGTAGACCCTCCGCTGGGTTAAGCGCGACAAACGGATCCGTGGTAATCCCGGTGGATGTACCAGGCAGATTAAGCTGTGCCGCTGACACGGCCGGGCTTTCGACCTGGAAGTTTTGCCAGTTACGGACCCAGCCAAAGCGGAAAGTATTTGTAAGCGTAGGGGAAATGAGTGTGGTCAATTGTCCGGTTGCTATCACGCTACGGACCGGCGAAGTACTCGGACTCGAGGGCTTGCCGTTGAGGATGCTGATTTGCGCGATCGAATCGCCAATCGACCGCCAGTACGTGTAACTGCCCGAAAAACGCCACTTGTCACTGAAATTGTGGTCCAGGCGTAGGACCCCGTAGTCATCGTCCTCGGGAGTTGACACAATTCCTCGAAACCCAGTTTCGTTCAAGCCATCCCCAACGCCACCGAAATTCCCAGCGGGCATGAGGTTCCAGAACGCTTGCACAGTAGGGCTGATACCTAGAGCACGCGGATCGCAAGCCTGGTTGCCAGCCGGGCCACACGTATTAGCTGTCGCCAAGATATAGCTGATTATATTCCCGCTCGCATCCTTGAATTTGAGAGTGCCAGCCTTTAAGGACGTGGTAGGCACAATTCTCGTGAACGTACTGGATTGTGGGAAACGCCGAAGTTCGTAGTTCGCGAAAATGAAGGTCTTGTTCTTGATAATCGGACCGCCGAAACGAACGCCGCCGCGGTTGTCGTCCAGGTGCGGCTGCTTGACTCCGGCTGCGTTCAGATCCCAGGAGTTCGCGTTGAACGCGCTATTCTGCGTGTACCAGTAAACCGATCCGTGATATTGGTTCGTCCCGTGACGTCCGAGAAGGCTCACCTGCCCGCCCGAGCTGCGGCCGAATGTGGCGTTGGGATTTGACACGCCAATATCGAATTCCTGCACGCTGTCGATTGAAACCGGAACCCACGTACCGTCACCGACGAGGTTGTCGCTTATATCGATGCCGTCGAGGGTGTAGGTGTTCTGATCGTCAATTGCGCCAGAAACGCGCGGCTGGGGAGTCGGGAAGCTTTCCGTGCCCGGCGACACGGAAGGTTGAAGAGAGATCAATTCCGTGGCGTCATGCTGAAGGGTAGGCAAGCTTTCCATTTCTTGACTATTGATTACGTTTCCGACCTGCGATGTCGTGGTTTGCAACTGAACGTTCGCTCCGGCCTCCACGATGACCGACTGGGCCACCTCTCCCACTTGCATCGTGACGTTCACCAGATAGCTCCTCGCGATATCAACGAGCAGATTCTGGACGGTCGCTTTCCGGAAGCCTTGTTTCGTCACCTCGACAGAGTAAGTTCCTGGGGTAACCGTGGGGAAGGTGTATTGCCCCGTTTCATTGGCGGTGGTCGTTTGCGAAACTCCCGTCGCGACGTTGGTCAGTTTGATTGTGGCACCGGGCACGATGGCATTACTCTGGTCCGTCACGGTACCTACAACAGCAGCGGACGCAGCCGTCTGCGCTCTGAGATCACGCGTTGCAAATGCTCCCGCCACCAAAAGCACAAGGGCCCAAAGGACTGTCGCCCGATGTCTCATTTCACTTCCTCCTCGAGGCAAGCTGGATTGTCTGAGAGCCTATGAGAAAATGGCCGAGTTACCGAACGACCGCTACCGCTGGTCCTGATTTCTGCTCCGGTTGCAAGCATTTCGTGTACCAGAAACTCGCGGTGATGACAACAAATTTCAAGGTGAAGAAACCAAGAGTCATCTTAGCGTTCGATTCTTGAAACGTTCAGAAACAATGAAACCCGGACTACGCATTCCGGTATTGTTCTACGCTATTTTGGAAATTCCCTATCCAAAGCGCTTAGTGCCGAGGCGGAGTGGCTTCGAGCGGCAAGCGATGTTTATTTTAGAGTGCGCCTATTTGAGCGCCAATCAGTGGCTGTTGCGGATTTGTTCGGCGATGGCGCGGGCGCGCTGGCGGGCGATGTCAACCAATTCTTCGTTTGTGGCGAGTTGATCAAGCGTTGGCAGCAATGCCTCTGGTTCGGGAAGAAGTTTATTTCTTATGTCGCTCTGCACGCGAGTCATCACGTCGTTCACGCCAAGATGATCGTAACGCATGGTACGCACCATGTCACTCAGGTCGAGTTCCTGACGCTGCAAGCCGTCAAAAATAGCGAGGAGCTGGTTGGCGGTGCTATTCAACGTGTAGTTGAACGTCACCGAGGATTTCTCGGATCCCTTTTCGTAGCTGAGAGTTTTCTGCCCTAGATCGGCGATGCGACGGTGAACGTCGAGGTCCACACCATGGAAGTTGTGCAATTCCGCAGCGAGTTCGAACAGTTTATGGGCCAGCGCTTGGCTGATTTGCATTGGCTGGGGGCTTGGCGTGTCGTCGAGTTGGCGAATGTCGTAGGTCCCCGAGCCGTCTTCGTTGATTTTGATCTCCGCAAATTCAGGATAGCTGGACTTGAAAATCTTGCGAAACGCGAGCGTCGGCCCCTGAGAAGAGTCCGATGCATCGGCAGTTCGCGATTGCGCGAAAGTCCCCGGGAAAAATGAGAACAATACAATGGCGAGGCAGATTGACTTCGCGCCACAGGATTTCATCGTTGGATTGGGATGCGCCCGGCGGAAAAATGGCTGCGCGCGCGGGACTCAGCGGCCACCGGATTGGCAATCAGACTACGCTCCAGACGTTCGGCGGCCCAGGCAAAATGAGCGTGGCAGAGCGCGACCGCAAGCGCATCGGCGGCGTCGGCGGGTTCCGGTTGTTCGCACAGGCCGAGTTGAGCCTTCACCATCTGCTGCATCTGTTGTTTCGAAGCGCCGCCAAACCCCGTGACGCTGGCCTTCACTTCGCGCGGGGAATAACTATGCGCGGGAATGTTCGCTTGGGCGGCAGCAAGCAAAATGACGCCGCGCACCTCGGCAAGTCTGAGCGCTGTGCGCATGTTGAGCGCCGTGAAGACTGATTCTACCGCAACGGCGTCGGGAGAAAACTCGTCGACGAGTTGCGCAACCATCTGATGGATTTTGCGTAGGCGTTCGGCGAAACTCGCGCGCGCCGGAAAACGCAACGCGCCGAAGCGAAGCATGACCGCCGCCTGGCCGCTCAGTTCGACCACTCCGTAGCCGGTGGCGCCGGCCAGCGCAGGGTCGAGGCCGAGAACGCGGAGCGATTTGTGCGCCACTGAACCGTTTGCGGGCATCGTTGTTTGCCATGGCGCTTTGTTCGCGTCATGACGAGCTTCAGTCTACGCGCAGAAGAAAAACGGGGGGTAGCGTTTTTTCAGCGGGCGCAGCGCGAAGCATACTACGGTGCGGGACCGTTAACCTGCTACAGCGGCCTGAATTTCGTTTTCGTCGATGTCGAAATTAGCATACACGTGCTGAATATCGTCGTGCTCTTCCAGCGCCTCGACCATCTTTAGCATTTGTTGTGCCTGCGCGCCCGTGAGCTTCACGTAGTTCTGCGGGATCCAGCCGATTTCGGCAGCGGCCGGATTGATTCCCGCGGTACTCAGGGCATCGCGGACCTTCTCGAAAGCGTCAGGAGGAGTGACCACTTCCCAAAAAGATCCATCGTCCTTGAGATCTTCGGCGCCCGCGTCGAGGACGATGCTCATCATTTTCTCCTCGTCGGCAGCTTCTTTGGCAACCGTGATATCGCCTTTGCGATGGAACATCCAGCCGACGGCTCCCGTTTCGGCCATATTGCCGCCGTGCTTGGCCATTAAGTGGCGAATTTCACTGACGATACGATTGCGGTTGCTGCAAACCACTTGCACCAGCATTCCCACGCCGCCGGGTCCGTATCCTTCAAACGTCACTTCCTCGAGGACCTCGCCTTCCATCTGACCGGTACCGCGGAGGATGGCTCGCTCGATATTGTCGTTAGGCATATTCTCGTTTTTACCGGCGAGAATGGCGGTGCGAAGGCGAGGATTCGTATTGGGGTCCGCGCCGCCCGAACGTGCGGCAATCATGATCTCGCGAATGATCTTTGTGAAAGCCTTGCCGCGGCGCGCGTCAGTTGCGGCTTTCTTGTGCTTGATCGTCGCCCACTTCGAATGTCCGGACATACGGAATGCCTCGCAGAAGAAACTGGCAGGAGCCTATTATGTGCCCTTGCTGCGACAGTCTAGCACAGGGTTTCTGAAAGAAAAAGCTTGCGGGCCGTCACGCCGTCACGTCGATCACGTCGAGGTCCCGTGGACAGGATTTGAGGCGGGCGATATACTCGCCGGTTCATTTTCAAATGGGATGGCTCCTGTCTTTCCGCAACGAGTGCGCGGGAACCTTTTTTGCCGCGCGCGCGTAGTAGACAGAGAAGTCCCGCAAAGGAGAATTATCGATGAGGAAAGCAGCACTGGTCCTGTGTGTCTTCATGCTGGCGGCGTGTTACGCGCAGCCCGGTTCCGCGCCGCTTCTGTTACAGCAACCGGCGATCAGCAAGACGCAGATCGTTTTTGTCTACGGCGGAGAACTGTGGAGCGTGGGCCGCAACGGCGGCGACGCGATCCGTCTGACGACGGGAGTCGGCATTCAGTCCAATCCGTATTTCTCGCCGGATGGAAAATGGATCGCGTTCTCAGGCCAGTATGGCGGCAACACGGATGTGTATGTCGTTTCGGCCGACGGAGGGGAGCCGAAGCGGCTGACGTACCACCCCGCGCCAGACGCGGTTGTGGGCTGGACGCGTGACGGCAAGAACGTGCTGTTTGAGTCGACCCGCGATTCGTTTGCGAGCGGCGTGGCGAATCTATTCACCGTGCCCGTCACCGGCGGGATGCCGTCGAAGCTGCCGTTCCCTCTCACGTATGAGGGTTCGTATTCGTCGAACGGCAATGAGATCGCCTATCGTCCCGTGGCGTTCCCATGGGGCACGTGGTCGCACTATCGGGGAGGCACGGAATCTAAAATCTGGATCGCCAAGCTCTCCGATTCAAGTTATGAGGAAATTCCGCGCGGCGACTGGAATGAATTCGACCCCATGTGGGTCGGCAACCAAGTTTATTTCCTCTCGGATGAAAAAGGCCCGTTCACCCTCTATGACTATGATCCGTCGACCAAAAAGGAAACGCAGTTGATTCCCAACGATGGACTGCCGATCAAGGAAGCATCGGCCGGGCCGGACGCGATTATTTATTCGCAGTTTGGCGCCATTCACGTGTACGACATCGCGGCGCACCGCGAGCATGCTGTGAACATCCACGTAGCGGGCGATTTTCCGCAGGTTATGCCGCATTTCGACAGCGTCGAGAAAAATATTCTCTCCGCAGGGATTTCCCCAACGGGCGTGCGGGCAGTCTTCGAGGCCCATGGTGAAGTTTTGACGGTGCCGGAAGAGCACGGCGACGTGCGAAATATCACAAATACGCCGGGAGTGGCGGACCGGACGCCGGCGTGGTCACCCGACGGAAAATCGATCGCGTATTTCTCTGACGAGTCGGGCGAGTACGCGTTGCACATCAAGGATCAAGACGGGATGGGCGCAATCAAAAAGATTAATCTGGGCAACCCGCCGTCGTATTTTTACGACCCGAAATGGTCGCCGGACAGCAAGAAAATTGCATACACGGACAAGCGGCTGAGCGTGTGGTACGTGGACCTCGACAAGGGCACGCCGGTGAGAATCGATTCCGACGTATTCGAAACGCCGGAGCGGACGCTCGATCCATCGTGGTCTCCCGACAGCGAATGGATGGCATACACAAAGCTGCTACAAAACCACATGCGCGCCGTGTTTGTGTATTCGCTCGCGACCGGCAAGAGCACTCAGGTCACCGACGGGATGAGCGATGCGCGCTCCGCGGTATGGGACAAGAACGGAAAGTATTTGTATTTCACGGCCAGCACGAATTCCGGACCCACAACCGCGTGGCTTGACATGTCAAGCTACGACCATACCGTAACGCGCAGCGTCTACGTCGCCGTATTAGGCAAGGACATGAAGTCGCCGCTCGTGCCCGAGAGCGACGAGGAGAAAGCCGAGAAGAAGCCCGAGGCGAAGGAGGCCGCCGAAAAGGAAAAGAAGGAGGAAACACCCAAGGTAACGATCGACTTCGAGAATATCGGCCAGCGCATCCTGGCTCTGCCGATTCCGGCGCGCGATTACCAAGGAATTGCAGCCGGTAAGACGGGCGAACTGTTTTTGGCGGAATTGCCGCCAGGGGAGGAAGGCGGAGCGTTTGGCATGCCGCCGGGACTCGTTATCACGCGCTTCGACATGAAAACCCGCAAGACTTTCCCGATTATTTCCGGCGTGCAGGATTTCGACTTGTCATTCAATGGCGAAAAATTCCTGTATCAACAGCAGGGGCACTGGGGCATCGCGCCAACGGCCGCGCCGGTGAAACCTGGCGAGGGCACGTTGATCCTGGCAGACATGAAGGTGTGGGTGGACCCACGCGCGGAATGGAAGCAGATGTACCACGAGGTGTGGCGCATCGAGCGCGACTTTTTCTACGCGCCAAACTTCCACGGTCTCAATCTCGACAAAGCCGAGGCCGAGTACGCGAAATACCTGCCGGGCCTCGCCAGTCGCGAGGATTTGAACTTCATGTTCGATCAGATGCTTAGCGACTTGAACGTGGGGCACATGTTCGTGCGTGGCGGCGCAATTCCCATGGTTCCGCCGGTCACGGTGGGACTGCTAGGAGCGGATTACAAAATCGAGAATGACCGTTACCGCATCGCGCACGTCTATTACGGAGAAAACTGGAATCCCGACCTGCAAGCGCCGTTAACGCAGCCGGGTGTCAACGTAGTCGCAGGCGATTACATTCTCGCTGTCGACGGACGCGAAGTGCGTGGCTCGAATAACATTTACAGTTTCTTCCTGGATAAAGCCAAAAAGCAGGTGACACTCAAGGTGGGCCCGAACGCGGATGGCTCTGGCTCGCGCGAGGTCACGGTTGTGCCTGTCGCGAACGAATTGAACTTGCGGCACCGCGATTGGACCGTCCACAACATGGAGACCGTGGACAAGCTGAGCGGTGGAAAACTGGCTTATGTGTATCTGCCCAACACCGCCGGCGGCGGGTTCACGAATTTCAATCGCTATTACTTTGCACAGGTGGGCAAAGACGGCGCGGTGATGGACGAGCGGTTTAACACCGGCGGGTCGATCGCGAACTATATTATCGAAACGATGCAGCGCAAGTTGACGAGCTATTGGTACACGCGGCAGGGAGAAGTGTTCACGTCTCCGCTCGACGCGATTTTCGGCCCCAAGGTGATGATCATCAATCAATTCTCAGGCTCTGGCGGCGACTGGATGCCGTGGGGATTCCGCCACACGGGTCTGGGGCAGTTGGTTGGCGAACGGACGTGGGGCGGCCTGGTGGGAATCTACGGATATCCGGACCTGATCGATGGGGGAACGGTGACAGCGCCGCGCGTCGCGTTCTTCAATCCGAACGGCACGTGGGATGTGGAAAATCACGGCGTGCCGCCGGATGTGCCAGTGATTCTTGATCCGAGAGCGTGGCGCGAGGGGCACGACGTACAACTCGAAAAAGCGGTCGCGGTAGCGATGGAGGAGTTGAAGAAGAATCCATTGCCGAAGCCGCATGTGCCTCCGTTCCCCGATTACTCGAAGGACGCGCACTAAGTACCAGAATTATGATGATCAGGCTCGACGCTTGTTCATTCGCTTGTTCGGCGATGAACGGGCGTCGGGCCATTATTTTTTTTGCCTTTGTTGAGCCGCTGCGCGCTCACGCAGCAAGTCCCTTTTCAGGAGAAATTCATGTCATCTTTTGCTAAGCGCGTTCACTTTTCGCCACCTGCTGGATTCGGACCACTGCCGTTTTCGAATGGCGTACTGGTCGGCGACACTTTTTATATGAGTGGCCACCTCGGCCTGGATCCGGCGACGAAGAAAATTCCAGCCGACATCGAACAGGAAATTCGCTTTATGCTTGACGGTTTCCGCGGCACTCTTTCCCGCGCGGCGCTGGCGATGGAGGATCTTGTTTTCGTTCAAGTCTTTTGCCCGGACGTCTCGCTGTTCGATCAATTCAATTCTGTCTATCGCACATATTTCTCGCAAGATTTTCCGGCGCGCGCGTTTATCGGCTCGGGTCCGCTGCTTTTTGGCGCGCATTTCGAAACTCAGGGCATCGCGGTTAAGCGAACCAGGGCCCAGGAGCGCGCGCGAAAGCGGAAGATATAGCGCAGACCAAATTGTCTCTTTTCGCGGCGAATGCTGCTCGCGCGTTGCGTTCAGGTTCTCCCGCGAATTCGGTAGCATGACGAAGAGCGGAGGCGCGCCGTCATGCGCATCGAACAAGCAGAATCGCCGGAGTTCATCCGCATAGTGCGCGAGCTCTTTGTTGAATATTCCGAATCGGTGGGAGTTGGCTTTTGCTTCCAGGGATTCACGGAAGAATTGGCACAACTTCCCGGAGAATTTGCGCGTCCGCGGGGACGCCTGTTTCTGGCGTTCGATGATAGGGATGGCATGGTCGCAGGCTGCGGCGCACTGCGGCGAATCGACGCGGAGACGTGCGAGATGAAGCGATTTTATGTAAGGCCGGCGTTTCGCGGAAAGGGTTTGGGCCGCGAGTTGATCCTTGCGTTGATTGACTCGGCGCGCCAAATTGGTTATGTGCGAATGAGATTGGATACGCTGCCTTCGATGACCACGGCGATTGCGCTGTACCGGGCGCTGGGATTTCGCGAGATTGCGCCGTACTGGGCAAATCCGGTGCAGAGCGCCGTGTTTTTTGAGCTCAAACTCTCATAACGCGCTCGTAATTCAGCGCGGCAGAAGAGACGAGGGCTCGCGGGCCGCTTCGGCGGTAGGCGTTGGCAACGCTTTGGCCGTTGCGGAACGGCCGAGAAGAAAGGCCGTGAGGCCGGCGATCAAGCCACCGCTGATGATTACCGTCTCCCAGGCGAGTCCCACGGCCACGGTGACGGCTGCGCGTGCGC
Source organism: Candidatus Acidiferrales bacterium (assembly GCA_049678845.1). Lineage (GTDB taxonomy): Bacteria > Acidobacteriota > Terriglobia > Acidiferrales > UBA7541 > DAHUXN01. Next base: position 25,254 of record JBAUEX010000106.1, read on the forward strand.
CGAAAGGAATCAGCAACGCGGCCAGAGCAGCTTCGCGAATACCAATTCCTCCCTGTGTGATGGGAATGACGGCGGAAAGTTTTGCGAGCGGCCAAGCGAAGAGCCATGCGCGAAATGGCAGATGCAATCCACTCGAATTCGCCACCTGCGCCATCAGCCAGATGAAACTGGCCTGCACCATCAGGCCGAGACTGAGGGCGGCCACGACGTAACCCTTCTCGTTGTGTATTGACCGCGCTGCGCCACGCAGACGCGCCACGCGTCGCCGGATGCCAAATGAAAATTTACGCGCCGGAAACCATACGACAATCGGAGCGCAGATCGCCAGCAGCACCGCGGCCGCTATGCCTACCATCACAAATACGTGCCGGGTTTGCGGTACGAGCATTCCGGGCGCAAGGGCCACTCCAGCAGTCGCCAGTAACCCAAGCGCCACGAAATCGACCAGCCGGTCGACAAAACTTCCGAGCAGCACGCCGGCATTGCTTTTACCCAGGCGCAGCGCAAGACTCGCGCGCACCACATCCCCGCCGACGATTGAGGGCAGAAAGAGCGTGCTAAAAAGCCCTGCAAAATAGCAACGGGCTGCTTGACGAAAATTTAAACCCGCCCCGCCAACGTTGACCATCATTCGCCACTTGCTAATGCCAACCAAATGCGCACCCAGGTAGCCGGCAAGCACCAGAAGCCAGACATAGGCGGGCAACTTGCGAAATGAAATCCACACGTCGACGAGCGGAAGAAAATGGAAAAGCAGAATCAGCGCCAGGACGCTGCCGCCGATGCGCAGTACCGCGCCCTGCCAACTCCGTATTTTCTTATGAGAACTCATTGCGTGCGGGCAACTGGTTCCGGATAGAGCCGTACCGCGTTTCATTATGGGGCTCGATGGGATACGTCACAAGCGCGGTCTCTCTTGTGTGTCATTCGCGCCGGGCTTTCTGGCTTGCGTCCGTGGCGTTAACGAATTAAGGTATTCGTTCCTCGCATCGCGGAGAATTGGAGCTGCTTGTGACCAAGAAAAAGATTCGTATCGTTCAATTTGGAGTGGGGCCGATTGGCGCTTCCGTGGTTCGCCTGATGCGTCAGAAAAGTGCCATCGAGATTACGGGTGCGATCGATTCCGATCCCGCAAAGGCGGGCCGCGACTTGGGCGAAGTGGTCGGCGCGGCCGATGCACCGTGGGGGATTCGCGTGTCGGCTGAGGCGGCGCCTGTACTCGCCGGCCAAGTGGACGTGGTCATGCACTGCACGTCCTCATATTTGAAGGATGTGATGTCACAGCTTCTGGCGTGTCTCGAAGCAGGCTGCTGCGTGGTCTCCACCTGCGAAGAACTTGCGTATCCGTTTCGCAAGCATCCGGAGCTTTCCGCGCGATTGGACGCAGCCGCAAAAGAGGAGGGCGTAGCGCTGGCCGGAGTGGGCGTGAATCCGGGATTCGTGCTGGACAAATTGGTGCTGACACTAGCCGCGGTGGCGCAGCGCATCGATTCCGTGCGTGCGGTGCGCATTGTAGATGCGGCCAAGCGCCGCTTGCCGTTGCAGAAGAAAATCGGCGCGGGAATGACTCCGCAGGAATTTCGCGAACGCGTGGCCGCCGGTGTGATTAAACATCACGGCCTGCCGGAGTCGGTGGCGATGGTTGCGGACGCGATGGGTTTCGCCGTGGATCAAATCTCCGAGACAATCGAGCCGGTGATTGCCGAAGACCGCGTGAAAACGGAATTTCTGGAAGTGGAAGCCGGACAGGTCGCCGGAGTTCACCAGATCGCGCGCGGAACCATCGCTGGCGCGGAAAAGATTTTTATGGAACTAAAGATGTATGTGGGCGCGAAAGATCCAGCCGATACGGTGACGCTCGCTGGCGAGCCGAACATCACTCTGACGATTCCCGGCGGCACCCACGGCGATATCGCCACTGCGGCCGTCGCCGTGAATACCATCCCGGAGATTCTCGCTGCTCCGGCGGGACTACGCACTTCGCGCGATTTGCCGCTCAGCTACTTCGCGCCGAACGCCACGCCGTAGGGGGCGGTCAATCTCGTGGTTCGCCTCCTGCATTCGGCCGACTAAGTTTTTTGCCAGTAATTCGCGATGGCTGCATAGTCCACGTCTGTTTTTGCGGCGGCTTTGACGGCGGAATACGCTCGATATGCTGCCGTTCCCGCAGGAAGCTCAATTCCGTTTTCCTTGGCCAGTTCCATCGCGAGGCCCACATCCTTAAGCATCAGGCGCAGCGGAAAACTCGGCGTGAAGTCGCCCTTCAGAATTACGGGTGCTTTCACGTCCAGCACCGGCGCTCGGCCCATGCTCGATTGCAATACCTCGATTAACCGCTCACCAGCGACGCCTGCCCGCGTGACGAGCTCCAATCCTTCGGCAAGCGCCTGAACTTCCAACGCCAAAATCAAATTCATAGCCAGCTTTACCGTTTGCCCCGCTCCGTTGGGTCCCAGCAGGAAAAATCGTTTGCCGACGGCTTGCAGCACGGGCTCTACACGGTCGAGGACTTCCTTTTTTCCGCCGATCATGAAGACCAGTTCTCCCTTTTCCGCGCCCCAAGTGCCCCCAGTCACCGGCGCGTCCAGAAAATCGGCGCCACGCTCGGCGCAAGCCTGCGAGACGCGTCGCGCAAGCGCGGGCGACACGGTGCTTGAATCGATCAGCACGCTCCCTCTGCGCAAACCCGCAAGCGCACCTGGCTCGCCCCAGAGGACCTGCTCGAGGGCTGGAGGATCACTGACAATAGTGAATGTGACGTCCGAGGCTGCCGCGACTTCGCGCGGCGCGTTGGCCACTTTTGCGTCTTCTTTTTCCAGTTGTTCCGCCTTCGAACGCGTGCGATTCCATACCGTGAGGGGAAATCCCGCTTTCAGCAAGTTCCGCCCCATGGGCAGGCCCATCAATCCCAGACCAATTAGTCCGACTTTCGGCTTCATGATTTCCTCCTGATGCGCAATGAATATAACGGGAGACGCGACGCGAGGAAATCGGAATTGTTGGAAAAAAAGCGATTCGGCAAGATGGGCGAGTCGCTGTCTCTTTGATTTTTAGGCGGTGACGGGTGCGGGCTGCAGGATAATTTCGCGGATGCGAATGATCGAGGAATAGGGAATTTCGATGCGCACCGTTTTCTCGCGGCCCGATTGCGTGAAGCGATCTTCGAGACGGATGAGCAGTCCGGAATCCAAGGCCAGCGTGCCCGTCGCCGTCATCTGAACCTCGCCGGCGCGGTAATGGACTTCGACTCGTTTACCGATAAGTAATGTAAACGCGGGCATAAACCAAGGCTAAAGCGCGGAGCCACTTACGTCAATAGTACCAGCAGGTTAGTTGTGGAAGACCTGTCCAAAACAGCTCAATTTTGGATTACCAAACTGAATTCAACCCGGTGCCGGAACGGGTCAATGCGCTCCGCGCGCACCCGGACGCGATCACCAAGGTAGAACTCCTGCCGGGAATCGCGCCCTTTGCGGGGACGATACGATTGGCTGACGATGGCATGGTCGCTCTCGCGATATTGGAAGCGTTGGCCTAGCGTTTCTTCCAGGCGGTCGATAGCCACGAGGCCTTCGACGAAGACCTCGAATAATTCGACGAAGAACCCAAACTTCTGCACGGAAATGATAAGTGCGTCGTATTCCTCGCCGAGATGCCTTTCCATATATTGTGCTGTCTTCCAATCCATCAGCTCGCGCTCGGCAGCATCGGCGCGACGTTCGGCTTCCGACGTTTCGACGGCAATTTCTTCGAGTTCCGCCAGACGATACGGCCCCTTGGCGGAAGACGAATTCTCAAGCGCCCACTTCAAGATACGATGGACGATAAGGTCCGGATAGCGCCGGATCGGCGACGTGAAATGCGTATATTCATTCGCGGCAAGTGCGAAATGGCCTAGAGGAACGGCCGCATAGCGCGCCTGCTTGAGCGAGCGCAGCATCAAATAGGAAAGAATGCGCTCCTCCGGCTTGCCCGCCAGCTTCTGCGTGAGGCGTTGATAATGCTGCGGACGAATTTCGAAATCGGCGCCTGGCAGAGTGACTTCCATGGTGCGCGGCCGGCCGTGGCGCTCGCGTCCAGCGGTGCGCACCTGCCCGTGACGCACGGCGATTCGACGCTCCGACAAATCCTCCACGCCGAGCGAATAGCCAAACGCGCGCGCCAACGCCTCGAATTCCAGGACTTTCTTCGGGTCGGGCTTTTCGTGAACGCGATGTAGCGACGGGATGCCACGCTTTTCCAGATAACCGGCAACCGCTTCGTTTGCCGCCAGCATGAACTCCTCGATAATTCTATGCGCGAAATTGCGAACGCTGCGCACCACTCCCACCATGCGGCCTTCATCATCAAATTCGATAATGGCCTCGGGCAAATCGAAATCGATCGAGCCGCGCGCGGTGCGCCGTGCATTCAGCGCGAGGGCCAATTCCTTCATCCGCCGGAATTCGCCCACGAACGATGCATATCGCTTGGTCATTTCCGGGTCGCCTTCCAGCACTTTGTGGACGTTCGTGTAGGTCATGCGCTCGGCGGAACGAATCACCCCTGGAGTGAATTCGGTGCTCAGAGTTTTACCGTTTTTGTCGAACTGCAGGATGGCGCTCATCACCAGGCGGTCAACATGCGGGTTGAGTGAGCAGATCCCGTTGGAAAGTTCCTCGGGAAGCATGGGCTCAGCACGATTTGGGAAATAGACTGACGTGCCGCGCAAGCGGGCTTCGCCGTCGAGGTCCGAGGCGCGGCGAACATAGTGCGCCACGTCGGCGATATGCACTTGCAATTCGAAACCGCCGCCGGGCCGCTCCGCAACATACACCGCGTCATCGAAATCTTTCGCTGTCTCGCCGTCAATGGTGACGATGGGCAAGTCGCGGAAGTCGCGTCGTCCGGCAATATCCTCGTCGCGCACCTGCTGCGGAATGGCCCGCGCTTGCGCCAGCACTTCAGGAGCGAACACATGCGGCAGATGATGTTTGCGGATGATGATTTCAATATCGACGCCCATTTCGCCCGGACGCCCGAGGATTTCCACCACACGTCCGGCAGGTGCGACGCCGCCTCGCGGGTAGCGCGTGATCTCCACGTTCACCACGGCGCCATCCAACTCCGGAAAACGCCCCCGTCTCGTCGCACGCGGCTCGCCAGTGTTCTGCTGAAGTTTCTCCTGCAATTCAGGCGTCAGCTCCGCGCCGGGCGGAATGACGATCTCATGCGCGAGGCGCGTTTCGTAGGGCAGGACGGCATTCCCATGCGGGCCGTAGCGAAAAAGGCCCACAATCGTCGGGTGCGCGCGGGCGGTGACTCTTTCGATGCGCCCTTCGAAGCGCCCATCGGAATGGCGGCGGCTGAGGCGCGCCTCCACGCGGTCGCCATGCATCGCGTCGCCCATGCTGTCCGGATTGATGAACAGGTCGCCTTCCATGCCTCTTACGGGGCGATCGGGGACCACGAAGCCATAACCGTCGCGATGCGCCACCAGGCGGCCGGCAATCAGATTCGGATCCTGCCTCGCTGGCCGCGCCACCCCATCCGCGCTCCTGTCAGGCGCTCGCGAAGCGGATGGTTCCCCCGGCCGGATGTCATGACGTTGCGCTGGCCGCGGACTTGGCGCTGGCGCCCTTCGCTGGCCAGTGAGCCGGTAGCGCCCATGCTCCATTTGCACGTCGCCGCTGCGTTTCAGGCGCCCCAGCAGTTTTGGCAACGCCCGCCGGCCCCAATGCCGCAGTCCAAGCGCGCTGGCCATCTCTCGGATGCTTTGGGGGCGATCCGTTTTCGCAAGATACGCAAGCAACTCGCCTGCGGTGATTTCCGGCGGACGCTCGCCTTCGAGTCGTTTTTTCTCTTTCATGGAATGGGCTATTTCTGCGGACCAGCGGATTCTTGGCATCCCGCCTTCACATTGTATGTTCCGCGCGTAAATTCTCCCGCAACTTTTTTCGCCGCTCCGGGTTTCCATCCCCAGTTGTGAAATCCGCTTGCTGTCTCCCCAGGCGGCGAGTGAAATCTCACACCCCAGGGACGTCGGAGGCGGCTCGACCAGGGCCGCCTCCTAATTTTTCGCGGCGACCCCGCAACGCAACGCGCGCCCTATTGCTGTCCAGAATGCTCGCAAATCCGCTTGCCGCAGCGCCGTTGGTTCGCTGGCCTCGACTCATGACATTCAACCTCCGCGACATCGATCCTGGCCCCGACTGCCCAAAAATCGTGCGCATGATCGTGGAGATTCCGAAGAACTCGCGCAATAGGTACGAGTACGACAAAGATCTGGGTATTTTCCGACTGGATCGTTTCCTGTATTCGCCCATGCACTACCCGGGCTACTAG
>JBAUEX010000107.1:0-4443 GCA_049678845.1 Candidatus Acidiferrales bacterium
GGACAGCCACCGATCTGGCGCTGGGAACCGATCCAGCCGGCAGCGACACGCTTTCCTCGCCCTTTGTGGACTACGCTCACGACGTCGCCTACGTCGGCAACGATCTCGGCACGCTCTATCGCATCAAGGACGTCTTCTGCCCATCCTACAATAACGATGCGGGTTGCACGATCGGCGCTGCGCCGAGCCTGGATGCATCGTGGGGAACCGGCGGTGCCGTTACGGTGGGTGCGGGCGGCTGCGGAGTGCTGACCAGCCCGGTGGAGGATTTCACAACGGGCAATGTGTTCGTGGGGTGCTCGGATGGAAGGCTGTACGGATTCAACTCCAACGGGACGGTGTTATCCGGGACGCACTTTCTTGTCGTCGGCGATGGCACATCCTTCGGCGGGATTGTCGATGCTCCGATCGTGGATTCGATGAACGGGTTGGTTTATGCCGTAAGCGGGACGAACGCAACAAACGCGTTGCTGGTACAGGCCAACATTTCCCTCTTAGCGAAGAGGACGGCGGCGCTTGGTTCTCCGTTGGGAGGGAATATCCACCTGCCGGCCTTCAACGATGCGTATTTTTCAGAACCTACGACGCCAGGTGATTGGGCGATATTTTCCTGTGGCTTTGACTCCACCGGTGCGTCCACGACGCTGTACGATGTGGGCTTCACCGCAGGCTCAGGCAATGTCCCCTTGCTGAACATCGGTACGGTGCCAGCTGCAAACCAGTTCACACTGAGCAGCCAAGCAGAGGAGTGCTCTCCGCTAACGGAGTTTACAAATGTGCCGGGCCCGCCCGGGACACCCACAGACTGGTTGTTCTTAGGCCTCCTCTCCACCCAGGCGATCAGGAGCTATGACGTCACCTCGGCCAGCGGTAGTGCCGGGTTCCCGGGGACTTTCGCGCGATCCGCGACGGACGGGGTATCCGGAGGCAGCAGCGGCATTATCGTGGACAATGAAAGCGCCACAGTTCAAGCATCCAGCATCTACTTCTCAACTCTCGGCTCCACCACTTGTGGCGCCGGAGGCTCAGGCGTTTGCGCCATAAAACTTACACAATCGGGGTTACAGTGAGCGATCAAAGAAAAGACAGCACCGTGGCAACGGACAAAGCGGAGCAATTCGGGAAGAAGCAGCCTTACGAAAAGCCTTCCTTTCGTCACGAGCGCGCCTTCGAAACGATGGCGCTGACTTGTGGCAAGGTTGATCCCTCGCAACAGCAATGCCAGATCAACGTCAAGCACTCTTAGTCGAGCGCCTGCCATGAACGGCTCGGCCAACCAGAGGCGGGAAGGCGTGATCGTGAAGCTTGCGGCCGAGGCGCTTCGGCTCTCCGGCGAGGTTCGGCTTGTCGGGCTGGGCTCGAGCATGCTGCCCGCGATATTCCCCGGAGACACCCTCATTGTCCGCCGCGAGACGGCGCGGAGCGCCCGACGCGGGGACATACTGCTCTGTTTCCGGCAGGGGCGTTTCTGCGCGCATCGGCTGGTGGACAAGAGGAAGGAAAAAGGAGACATATCTCTCATCACGCGGGGAGACGCTCTCGGCACGAACGATCCGCCCGTCGCCGAAGACGAATTGCTGGGCCGCGTCACGGCGGTGGTTCGCCACGGGAAGCGAACGGAGCTGCGCGGCCGCCTGGCTGCGCGTGAACGCCTGCTTCAACAGGCCCTGCGGAGCTCGAGCGGCGCGCTTAAGTGGCTGCTGCGCTGGCATTCACTGCGCTCGCGGCTGGCGCGGAGTCCTGGCGCAGCGCCCGCGCAGTTGGAAGCGAAGCCTGCGGGGTCCTGCTGATGGCCGGCAGCGTTTCCAATGCGAGCCTCGCCGCGGGGGTGCCGGTGTTGCGGGGAACGGACGTGACGGTTGAAATCGGCGGCATTCCCATCCTCCTCGAGACCCAGGATGCGGATTTCTGCCGCTTGCTTGAGCGGCGCTACGCCGGCTTTGTGAACCCGTCGGCCACGCCGGTCTGTCGCTTCACCATCCATCTCGAACCCCCCGCGCAGCCGTCGCAGACAGACGCGCAGGTTTTTAGCAAAGGATCCATTTGGCGCATCGAGCGCGGGGACTTCCGCGCTGTGTGGGACGCGCGTTCGCGCTCGGGCTGGGTGCGTCAGTCGCCGAACCCTTACTCCATCGACGCTGTGCTGCGAATCGTTCACTCACTTATGCTGGCGGAGGAAGGGGGCTTTCTTGTGCATGCAGCAAGCGCGGTGCGGCGCGGCCGCGGGTATGTGTTTGCCGGAGTCTCGGGCGCGGGCAAAACGACGATGTCGCGCTTGGCTCCTTGCGACGCCACGCTGCTTACCGACGAGATTTCCTACCTTCGGAGGAGCGGGAGCGGCTATCATGCCTACGGCACACCTTTCGCAGGAGACTTGGCCCGCGCTGGCGCCAATCTGACGGTACCGCTTTCGGCGCTTTATTTTCTTGCGAAGGGCACGGACAACCGCATCGAACCGCTCGGACGGCTCGCCGCGGTGCGCGCGCTGCTGCGCCACATCCTCTTTTTTGCCCGCGATCCGGATTCGGTGAAGCGCGTATTCGAGTCGGCGATCGAGCTGGTGTCGCGCGTCCCTGCGGCGCAGTTCGTTTTCCGGCCAGACGAGCGTGCCTGGGAGTTGATACAATGAATGAGAAATACATTGCGCGATCGAGCGCGGTCGCTGAGCGCGTGCTGGACGGGGAAATGCTGATCATGTCCGTTGCCGACTCGACATTCTTCACCCTGAGCAAAGTGGCGACAGTGATCTGGGAGGCGGCCGACGGCCGCACGCCCCTTTCCGAAATCGTGGAGCGACGTGTATGCGCGGCGTTCACCGTTCCCGTGGATACGGCCTATCGGGACGCGACGGAGTTTGTAGAAGAGCTGGCGAGCCACGGGATTCTGCGCGTTTCGGACCGGCCCCTTGCCGAGGGAGAGCCGGCTGCGCCGGAGGCCGAGCCTCGATGAGCTTGATGCGGGAGTCCAACGACAAGGCCCTGCGCCTCGGTGTGCCCTTGAGCGCACACCTGGATTTGACCTACCGATGCAATGAGCGCTGCGAGCATTGTTACCTCGACCACGACGATCAGGGCGAAATGACGACTGCCGAGCTTCGGGGCGTTCTCGAGCAACTCGCGGACGCGGGTGTCTTCTCCCTGACGCTCAGCGGCGGCGAACCTCTGATGCGGCGCGATTGCTTCGAGATCATCGCGTACGCGCGCTCGCTACGCTTCAACGTAAAGCTGAAAACCAACGCCGTACTGATCCGGGAAAAGGACGCGCAGAAGCTGCGCACCCTGGGCGTCGAGCAGGTACAGATCAGCGTTTACTCGCACCGGCCGGAAGTGCATGATGCGATCACCAAGGTCCCGGGTTCGCTCAAACGAACGCTGACTGCGATCCGTTTGCTGAGGTCACAGGGTATGAGGGTAACCATGGCCAATGTCCTGATGCGGAGGAATCGCGATGACAGCGAGGGCGTCCGCACGCTGGCCGGAGAGCTGGGCGCGCATTACACCCTGGATCCGACGATTACGCCGATGATGAATGGGAATACGTCCGTGTTGTCCCACCGCGTCGACGCAAGTGAACTGTCGAGCTTCTTCCATAATCCACATCTGGTAGGCGACGTCGAAACCTTCTGCGCCCCGCCCGCGCCCGTGGACGACGATGTTCGCGAAAGTCTGCCTTGCAGCGCAGGACACACCTCATGCTACATCTCACCCTACGGGGACGTGTATCCTTGCGTGCAATTTCCTCTGACGTGCGGCAATGTCCGGAGGCAGGCGTTTCTAGAGATCTGGCGGAACTCGCCGCAACTGGCGGAAGTGCGTTCGATTCGCGCCAAGGATCTGACCACATGCACTTCCTGTTCGCACCTGGCCTCCTGCACTCGCTGCCCGGGGCTTGCCTACATGGAGGGGAATATGCGCGGGCCTTCCACAGCGGACTGCGAAAAATCCTATGTGCGCACCGGAATTGTCACCGCGGGCATGATGGCGCGGAAGGCCGCCCGCGAGGTCCCGACGGGTCTCGTCCAGATAGTTCCCGCGCCATCGCTCACGGCTTGATCCTCACGCTCCGCCGGCATCCCTATTTTGCACGACCTTCAAATTTCCCGAGCGTTGCGGTATTTCCCGTTCTTCAAATCCCGTCTTTTTCCTCTTTTTCGTTAGGGGGAAAGGTCTTCGCCGGCACAGCGACAGCGCGTCTCGGGTAGAGAATTGCCCGGCAATGTCCGGCCAGGGAATCGATATTCAAAACGGACCCCGTGGTTCGCGGTACGTTCGAAAAAGATTCGGCTGCGGGTTCGACCCAACTTTGAAAGGATCAGAGATTAAGCGTGAGCGGTCCTTCTGACTAAGATACCAGCCCCGAGCAAGCCCGTGCCCAGCAGCAGCAGGGATGCTGGCTCTGGCGTAGTTGCGGTTCCCTGGCTGAAAATCAGGCCGAGCGTGAAAT
>JBAUEX010000108.1:0-4789 GCA_049678845.1 Candidatus Acidiferrales bacterium
GTAAGCGTCTTCCGACGACCGTCTCGACAAGGTTGCACAAGCTGAAGATGATAGGTTCGTGGACACTTGCTTAGTGTCCGCGAGGCGATAAGTGGACACTCCCGGGCAAGGAATAAGGCGCCGCCGCTGGACGGTCGAGGAGAAGCAAAGGATCGTCCTGGAAACGTTGGAAGCGGGCACATCGGTGTTTCGGGTGGCGCAACGGTATGCAGTCAACCCGAACTTGGTCTTCAATTGGCGAAGGCAGTATCGTCGAGAGGGATCTTTCAAGAACGGCGCTGAGGCAAGTAGCCTGCTTCCCGTGAAGATTTCTGACGAGCGGTTGGATGAAGCCGCGAATGTCCAGCATGCGATTTCGCGAGCGCCCTTGGGGACGATGGAGATCCAACTTCCCAAAGGGAAACTTCAGATCACCGGACGCGTGGATTTGTTGATGTTGCGTACGGCCATTGAGTGTCTGGTGCCATGATCGGGCTACCCGCAGGAACCAAGATTTGGATCGCCGCAGGAGTGACGGACCTGCGGCGCGGTTTCACCGGACTGAGCGGCATGGTGCAGACGGTGCTGCAGGAGAGCCCATTTTCCGGCCAGGTGTTCTTGTTCCGTGGACGACGCGGCGATCTGATCAAGATGCTGTGGTTTGATGGCGACGGACTATGCCTTTTCGCGAAACGGCTGGAGCGTGGGAGGTTCATCTGGCCGCAAGCGACCAGTGGAACAGTTTCGCTAACAGCAGCGCAGCTCTCCATGCTGCTCGAGGGAATCGATTGGCGTCATCCGGTGCGCACTGCGCCACAACTGGCGGTGTGAGCAGCAAAAGTTTCCGGCAGCGCAAAGTTTTCAGAATTTTTTCTGATTTTTGCTTTTTTTGTGTGGATTTTTCTTGCACACGAAAAAAGTTCTGGCATACTGCGCGCAATGACCGAGCGCGTGGGACTTCCCAATCTCGACACGCTGGATTCCATCGCACTAAAGGCACTGATTCTTTCCCAACATGAAGAGCTTCTGGCGAAAGACGAGCAACTCGCTTCTCTCAACGGTGAGATCGAAAATTTAAAACTGCTGATCGCGAAACTCCGCCGCATGCAGTTCGGACGCAAATCGGAAAAGCTCGACCGACAGATCGAACAACTGGAGCTGCGGCTCGACGAGCTGGAAACCAAGCGTGCCGAGCAAGAGGCGCGTTCTTCCGCGGCAGCAACGGCCGAGCCCGCTACGTCAGCGGCCGCAAAGCATGCGCGACGGCCGCTGCCCGCTCACTTGCCGCGGGAAGAGCGAAAGATCCTGCCGAAACAGGAGTCCTGCCCGGACTGCGGCGGCAGACTAAAGCATCTCGGTGAAGATGTATCGGAAATCCTGGAGCACGTGCCGGAACATTTCAAAGTGATCCGTCAGGTTCGGCCGAAGCTGGCCTGCGCGCGTTGCGACAAGATCGTGCAGGCCGAAGCACCGAGCCGCCCGATCGCGCGCGGTATGGCTGGACCTGGGCTGCTGGCCCATGTGCTGGTCTCGAAGTATTGCAATCACCTGCCGCTCTATCGTCAGGAAGAGATTTACGCACGCGCAGGCGTGGACATTGATCGTGGAACCATGGCGGCTTGGGTAGGAGGAGCCAGCCGGCTACTTGACCCGCTGGTTGGAGCGCTGCGCCGCTACGTACTTTCTGCGGAAAAACTGCACGGGGATGACACGCCGGTTCCGGTGCTCGAACCTGGTAACGGCAGGACGAAAATCGGCCGTCTGTGGACGTACGTGCGAGACGATCGGCCGGCGGGAGACCTTTCACCGCCAGCGGTATGCTTCGCCTACACTCCCAATCGCAAAGGTGAGCACCCCAAAGAACACCTGAGCACGTTCACTGGGACACTGCAGGCAGATGCCTATGCAGGGTACAACCAGGTTTATAAGACTGGTCGCGTCCGGGAGGCCGGTTGCATGGCTCATGTGCGCAGAAAATTTTACGATCTCGTTGAAGCTCACAAATCTCCCGTAGGGAGCGAAGCGCTCCAGCGCATCGCGGAACTGTACGCCATCGAGAAAGAAATTCGAGGGCGGTTACCGGAGGAACGTCGGGAAGTTCGTAACCTGCGGAGTCGGCCTCTGCTGGACTCGTTGAAACAATGGATGGAAGAGACCTTAGGAAAGCTTTCGAGAAAATCCGATACAGCCATGGCGGTTCGTTACGCCGTCGGACGCTGGGATGCTCTGGTGCGCTACTGCGACGATGGTCGACTGGAGATTGATAACAATGCTGCCGAGCGAGCTTTGCGCGCGGTAGCTTTGGGTCGCAAAAATTACCTCTTCGCCGGATCCGATGCCGGCGGTGAACGAGCTGCGGCGATTTACAGCCTGATCGGCACGGCGAAATTGAACGGATTAGACCCCGAAAGCTACCTGCGTGACGTGCTCTCGCATATCGCCGATCACCCCGTCAACCGCATTGACGAACTGCTGCCTTGGAATTTCGTCACACCGTCTGAACAATCCGCTCAGGCCGCATAGTCAACTGCCTTGCTAGGTCAAGACGGCCGTCGGAAGACGCTTACGAACCAACGACTTTTTGAAGCTGAAGAACGTCCCCATCAGCGTCGTAGGTGTACGTCTCCGACCCCGACGGATCAACCATCTGTGTTAATCGGCCCAAAGCGAACGCCGAAGCGCCGCCTTGGTCATAGGCATATGTTACGCCGCCTTGGCCATTCGAATAGCTCTTGGATTTCACTCGGTTCAAAGCGTCATACGTGTTGTAGGTAGTCGTGATTCCCCGTGCATCGGTTTTCGAGCACAGATTGCTTGGATCGCCGCTGCAAAGTCCTCCACCCGATACGGTATACGCGTAATTCACCGTGCCGGCCTCCGGCGTAGTTTCGGATGTTTTGCGGCTCAGACCATCATAGTTGAAACTCCGAGGAGTTTGCGTTCCCTGAACGACCGACGTCAAATTCCCCAGCGCGTCATAAGTGTAGAAGGTGGAGTTAGAGCTTCCATTAGTACCGCCGGTCATCGTCGGCCCTGAGGGTGTCGCCTGGAATTTCGGCGGGTTCAGTTGTCCTTCCGAATAGCTCGAAAGAGAATAGTTCGCACCGGTGCCCGTTGCGAGACTGGTCATATTAACGGTGCTACCCGAAGCAGATGCCGTAACCACACCGGAACCGTTTAGGGCACTGGCTAGTGCAGAAGCAACTGAGTTTGCCGTGCTGTTGTTGTTGTAGGACACTTGTGTGTTGAATGTTCCGACCGTCACGTAGACCGTTCCCGTGTCGTTGATCGGTGCCGTACAGCAGATTGAAAAGCTCCCATGTGAAGTCGTGCCCGCCGTAACGGCTTCATCAACCTCGATAAGCCGACCGAACCCGTCGATCCATTCCTGCTTTTTCCTACCATTTTCGTCGACCATGAGCTCCGGATAGCCGAAGCCATATGTCGACGTTGACCCCTGCTGAGAACTGAGGCCTCCATACTGCGCCACTAGCGAACCATAGAAGATGGAGTAAAATTCGCTGTCGGGATGAGCGACTCCAGCGGACCGATCAAGCCCGTCGTATGAGTAACTTTCGAAGACATAATTTGGATCCGACGTGGTCGTGTATGGATGACTCCCGCTGGCGACGCGACCATTAGAGTCGTAAGTTGTTGCTAAATTGATCGCCCCGCCCGGAGCGTTTGCGAGCGTCTCCTGCGTTTTGCGACCCCAAGAATCGAGGAACGCCTGATTATGCTGGCAACTTGTACACCCCGTCGAAGGGCTTGTGTCGCCTACCGCGTTGTAAGCGTCAACTTCGGTCTCAGAGGGATAAGTTTGCAAACTCCAACCAATTGGATATACGGTTTCCGTGGGGCGGTCGAACGGATCCATGAAGTGATCGTACGTCGTCGCACCGTTCTGATCCGTTAAGAGAGCCTGATTCCCACTCCCGTAGTAATAGCCGATGTGCGCCGATCCAATGATCGGAAGGGTAACGCTCGTGACATACGCGTTCGTCTTCTGATTTGGCGTATAGGATGCCGGCGGGTTAGAACCATCGTTATAAAAATTGTCTGCGTAGCCGTAGCCCGTAATATTACCCGCTGGGTCGATTTCTTCGGTGATTTGTCCGGTCGTGTCATAGCAATATTGCGTTGTAAGGTACGTGGACCCGCTGACCCACCTCTGAATCTGAGTCGGATTGCCACGTGCAGTGTAACCCGAACCGAAGTTTGTGTCGTCATGATTGATGACACCGGTCATTGAGTCCAGGCCACCACCCGGGCACGACCCGTAAGAATCGTATGAATAGAGGGTTTGGGCGATCATGGTACTCGAACTGTTCTTGATGGTTGCGCTCAGCGGCTTGTCGATGTCATTTGTTCCAGTTGAAAGGTAGGTTGTATCCGTTTCCCTGTCAGGGGTTGACGGAAAACTGCCGGAATAATAGCGCCATTCTTTCGCTGCGGTTACGTTGCCCGTTTGCGGACTGTCATACGTGTATTGGGCTTGCTTCGTGATGTTCCCCCCGCCCGGAACCGGAAGGGAGGTTTGCGTCGTCAGCAAACGGATGTAGGAAGCTCCGTGACACCCAGAAAACGGGCAGGCGTTCGAAAAATCATAAGTGTTGGTGACGGTGGAGAGAAGACTTCCGCCACCGTAGGACTGGACTTCGACGGGCCAAGCGCCGTTGTTTAAGGTGAACGTGTAGACCGTGTAGTCGCGACTGGGTTTCGTAACTGTGACTTTTTGCTGGCATCCGACCTGCGTGGAACTGCAAGTCGAAATTACCTGAGGCGAATAGGTCCACGTGCCGCTGGCTGA
>JBAUEX010000109.1:0-18677 GCA_049678845.1 Candidatus Acidiferrales bacterium
CTGCTTCCATCTCGGCCTCCCCCAATACGGGCCCGCGCGCAAACTCATCGACGCAGGCGCTATCGTCGCCCTCGCCACCGATTTTAATCCCGGCACCAGCCCGGCGCTTTCCATGCCGGCGATTTTGTCTCTCGCTTGCACGCAAATGCGCATGACGCCCGCCGAAGCCATTACTGCCGCCACGATGAACCCTGCATATTCCCTCGCGCGCCACGATCGCATCGGCTCCCTCGAAGTTGGCAAGTTCGCCGACCTCGCCGCGTTCGATCTGGATGATTACCGCGAAATTCCCTATTATTTTGGTGTGAATCATTGTTCGCTGACCATGAAGCGCGGCCGCATCATTTATGCTCGGGAACGCTCCAGCCGCGCTTGATTCAGGACCGCATCTCACAACAAAGTGAATCGAACAGTGTTAATTCATAACAAGGAAGCCATTTTCGAATGAAACATCTGATCGAATGCGTGCCAAATTTTTCCGAAGGCCGAGACGCCGCCAAAATTGACGCGCTTGTCGCCGCCATGCAAGCCGTCGAAGGCGTCTACATCCTCGACCGCGAAAGCGATGCCGACCATAATCGCTGCGTCGTCACGCTCGCAGGCGAACCTGAACCCGTCGCTGAAGCGGCGCTTCGCGGCATTGGCAAAGCTCTCGAGCTGATCGACCTCACCAAACATTCCGGTGCACATCCACGTCTCGGCGCTACCGATGTGATTCCGTTCATCCCCGTCGACGGAGTCACCATCGAAGAATGTGTCGCGCTCGCGAAAAAAGTCGGTCACGAAATCTGGAAACGCTACCAAATTCCCGTTTATTTCTACGAAGCTGCCGCTTTACGCCCCGAGCGCACGAATCTCGAAAGCGTCCGCAAAGGCCAATTCGAGGGCGTTCGCGAGGAAGTCCTGAAGAATCCGGACCGCGCCCCTGACATCGGCGAACCGCGGCTGCATCCCACCGCAGGCGCAGTAATTGTGGGCGCACGGAAATTTCTGATTGCTTACAACATCAACCTCGACACGCCCGACGTCGAAATTGCGAAGAAAATCGCCAAGACCATCCGCTTCTCGAGCGGCGGCTTGCGCTACGTGAAAGCGATGGGCGTCGATTTGCGCGCGCGCCACGTCGCGCAAGTTTCCATCAATATGACAGACTATGAGCAGACGCCGCTTCACCGCGTCTTCGAAATGGTCCGCAGCGAAGCGACGCGCTATGGCGCCTCCATCATGGGCAGCGAAATTGTCGGCCTCATTCCCAAGCGCGCCCTCGAAATGACCGCCGAATTTTATCTGCAATTCGAGAATTTCTCGCCCGCCCAGGTTTTCGAAAACCGCCTGGCCGCCGCTCTTTCTGGCTCGCCGCTCGAATCAGGGACCGGAAAACTTGCCGCGCTCGCGCGACCGTTTCTGGATGCTGTCGCGGAGCCAACGGCAACGCCCGGCGGCGGCTCTGTCTCCGCGCTCGCTGGGGCGCTTGCCGCAAGTCTCGCGCAAATGGTCGCGGGCCTTTCGCGCAAGAAGAAATCGCAAGCCGCTTATGCTGACCAACTCGATCGCGCTGTTTCCGACATGCACTCCGCCGCCTCGGAACTGGCCGATGCGATTGATCGCGACGCGGAATCCTACAACGCCGTTCTCGCCGCGTTTAAGCTGCCCAAGGATTCGCCCGAAGACGCGCGCCGTCGCGAAGAAGCCATTCAGCAAGCCACGCGCGGTGCTGCCGAGATCCCCATGACCGTTGCCCGTAAGTCTTTGGAACTTTTTGAGCGTGTCGGGCAACTGGAAGCCGTCTCCAGCGCTTCTATGCTTTCAGACCTTCGCGTCGCGCGTTTGATGGCGGCCGCGGGGGCGCGCGGCGCGCTCGCAAACGTAGCCATCAATCTCGACTCCATCACTGACGCATCATTCGTCGCCGCCATGCGCACGCAATCGCAGGACATCGAATCGCGCCTCACGGCAAGCACCGTTCGCGCTTAACAGGGAGGCAGGGCCAATACATGAAACTCTTTTCAGGGAATAAATCTATCGGCGCATTTTTCGCCGCATTCAGCGCGCTCATACTCGCCGCCATGCTCATTCCCTCGCGTGCTGCAGCTGGCACGCTGAGCACGGACATCATCGGCCTGTTCCCAAAGGACGTCAGCGAACTCGCCTATGCAGACCTCAAGGAAGCGCGGCAGCATCCGTGGTTCTCACAGCTTCAAGAACAAATGCTTCCTGGCAACTATCGCCAGTTCGAACAGTTTCTTCGCTCCGCCGGCATTGATCCGAACACCCAGATTGACGAAGTCGCCTGGGGCGCCACGTCGGCGAATGCCCAACATCCTTACGAAATCGCCGGCGTCGCCCTTGGCGAGTTCTCTCCGAACTCCACCGAGGCTCGCTTCGCTTCGGAGAAGATTCCCAACATCGAAGTGCACGGTTACAAGTTGTGGGCCTTCGGCAGCGGCGCGGGTCCCAACGATATTTTCTTTTTCTTCCTCGATAGCAACACGGCGGCCTTCGGCCAGCGCGACATTCTCGAGCGGCTCATCAACGTCCGCTTCGGCGGCGCGGAAAGCCTGCTCTCCAATGACGAGCTTTCCCCGTTGATCACCGCGGCCAATGCCAATGGCGGCATCGTCTGGGCGGTCCTCGACAAAGCCAACACGGAACTCGCGCTGCACCAGCTCCTGCCCCAGGCGAGCCAGTTCCCGCAGGCTTCGGCAATTCTGGACCGCATCCACAATATGGAAATTCAGGTCCAGGCCAGCGACGGCGTTGACGCAAAATTCCAGGCCATCTGCAATTCTTCCGACGATGCCAATCAGCTTGCCGCGATGCTGCAAGGCGGAATTGTTATGCGCCGTTACCAGATTCAGCAGTCCGATCCGGTTTTAGCGGACGCGCTTTCCAACGTCACGGTCAGCCCTACGGGGAACAGTTTGAACGTGGAAATGCCCGTCACCAACGAGCAGCTCAATTCCATGATTCACAGCCGGACGTTCGCTTTCCCCATGTAGCGCCGTTCTGGACGAACCCGTTCAGGAGTGTGTGGGATTCTTGTGAAAGTATTTTACGAGGATAACCCGGTCGCGGCCGTTGCTTGTATCTCGGTCGACGCGATCCACGCGCTTTTTCATTTCTGCTTCCCGCTCTTCGATGGGCACCGCGGCCAAACTTCCAAGTGAACTATTTGTTTTTGCGGATCTCGGATGGCGCGGACTTTCAACGCTCACCTCCACGCGATCCTCGTAATCGTCAATGACCACGTCGCAAAGCGAGCCAGTTTCATCAAGCTGAACCATCGCCGCGCGGCAGGCCTGTCCCGCCGCCACTCCCAAATCCACGCGCTCTTCCGCGTTTAGTCCGCGCCGGTTCGCCACGTGCTCGACGGCGCCGCGAACGCCAGCAAGCAGGCGCTCATCCCCGCTGAATTTCAATTCCGTTCGCGTGTGTTCAGCGTTCACGATTACCCGCAACGTGCACTTCGCAAGCCTCGCGGCAATCAGGACAGTAATACAGGCCGTCCTCGCACAGGCGTATGCCCGTTTGCGACTGGCAATAGGTGCAGTATTTCTCACAAACGCATTTTTCTTCCGGCATGTCGCACTGCACGCACACGACAGTTTCAGCCATTAAGCGCTCCGCGACGTTCTTGCCTCAATATAGGGTATCGCGGCATACCCGACAAGCGCGTTTCTGTTCTCTGTACTCCATTAGTTCCCCGGAAACGAATGTCGCGTGGAAGCAGCGCGTTTCTTGACACGCCTATGCACGCATGCTAGTTTCACTTCTTTGCTTCGTGAGCGAGAAATTTTCCTGTGAGCACACCCGCAACCGCTGCAGTGCGCAAAACAGCGCTGAATTCCGTCCACCGCCGGATGGGCGCAAAGATGGTGAATTTTAGCGGCTGGGACATGCCCGTCGAGTACGCGGGGATCCTCGCCGAGCACGAAGCCGTCCGCACGCGCGTCGGACTGTTCGACGTCAGCCACATGGGCGAAATCGAAATTCGCGGTGCTCGTGCCCTCGACCTTGTTCAGCACATCTCTTGCAACAACGCCGAGAAGCTGGCCATCGGCCAGGCGCACTATTCTGGCCTGATGACGCCGCGTGGCACCTTTGTCGATGACCTGCTGGTGCACAAAATCTCCGGCACACATTATTTTTTGTGCGTGAATGCGGGCAATCAGGACAACGACTACGCGCACATTCGCGAGCACAATCGTTTTGGCGCGGAAGTTGAAAATGCCGGCGCGCGCTATTCGCAGCTCGCGATTCAAGGGCCGCTCGCGCTCCAGCTTTTGCAACGCTTCACCAAGGTACCTCTCGCGCCCATCAAGTATTATTGGTTCGCCTTTGGCGAAGTGAATGGCGTGCATTGCCTGATTGCGCGCACGGGCTACACCGGAGAGGACGGCTTCGAAATTTATTTCGCGCCCGAGCACTCTGAAAAAATGTGGGGCACCCTGATGGATGCGGGCCAGCCGATGGGCATCGCCGCTTGCGGGCTCGGCGCGCGGAACACCTTGCGCCTCGAAGCGGGCATGGCGCTCTACGGCCACGAAATCGACGACACAACCACGCCGTGGGAAGCCAACCTCGCCTGGATCTGCAAAGTCGATAAAGGCGATTTCCTGGGCCGCGACGTGCTCGTGCAGCAAAAAGAGAGAGGTGTCGATCGCATTCTGGCTGGCTTCGCGATGAATTCCCGATTGATCGCTCGCGATGGCTACGGTGTGTTGGACAGCGAGCGCGAAGTGGGCACCGTCACGAGCGGCGGTCCCGCGCCATTTCTGAAAAAGAATATCGGCTTCGCGTATGTGCCGCCAAAACTGAATGTCCCCGGCACGCCGATAGGCATTTCCGTACGCGGCCAGGTCGCTCCGGCACACCTTGTGGCAATGCCCTTCTACAAGCGGCCAAAATGATTTTTACTCTGAGGCGTAGTTCCCCTTCGCGGGTATTCCGTGAATCGCCTGGAGTTTTTATCCTCCACACAAGGAGACGCTCATGTATCCGTCAGATTTTCGTTACACGAAAGACCACGAATGGCTTCAGGTGAACGGCTCGACCGGGATTGTGGGGATCACCGATTACGCCCAGCATGCTCTCGGCGACGTTGTCTTCGTCGAATTGCCGAAAGTGGGCGCTAAGCTAAAAGCCGGCGAAGTATTGGGCACGGTCGAATCCGTGAAAGCGGTCAGCGAGGTTTTCAGTCCCGTGGGCGGCGAAGTCACGGAAGTGAATTCCGAACTTGCGAACACGCCGGAAAAACTCAATCAGGACCCTCACCGCTCCGCTTGGCTCGTGAAAATTAAAATGGACGATCCTCCAGACGCCGAAAAATTGATGGACGCGAAGGCTTACCAGCAATACGTCGCCGAAAAGGAAAAGGAACAGACCGCCTGATGCGCTATCTCCCCAAGAGCCAATCCGAACGCCGCGAAATGCTGCACGCTATCGGCGTGAAATCGATTGACACCCTTTTCGAGACGATTCCCGCAAAATACCGGCTCCGCGATGCTCTGAAACTGCCCGGCCCGCTCTCGGAGATGGAAATCATCGATTATTTCAAGGCGCGCGCCGCGGAAAATTCGCACAGCTACACCTCATTCTTGGGCGCTGGCGTGTACCAACACGTACGCTCGGTCGTCACGGACGCTCTGGTGCAACGCGGCGAATTTCTAACTTCCTACACGCCCTATCAGGCGGAAATTTCGCAAGGAACGCTGCAAGCCATCTTTGAATTTCAGACGCTGATGTCGCAGCTGACGGGCCAGGAGGTCGCCAACGCCTCTATGTATGACGGCTCCACGGCACTCACGGAGTCGGTGCTGATGGCCGAGCGCCTCACGCGACGTCACCGCGTGCTCGTGGCGCGCGCGGTGCACCCCGAATATCGGCAGGTCCTCGCAACCTACGCAAAACATCTGGGAATCGAAGTCGAGGAATTCGGATTCGCACCGTCTGGGCAAATTGATGCCGCGTCGATTCGCTCCGACTCGTGGAAAGAGGCCGCCGCGGTGGTCGTGCAGTCCCCAAATTTCTTCGGTGTCCTTGAATCTCTCGGCCCGATCGCGAAAACAGCGCACCAGCACGGCGCGCTCCTCATCGACTGCATCACTGAGCCGCTGGCTCTCGGCATCGTGAAGCCGCCGGAAGAGGCCGATATCGTCGCGCTCGAAGCGCAAAGTTTTGGCGTGCCTCCCAGTTATGGCGGTCCCTACGTTGGCGTGATTGCCACGCGGGACAGATTCGTGCGCCAAATGCCCGGACGCCTCGCGGGCGAAACCACCGACGCCGCGGGTCGCCGCGGATTTTGCCTGACGCTCGCCACGCGCGAGCAGCATATCCGTCGCGAGAAGGCCACCTCCAATATCTGCACCAACGAAGCGCTCTACGCGCTGGTCGTCACCATTCATCTCTGCCTTCTCGGCAAGGAGGGCGTACGCGAACTCGCCGCGCAGAATCTCTCCAAGGCCCGTTTCGCGCGCGATGTGATGATGCAAATCCCCGGCATCACGCTTCCCTTCACCGGAAAAACTTTCAACGAGTTCACCGTGGAATTTCCGCGGCCTGTAAAACAAATCAACGACAAATTGCTCGCGGAGAAAATCATCGGCCCGCTCGCGCTCGACAAATATTATCCGGGACAGGAAAGGCGCGGCCTGATGTGCGTCACCGAAGTAACGCCGCGCGCAGAGATCGAACGCCTCGCCGCCGCCCTCAGGAACATATTGCAATCCGGGTCATAAGGAGCATTCGTTTTGAACCAAAAGCACTCCGCCACCGACCTTGAAGCAACCAGCAACGGCATCAGGAAGGCCCGCAGCCACGTCAGCCAGAATGAAGGCCTGATCTTTGAGAAGTCCGTCACCGGAAAGCGCGGTATCGAATTTCCGCCACTCGATGTGCCCGCCGCCGACCCTGCGAAAGAATTGGGCGCGGAGTTTGCGCGCGGTGATGTCGAGGGATTCCCGGAAGTCAGCGAAATCGAAGTGATTCGTCACTTCACGCGCCTCTCGACGTGGAATTACGCCATCGACCTTGGCATGTACCCGCTCGGCTCCTGCACCATGAAATACAATCCGCGCGTAAACGAATTTGTCGCGCGCCTCGACGGCCTCGCCACCGAACATCCGTCGCAACCAGACGCGGTTTCGCAGGGCTGTCTGCGCATCATGCACGATTTGGAAAAGTGCCTCCTCGAAAGCACGGGAATGGACGCTGCTTCGCTGGAACCGGTGGCGGGCGCGCAAGGCGAGTTGACGGGCCTGCTGCTGATTCGCGCCCATCTCGAAAGCAAAGGCAGCGCGCGCAAGAAGGTTTTGATCCCGGACTCGGCACACGGCACGAATCCAGCGTCCGTGGTGATTGCGGGCTACGAAGTCGAAAACATCAAGTCCAACGAGCGCGGCCAAATTGACATCGCGCATTTCCGGCAATTCGTCACGGAAGATGTCGCGGCGCTGATGATCACCAATCCCTCGACCTTGGGCGTCTACGAAGAGAACATCGCGGAAATTGCCGCGATCCTTCACGAACGCGGCGCACTGCTTTACATGGATGGCGCGAACATGAATGCGCTTGCCGGCATCACGCGCCCCGGCGATTTCGGGGTCGACGTGATGCACCTGAATCTGCACAAGACTTTCTCGACGCCCCACGGCGGCGGCGGTCCTGGCGCCGGTCCGGTGCTGATCAAGAAAATCCTCGAACCGTTTTTGCCCGTGCCGGTGGTTCGTGAGCAGAACGGCAAATTCGCACTCGATTTCAATCGACCGCAGTCCATCGGGCGCGTTCGCGCCTACTGCGGCAACTTTGGCGTTTTGCTCCGCGCGCTCGCCTACACGCTCGCCTACGGCCCTGGAATCCGCCAAGCCACCGAGGACGCCGTCCTCAACGCGAATTACATTCGCAAGCATCTCGAGGATTCTTACGACTTGCCCTACAACCTGCCTTCGATGCACGAAGTCGTTTTCAGCGACGCGCGGCAAAAAAAACACGGCGTAAACACCATGGACATTGCGAAAAGGCTAATCGACTACGGCTTCCATCCTTATACCACCGCATTCCCGCTCATTGTCCCCGGCGCGTTGATGATAGAGCCCACGGAATCCGAGTCCAAAGAGGAATGCGATCTGTTCATCGACGCCATGCGCGCCATTGCTGCAGAAGCGGAAACAAATCCGGAGCTTGTCAAGACGGCCCCGCATGCCACGCGCGTTGGCAGGCTCGATGAAGTTGCCGCGGCTCGCAAACCGATTCTCCGCTGGAAGCCGCGTCAGCATCTCGATACGACTCCGCACAAAGTCACAACTCCCATCGTTCCGACGGCGTAACGACGTCCTTACAGCGCGCTCGATTTGCGGAAAAGCGAAACAATTCCCGCCAACGCAACGCCGTAGCACATTCCGGTCGCCAGGAGCTGAAGAACATCGACCGCGTGGAAGGCCTGGAATCGTGGCCTCTGCATCAGCTCGAATAGTCCGATTGAACCGATAACAATTAAAATCACGATCGATGCAGAAGTTGTTCGCACCCGTATGGCCATCGCCTCTCTCCTCAATGAGTTCTCGGAGATTCCCAAGCTTCAGTGGCGGAAAAGCTATCCGGGAAACCGAGGCCGTGTCAAGCGCCTGTGAAACCGCGTCCGGTTCAATCCGTCGCGAACGCCTTATCCCGTAGGCCGCTCGATGATATATACTTCTCGGCTAACCCTTACGCTTTGGGTTGGCACACGCTGAAAGCGGGGAAACTCTATGACGCCGGAAGAAGCCGCCACACTTTCCAGCCACCTGCTCGCGGATCTGCAGCGCGAATCGCAGATCACGCGAAAAGTGTTTGCCGCGCTGCCCGACAGTCAGACCGGGTACCGCATCCATCCCGAGGCACGAACCGCGCTCGAACTCGCCTGGCATATCGTCGTCATGGAGACTTGGTTTCTCGACTCTATTTTTCAAGGGCAATTCTACGCGGGCGTCACCAGTAAAGTGCCGCCCGAGATCAAAACGGCGGCCCACGTTGTCGCCTGGTACGATGAGCAGTTCGAGCCAAATTTCAAGAAGGCGTCGAAATTAAGCGGCGAATATTTTGCGCGGCCTCTCTCATTTTTGCGGAAATACGATTACCCTGCGGTGATGTATCTGCAGATGATTCTCTCGCACACCATTCATCATCGCGGACAATTCGCCGCGTACTTGCGCGCCATGGGAGCCCAGGTACCATCGATTTACGGAGGGAGCCTCGACGAGCCCGCGGAAAAATCCGCCGAGGCCTAGGGCGAAATAGCTTTTTCGTCGCTAATTCAGAAACCGCACCGAGTGAATGAGGGCGCGAAAGGCGCTACTGTACGTCTCGTACTCTTTCTGCGGAGCGATGCAGATCACATAGAAGAGGCCGTTCGGACGCAGCGTGGTCACCAGCCATTCGGCCTCGGCGCCGCCGGCAGGCGAATCAGCCTGCAGATACGTTCCGAGGGCAGGCAAGCCGCCGAGTGTCCTTGATTCCGGCGCGCGCATCACGCTCAATTTCGGATTCGATTGCTCCAGGCTGGCGATGAGCTGCTTGTTGGCTTGCTCCAGCGTTGGCGGGAGGGCGGAAATATCTCCCGGAGCGAACACGCCGGCAATCACTCCATAGGCCATCGTCGCATTTCCTTGTGCGTCGTTGATCACACCGCGTTCGGGAAAGAATGACGCGCCGCCATATCGCGCTTGCGATTTCCAATTATCCGGGTAGGCCAAAGTAACTTCACGATTCGAAAATGACGCGTATTCGCTCGATGGAATCGCTGGCCCGCCACCGTCAGCGGCAGGTCCGGCTGGTTTTGCTGGAGGCGGGGGCAGCGATTTCACGTAGCGTTTGATGGCTTTGAATTCGCGCGAATCGTGCGTGGCGTTCGCCGGCGCGCCATTCAGCCGGTCAACTTCCTGGTCGATGCGCTCCATCCGGTGCTCGGGACTCGGATGGTCGCTGAAAAATTCCGCCGGCTGCGGCAAATTTCCAAGCTTCTCGTAAAAATCCGCCATGGCCTGCGGATCGTACCCGGCGTCGTGAAGAATTTGTGCCCCCAAGATGTCTGCCTGACTTTCGTCCGTGCGCGACATTTTCAGAAACGCGATCGGAACACCCACGCCGCCCAACAATTGCGCCATCAGCGACGTCGCCGTGTTTCCGCCAATCAGGGCCCCGACAATGCTCAGGCCGGCCTCGGCGCCATACGCCTTCGTGGCCTGACTCGTGCCATGCCGCAGCGCGACGTGCGAAATCTCGTGCGCCATTACCGCCGCCAGTTGCGCCTCGTCGTCGGCATTCTCAATCACGCCACGGTTGATGTAAACGAAGCCGCCCGGAAGCGCGAACGCATTGATCGTCTCGCTGTTGATGCACCGAAATTGGTATGGATATGTATACCCGGGCGCGTGTGCCGCCAATCGCGTGCCCAGCCGCTGCAGATACTGGTCGACGCGTTTGTTATTAAGGAGGGGATATTGCCGCAGCACCTGCGTGGACGCTTTTTTCCCCAGCTCAATATCCTGCTGTGGAGAAAAGAGATTGAAGCCCGGATGAATGACCGTGCGATCGTCGGAAAGTCCGACGGAGGAAAGCCCGAACAACAGAAAAAAAAGAAGAACAATTCTCGCGAGAGGCTTTCTCATTCTAAGAGCGGAACTCGCTGCATCACGATGGGCCGATTTCATCGCGTCTCCGCGTCCTGTTCCCACAGTAGCGAAATCTCAATCGGTCGGATGCTACTATCGTAAAGAAGGTTTCGCGGCAGGTAATCTAGCAGCTTGCGAACACACGTTACAACGATAGCCGACTGTCGTGCGCCCACAAATGCGGGAACGCCGATCTAGGAGAGTTGGCCTGCTCGGTTCCGTTCCAGTCAGACCACGGAATGCTAGGCGCGTTCCTTCCTCACTCTTCGCGCGCGCCCTTCCTCGGATGGAGTCGCCTGTTGCGCTGCGGGACGCAACGCCCGAGCCGCGTGAGTCACTGCGCCAACGGTTACGGGCACTGCCTCCGTGGGAATCTCGCGTCCGTGGCCGTCTTCATCGCCCGCTGCCGCCGCTGCGAGTCCCGGATTTGGTGGCTCGACTGTCACCAGCGCGCCCTCAGCTTCCTTCCAAAAGACCAGGCAATTCCCGGTCGCGTCCCAGTCAATCGACAGCACGTCTCCCAGACGGATCTGATCGGTCGCAAGCAGGCTGGCGAGCGGATACACCAGATGGCGCTCGATGGCGCGTTTCAGGTGCCGCGCGCCGTATTTCAGGTCGGTCCCTTCCTTCAACAGGAATTCGCGCGCCGGCTGCGTCACCCGGAACAGGAATTTGCCTTTCGCTGTCTCCAGAACGCGCTGCTGCACCATGCCGAGTTCGATGTCGAGAATCAGCTCGAGCTGTTGTTCGCGCAGCGGATGAAAAACCACGACCTTATCGAGGCGGTTCATGAACTCGGGCGAGAATTTCCGCTTCGCCGCTTCCGCCGCGGTGCGCTCGATTTTCTGCTCCAGGCGCGCCGGCGTATCCGCCGCGTTCCGGGAGCGAACCCCAGCTTGCCGGTCATCAGTTCGGTTCTCTCCGAGCCGCCCAGGTTGGAGGTGAGAATAATCATCGTTTGCGACAGATCGACGCGCCGGTTGTCGCCCAGAGTCAGCGTGGCTTTGTCGAGAATGCCCAGAAGCAACTGCCACAGCGCATCCGATGCTTTCTCGATTTCGTCGAAAAGCAGGAACGAAAGCTTGATTTTTTCCGTGTGGTATTGCCCGAGCGCTTCCTGGGTAATCAACGGATGCGTTTCGCGATGCCCCAAGTATCCCGGAGGCGAACCGATCAGTTTGGCAATTTCGTGTGAATGCTGGAATTCCGCGCAATCCACTTTGATCACCGCGCGCGGATCTCCGAAAATCACTTCCGCCGTAGCCTCCACCACGCGCGTTTTGCCCGAGCCTGTAGGCCCAAGGAACAACAGGTTTCCCACCGGACGCCCCGGCGAGTTCAATCCCGCCCGGAAAACCTGATACAGGTCCACCACCGACTGTACCGCCTCTTCCTGGCCCACAATCTTGCGCCGCAATGCGGTCTCAAATTCGCGAGACTCGCGGCTGCGTTGTGTGGGATCGAGATGTTGTGCCCGGGTCATGGTATTTCTCCCCCCTACCGGTATCTCCGGTTCCCTTCCAGAGCGCGTGGTTTCACGCGCTCGAACTGCTCCAACTTGATATCGACCGTAGAGCGCAAGAGCCTGAGCTGTGTCACCAAATCATGGCCGGAATTGCCGTGGTCCGGCAGCAGCAGCAGCGGCGGCGAAAGGTCCGCGAGATCGAGATTGAGCAGCCGCAGGGAATTCAGCAACTGTTTCACATAGGGAGAGCCTGGATCGAACAGCTCCACCCGGCTGTTCACATCCTCGCGCAACCGCGACCAATCCAGTTCCAGCATCGGATGGTTGCGGGAAACCTCGCGCACGACTTCGTCGGTGATATGCGGCCGCTCTCCAAGCCGGGCCAGATAAAGCTGCTCGACCTTTCCGCGGCGGCGGACGTTGTGCACCAGGTAGTACGAGTTCCCTTTGCGCCGGACGAACGCCACAATCGCCCCCTAAATCCTTCCACTGTGGCGTAGTGTATGTTCTGTCCACTACGCCGTCAATGGTATGATGCCCCCTTCCTTGCAGGGTTGCATCGTATCGGTAATTAGCAAGGAAGCATCAAAAACGGGTTCAGTGGGGCAGAGATCGCAGCAGGGGTCGGAACTTTCCAAGCGAATCCGCGAATCAGGCAGATTTTGTTTCTGCTGATTAGATGCTGCGATTTTCGAAAAGCATTCTGAAGATTCAATCTGAGGATCGCGAGTCCTATTACTTCAGGCCAATCCAGATCAACGAGGATTGCAACCACGATGGCGAAGAAAAGCGGTGGGTGGGACAAGGTTTATAGGCTCGTGAAACGCATCCCTCGCGGCCGCGTGGTTACTTACGGCCAGCTTGCCCAAATGCTTCATTTGCCGGGCGGCGCGCGCACGGCGGGCTACGCTATCGCCGGGTGCCCTTCGGGACAAGGCATTCCCTGGCATCGCGTTGTCGGAGCGGGCGGCAAGCTTTTGCCCCGGGAGCCGTATGCCAGCAAGCAGCGCCGCCTGCTCGAAAGCGAAGGCACTCAATTCGCGGGCATGGCAGTTGACCTCGGCGCGCATCAGTGGCATCCATCAAAATCGCGCTCGAAAACGTCCGCAAAACGGAAGCGCAAGAAAGCGAATTCGCGAAAGTAGTGCGCGATGTGATAAAAAAGTAGGTTCCATTAAATCGCATGGCGAGGCGGCGCGACAAATTACGACCCATGGCCGAACCAGTTATCCAAGTCGGAGGTCTTTACAAGAACTACGGCGCGGTCGAGGCTTTGCGCGGCGTCAGCTTTGAGGTCGAAGAAGGCGAACTCTTTGGCCTGCTCGGTCCAAACGGCGCCGGCAAGACGTCCACGATTGAAATTCTGGAAGGCCTGCGAACCCCCGATCGCGGCACCGTGCGCGTTTGCGGCCTCGATCCCCAAAAAAGCCCCCTCGAAATGAAGCACGTTGTCGGCGCGGCTCTGCAATCCACTTCCCTCCCCGACAAAATGCGCGTCGAGGAAACGCTCGAAATGTTCGCGCATTTCTATCGCAACCACCGAGACCCCAAAGAGCTTCTGAAGCGTTTCCAACTCGAGGAAAAGCGCAATGCCTTCTACAACCAGCTTTCCGGCGGGCAAAAGCAGCGCCTCGCTCTCGCGCTGGCCCTGGTGAATAACCCGCGCATGATTTTCCTCGATGAGCCGACCGCCGGCCTCGATCCGCAAGTACGCCGCGAAATCTACGACACGCTCGAAGAGCTCAAGAAAGAAAAGAAGACCATCCTTTTGACCACCCACTATATCGAAGAGGCCGAGCGCCTCTGCGACCGCGTCGCCATCGTTGACAACGGCCGCGTGATGGCCCTTGGCACGCCGCGCGAACTCAAGCAACGCTCCGCGGGCACCACGCGCATTGAAGTCCGGCTCAGTCAATCGCCCGTCGATGGCGCCCTAAGCAAACTCGAAGGTGTCACCGATTGCCGCAAGCTCGAAGAGACCTACCTCCTGCATTCGAGCAGGCCCACGCAGACCATCGTCGCTTTGGTCAAGCACCTGGAAACAGAGGGCGTCGAGTTGCAGGGTTTGGAAATGTTTTCGCCGTCGCTCGAAGATGTCTTTCTGGAATTGACCGGTCGCCGTCTGCGCGAGTGACGGCTCTCTAGCCCACGTCCCGTCCCGGCGACGGGACTGACGTGAGGCCGTTGTGGCGGAGAAGACCTCACGTTAGCCCGCGCAAACCAGGCGCGGGCAATGTAAGGAGCATCGAAAGGCAAGGAGAAGCATGTGGTGGTGAATCACACTTGGACGCTTTCTATGATGCGCATCCGCCTCGCCTTGCGCAGCCGGACATTTTTGTTCTTCAGCATGGCCATGCCACTCGGCTTTCTTTTTGGTTACGTCATTTTCTTCGGCCGCGGCAATCCCGCGGCCGTGCCCTATTTATTGGGCGCCATCCTCGCGTTATCGGTGATGGGCGCGTTCTGGGGCCTCAGCATGCAACTGGTGATGTTCCGCGAACAAGGTATCCTCCGCCGGTTCCATCTTGCGCCAATCGGACCCGGAGCCATGCTCGCCTCCAGCATCATTTCAAATTATTTTCTCGTTTTTCCGACCGTGATCCTGGAGTTTCTGATCTGTCGCTTTCTCTTTCACATGCCCACGTGGGGCAATTTGTGGGCGGTGTTCATTTTGGTCTCGCTCGGTGCCGCAACTTTCTCCGCCATGGGACTCATTGTCGCCAGCGTGACAAACGACATGCAGGAAACCACCGTCATCAACAATATCATCTGGTCTCTGTTTCTCTTTCTTTCCGGAGTCACGATTCCAGTGTGGTTCATGCCAGGCTGGGTGCAGAAGGTTACTTTATTCTTACCTGCGACGTATTTGGCCACGGGCCTCGAAGGGGCCATGTTGCACGCCGCCAGCTTCAGTGAAATTCTCGAAGTGACCATCGCACTGGCCGTCAGCCTGATTCTTGCCTTCGAGGTTTCCCGCCGCTTGTTTCGCTGGGAGCCCGAGGAGAAAATCCGCGGCAAAGCCAAGCTCTGGGCCGTTGCTGCGCTGATTCCCTTCCTCTTGCTGGGAAGCTGGGAACTGGCCCGCGGCCACCTGCTCGACGAAATCAATCACCAGTTTCAGATCATGAATCAGCGCGCCGCGCCCTCCACGGCGTCACCGCAGAAAAAGACCCGATGAATTTTTCGGCAGACGAAGCCGGCTCGCGGAAAATGGGATCCGCATCGCATCGAGTGGTCGGCCAAATTGGTCGGCCTGCGCCGCGGCGCGCTCATTTCACTTCACCGCCAACGAAAATTCCGTATGCTATAATGCGCGAGTTCGCTCGATGACCTCAAAACGCGCCCGCGGGGAGCAGCAATGAGCCTGAAGAAAACCGAAAAAATCTGGCACAACGGGAAATTCATTAACTGGGACGACGCGCAAATCCACGTTGTGTCCCACGTGGTCAGTTACGGCACAGCCGTATTCGAGGGCATTCGCTGCTACAAAACCACGCAGGGCCCGGCCGTCTTTCGTCTCCGCGAACACATGGAACGCCTCCGCAACTCCGCGCACATTTATCGCATGGACTTCCCTTTTTCCGTTGACGACACCTGCCAGGCGGCGCTCGACCTCGTCCGCACGAATCACATGGACTCCTGCTACATCCGGCCCATCGTGATGCGCGGCTACGGCGAAGCAGGCGTGAATCCGTTCTCCAATCCGATTGAAGTTTACATGGCGTGCTGGGATTGGGGCCGCTACCTCGGCGAAGAAGCCATCAAGAGCGGCGTCGACGTTTGTGTCAGCTCGTGGAATCGTTCCGCGCCGAATACGCTGCCGCAAATGTCCAAAGCTGCGGCCAATTATATGAACTCGCAACTCATTCGTATGGAAGCGATGGTGAACGGCTACGTCGAAGGCATCGCGCTCGACGTCAACGGTTATGTCAGCGAAGGCTCAGGCGAGAATGTTTTCGTCGTGCACAACGGCAAAGTGCTGACGCCGCCGCTCTCGAATTGCGTCCTGCCGGGCATCACGCGCGACACCATGATTACTCTCTGCCAGGAAATGGGCATCCCCGTCGCCGAACAAGTTCTTCCGCGCGAAATGCTGTACGTCGCCGACGAAGTATTCTTTGCGGGAACTGCCGTCGAAGTCACGCCTGTGCGCTCTATCGACAAAATCAAAGTCGGCAACGGCGCGCGCGGCTCCATCACCAAAAAGCTCCAGGACGAATTCTACGCCCTCACCGGAGGCACAAAGGAAGACCGTCACGGCTGGCTGACGCCTGTCCCCGCTCCCGCTACCGCAGGGGTGCGCTAGGTCTTCGCGTTTCTCGAGAGATTCACGAGGATTTTCCCATCTTCGACGCGCACGGGAAACGTGCACACCGGCGCGATCTGCTCCTGCAATCGAGGCACATCATCGGGATAAACGTTCGCGGGATATGTGCTGAGCCCTGCGGCAGGATCGTAGCGGAAGTGATGCCACGTTATGATACTTGGACTCATTCTCAAAATGTGCACGGTATCGCACGCCGCCGATACCTATCAAGGCGCGGCCGTTGCTGTGGGACAGGCTTCCGTCTGTCCGCTCTTCCGCTTCTCCGCTTCGGATCGCCTGCCCTGTCGAGACCATGCAATGTTTCAACATTTCAGCACACTCCTGCTAGAATCGCGGGCCTGCCCGCCTTAGGCAGGCTTGTAGCAACGGCGGTGGGCGGCCTCCGGGAGGAACATGTACCGCATCTGGCAGAAACTGCTCGCCGAATTCATGGGCACATTTTTCCTGGTGTTTTTCTCGGTCGGCGCAGTTTGCATCGACGCGAGCCAGCGTTCCGCGGGCGCCGTCGGCCTGGGACTCATCGGCATGGCTCTCGTGCGCGGCCTCACGTTTGCAATTTTAATTTATGCGCTCGTACACGTCTCCGGCGGGCATTTCAACCCGGCCATCACCATTGGCTGCTGGGTCACGCGAAAACTCGGATCGATTAGCGCGCTCTTTTATTGTGCCGCGCAGATTCTCGGTGCCATTTGTGCGGCGTACACTGTCACGCAATTTGTTCCCGAGCAGGTCTGGCGCTCGGTTTTAATGGGAACCCCCGACCTCGCCGCGGGCTTTTCGCGCACTCAGGGCATTCTCCTCGAAGGCCTGCTGACGCTTTTCCTCGTGTTCATTTTTTTCGGCGCCGTCGCCGAAGCGAAGGATTCTGTCGCGCGTGCCGGCGGCTTCGCGGCGGGCCTGGCGCTGTTCGGGGGCGTGCTTGTCGGCTCGTCATATACGGGCGCGTCGATGAATCCGGCCATGGCGCTCGGGACCGCCATCGTCGCGCATCACTGGAACAACCACGGCGTCTACTGGGCCGGGCCGCTGCTCGGTGGAGTGATTGGCGCGTGGTTTTACCACGTTCTTTTCGCCCGCGAGTCCTGATTCCTTTCGGCGCTGCGTGCAGTCGCTACAACGCGCCTTTTCCCGCAGCACACGGCTGAAGCATCCAACCGGCACTGTTGTTGCACTTCAGGCAATCGCTCCGCGACGGGTGATTGCCCCCTCCTATTTCGCATGCTAGGTTGATCGCATATTCCTGAAAGTGAGACCAAGCAATGGCCGTTGCGATTGATGATCTTTTGCGCCGCGCTGTCGAAAACAAAGCGTCCGACTTGCATCTGAAAGTCGGTAACCATCCCTATTTGCGCGTCGACGGCATCCTGCAGCCCATCGCCGACGTACCACGCATCACGCCGGAAGAAATGCTGTCCATGGCCTTCAGCATGATGACCAACCGGCAAAAACAGAAATTCAAAGAGACCGCCGAGCTCGACATGGCCTATGGAGTCGCGGGCCTCGGCCGCTTCCGCGTCAACGTGTTTCAGCAACGCGGTAACGTCGGCATGGTCCTGCGCGTCATTCCCACGAAAATTCGTACCATCGAGGAACTGAACCTCCCACCCGTCATCGACAAAATATGCGAAGAACAGCGCGGCCTGGTCCTCGTGACCGGAACCACCGGTTCCGGTAAATCGACCAGCCTCGCGGCCATGATCGACCGCATCAATTCGATCCGTCCTGAGCACATCATCACCATCGAAGACCCGATCGAGTATTTGCATCGCGACAAAAAGGGATTCATCAATCAGCGCGAAGTCGAAGTCGATACTTCCACTTTCTCCACCGCGCTGCGCGCCGCGCTTCGTCAGGACCCCGACGTGATTCTCGTCGGCGAAATGCGCGACCTCGAAACCATCCCCACCGCTTTGCTCGCCGCCGAAACCGGCCACTTGGTTTTCTCTACTTTGCACACGTTGGACGCCACCGAAACGATTCAGCGCATCATCGCGGTCTTCCCTCCGCCGGAGCAAAAACAGATTCGCCTGCAGCTCGCCTCGACGCTCAAAGCCGTCGTCAGCCAGCGCCTGGTGCGCAAGAGCGACGGCGTCGGCCGCGTTCCCGCTGTCGAAGTGCTGATCTCCACCGGATACATTCGCGATTGCATCATCAATCCCGATAAAACGCGCCTCATTCGCGACGCGCTCGCTGCCGGCACCAGCCAGTACGGCATGCAGACATTCGACCAGTCCATCTT
>JBAUEX010000110.1:0-2738 GCA_049678845.1 Candidatus Acidiferrales bacterium
AAGCTGTTTGTTGTCCATTCCCTCGCCGTTGTTGTCACGCGCGGAAAGCAGCATCGAAAGCAAGTCTTTCGTTTCCCCATGGTCGTCGCGGCGCTGATCGATAATGCGATAAAGAACTTCATCCAGGCGGTCCACAGCCTTTCGTGAACGTATATTTCCCGGCGTGGGCCAGTCCGATGGCAGCAGGAATCCCGTCTTCACTCGTGCGTCGAATTGACGAATTGCCGCGGCCAAAGATTCTCCGATGATGCGAACCGTGTCTGCCTCGAGATGGGCCCCGAAGAGCGTCCTGGCTGCAATTTTCAGCGTGAGCTCCATCACCTCTGCACGAATTTCGCGCGTTTCTCCGTCACTCCATGCGTCGAGCATTTGTTCCGCGTATCCGGTCATCACTGGCGCGTAGGCCATCACGCGCTCGCGATGAAAGGCAGGTTGCGCAAGCTTTCTTTGCCGCCGCCAGAATTCACCTTCGCTCGTCAGCAGGCCATTGCCGAGAACACGGTTGCCTTCGCGCAAGTCGGCGCTCTTGATGAACTTCGCACTTTGCGTGATCAGGATTTCTTCAATCAGACTGGGCCGGTTGAAAAAGTAGACGGGAAACTTCAAAAATCGGAAACGCGCCGTATCGCCGTACCTGCGCTGAGTGCTTATGATGAAGTCGAGCGGCTGATGCGTGAAATGATATAGCGGGCGAAAGAGTGCAATGCCCCTGGGCCCGGGCGGAAGCGTAATGTTCGGCATTGAGTCGTTGACTGCGACTTCCTGAGTTCCGCTCTACTTGAGATACGTCGCGAGCCAATCCAGAAATTCGCGATACCACAGCTTGCTATTCTGAGGTTTCAGCACCCAGTGGCCTTCGTTGGGGAACATGATAAGTTTCGAGGGCACGTCCTGCCGCTGCAGCGCCGTAAAAAGCTCCAAATCCTGCGTATACGGAACGCGAAAATCGAGTTCGCCGTCAATCACCAACATTGGCGTGTGAAATTTCCCGAGCGCCGCCG
Organism: Candidatus Acidiferrales bacterium; assembly: GCA_049678845.1. Classification (GTDB taxonomy): domain Bacteria; phylum Acidobacteriota; class Terriglobia; order Acidiferrales; family UBA7541; genus DAHUXN01. Next base: position 1,002 of record JBAUEX010000110.1, read on the forward strand.
CGTAGGTTGAGGGGGACCATTTCGCGTAAGTCTCCGGATCACTCCACGGCGTTCCGCGCAGGTCGTGCTCCACGAACCACAGCTCTTCCGTCGCGCCGTACATGCTCACCAGGTCGTACGGCCCCGCGTGGCTGATCAGGCAGCGAAAGCGCCCCGTGTGCGTCGCGATCCAATCCGTCATGTAACCGCCGTACGAGCCGCCGGCCTCGGCGAGCCTCGTGCTGTCGATAAACGGAAAATGCGCGATCGCATAATCGACGCCATTCATCAAATCGACGTACGGCTTCCCGCCCCAATCGGACTGTATTTCGTCCGTGAATTTTTGCCCGTAGCCGGTCGACCCGGTTGGATTGATCATCACAACCACGTAGCCTGGCGCGGCCATGACTTGCGGATTCCAACGGTAGCCCCAATCGTCATCCCATGCGCCTTGCGGTCCGCCATGAACCAGGAGCAGCATCGGATATTTTTTCGCGGCATCGAAATGCGGCGGCTTGAGCAGCAGGCCCTCGACTTTCGTGTTGTTCGCCCCCGCGAACCAGAATGGCTCCGCAGCGGGCAATTCGAGCGGCGCAAGAAGCGCGGCATTCTGATGCGTGATTTGCCGAACGGCTGTCCCGTCCGAATTGGCCGAAAAAATCTCCGCGGGATACGCCAGGCTCGAGCGCGAAAAGACCAGCCGCTTGCCGTCCGCGCTCAGAGAAAATTCCCCATTGAAGCCATCGGCAACGACTTTCTTCGGTGAATTCCCAAGCGCCGGCATAATCGAATAAATGGGCATTTCCGCATGATCTTCCGCCTGAAAATAGATTGTGCGACTGTCCGGAGACCACTCATACGACTCTACATTCCTGTCGAAACTCGTCGTGACGTCAGTGTGCTCGCCGTTCGAGCGATTGTAGAGCATCAGTTGCCAGCGATCGCTTTCGTAGCCCGCTGTCATTTGTGAACGGTAGGCGATCCATTTCCCGTCAGGCGAGTACGCAGGGCCCCAGTCGTCGCCTTTATTTGTCGTGATGCGCTTGGGCTCCGATTCACCGGAAACGGGAACTGTGAATATGTCGCCGTTTGTGCTAAGCGCCTCATCTCTGTCGGTATTGGCGGTGAAGCAAAGTTCCGCGCTGTCGGGAGAAAACGCAATCGCTTCAGGCGCGCCCAGATTGAACGGCGGAACGTCATAATCCGCGCCAGGGGTAAGGTCGCGCGGCGTTCCTTTCGCCACCGCGGTGACAAAAAGATGGCTGCGCTTCCCGTCCGCCCAATCGGTCCAGTGGCGATAGAGCAGGCGCGTTGCGATATGCGCCTTGACTGGATTTTTCGCCGCCGCCTCATCGCGGGCCTTGTTGCAAGCGTCGTCCCGGCAATCCGGATAAACCCGCGAAGTGAAGGCTACCCATTTGCCATCAGGAGACCATAATTCATTGTCCACGTCCGTGGAAAGAAAAGTGACACGCGAAGCTTCGCCGCCGAACACAGACATCACGTAAATCTGCGTCGCGCCGTCGCGGGACGACAGAAACGCGATCTGCTTTCCGTCCGGCGACCATCGCGGCCGCGAATCGCTTCCGCTGCGCGTCAGTTGCCGTTCCTCGCCCCCATTCGCCGGCACGATCCAGATGTTGCTCATGGAGTGGTCCGCCTGCATATCGGGCGTCGCAACCACATACGCCACCCATTTGCCGTCGGGAGAAACTTGTGGATCGCTCACGCGATGCATGGCGATGAGGTCGTCAAAAG
>JBAUEX010000111.1:0-16482 GCA_049678845.1 Candidatus Acidiferrales bacterium
TACCTCTTCGCCGGATCCGATGCCGGCGGTGAACGAGCTGCGGCGATTTACAGCCTGATCGGCACGGCGAAATTGAACGGATTAGACCCCGAAAGCTACCTGCGTGACGTGCTCTCGCATATCGCCAATCACCCCGTCAACCGCATTGACGAACTGCTGCCTTGGAATTTCGTCACACCGTCTGAACAATCCGCTCAGGCCGCATAGTCAACTGCCTTGCTAGGTCAAGACGGCCGTCGGAAGACGCTTACGCACCTGGCGCTAATGCAAAGCTACAAAACACGATAACGGCAAGGTCAAGCCTGACATTGTTTTCGTGAATGTGAAGCACGCGCTAGTAGAAAAACATCCCGAAGGGTTCGGTGCTATAACTAAATTTACGTGGACCGCAGGAGATGAAGATGGTCAGCACCTGGATTACGTCACGCTTATTTTGATCTTTTTTTCTCATGGCCGTGCTCTCTATCTACAAGTTGGTTCAGATTTACCGCTGCAGGAACGATCCCGTGAAGGGTAAGCGTTTCTTAAACGAGACCCAAGTCTATCCGGAGAAGATGAGAAGGTGGATGCTTGACGAGAACTATAACGAGAAGCGCAGAATGGGTCGGAAATCTAATCAAGGCCGCAAATGACCCAATAAAGCCAGTTGGGGAGAGCCCAAAACGAAGCCGACATAAACCTGCCAAGAGAAAAATCGCAACACTGCCAAGCTAGGACACTGCCCATTGCGCGATCCGTTCCTTTGGCGCGGATAATATGGCATGATAATATGTGTCAGATTTCGAAGAGAGGCTTGACGGTGACCGCAACTCCATAGAAATCCTCGTAAAGATATGTGAGTTCCAGGAAACGATTGTTTCTGGAACGTGCCGGATCGGCCCCGGCCAGTTTATCTTGGCGTGATGAATTGTGCAGTACCTCTTCGTATGGAGTATGGCAGCTCGCAATCTGGGCTATCCGATTGCGATCTTCCTTGGTCTCCCCATGATGCCAGAAATCAGGAGCTAAGCGTGGCAAGCACCGAAACACAGGTATCGCCGATTTCCCGGGTTCCTGTAGCCTATGACTGTCATATGGACGATGTCGGGTACATGACCTGCATGACCCTCGTGATGCTTGGCAATTATGCGCAAACGGGCCATTTTGGTGGGCCTCTGGCCTACACACCGTATAACGTTGCTGTACATCTCGCCGGACCGGAGCTAGGCGGTCTACGCTACGACTATCGTCGTCCCAAGCATCCTTACGCGGATAAATTCATGCTGGCGGGGGGACATTGTATTCCGACCTGCTACGCTCTGTGGATGATCATGGGTCAGGCTTTGGTGCGGAAGTTCGAGATGACCGGCGACCCGCGCTACAAAGTGGATCCGCATGTCGCCATTCTGCCGGTGGATGCCCTTGGGTTTCGCCGGGGCGCAGGAGCGCTCAGAACGCTCTTGCCAAGCTTGGGACTGGCAGATCACCCTCTGTTTGCCCAAGCCAAAGAGCGCGGTGTCCGCGCCCTGGCCGGCCATGCCGAATCGACAGATGTTACCAATGATGTGAATGGCGGCCCTTCCGGTATTGGCATCGCCACCGCCGCAGGGAAAGCCGCATTCTGGGATTTCATTGGCGCCCCAAGTTCCCCCAAGGTAATCGCCTTCGAAGGCGAATTTGCCATGACCGAGGGCCATGCCCAGGAGTTGAAGACACAGGCGCTCGCGCTGCAAGTCGGAAAACGCTTGCGGATTCTCTTGTCTGACAACAACAGCGGCATTGACGACTCTTTGCGTGGCGGCGTTATTGCCGAAAAATATGACCGCTACAGGATCATCGATCAGTGGACTTCGTATGGTTGGAACGTGTTCACAATGGATGACGGCCACGATTACGGGCAGATCGTGGCCGTGCTGAAAGCTATGGAGGAATGGGATCCGGCGGATCGCCGTCCGATGATAGCCATTGGCAAGACCCTCAAGGGCTACTGGCCCGGGGCGATCCACAGTGAGATCCCCAATTATGGCCCGCAGGTGCTTGGATATGCCAGCCATCCTTATTCGCTCAAGATGAACTCGGGCTATTTTGTCGCCCTGGCAGAGACGTTCGAGCACCACTATGGTGTCGAATTCAGCGGCATCCGTCAGGGGCCCGTGAGCGATCCCCGAGAGCGCCTGATCCAGTTCAAAACCAACATCGACATTGTCATGTCGGTGCTTGACCGTAATGGCTTGGGCGACTGGCTGGCGGACCGGTTGGTAGCGATGGGCGATACAGTGAAGGATGAGCTTCCCGTCCGCATCGATGTCCGGCACGATCCCTTTCTTGATGAGCGCTTGCGAGTCGCAAATCTGCCGCGCGAACCACAGAAGCTTTCGGTAACGAATCCAATTTCGGGAAAACAGAAGGAATTGGGGATTACTCTGTTTCGCAAACCCGGGGAAGCTGCCGGAGCAAGGCGGGCCATTTCGGAAATCATTAAGTGGACGAATTATGTCACTGATAACCGGTTCTTGACCTTAGCCGCCGATCTGTCCGAGTCGATCAACGCCGAGCAAGGCAGTGTGTGGGGTCATTATGATCCCGAGAAAAACCCGCTCGGCACGCGTTTGAAGGCCGCCATTCAGGAAGCAGGGAATGTCTCGACCGCTATCGGGCTTGTGAACCAGAGTGCGTCTGTCGACCCCACGAAATTTGCGGGAGTGTGGGCCCTCAGTGGCACCTACGGCGCTTTCACTCCACTGATGTACACGCCCGCCCGCGTGTGGAGCCAACAGAACCAGGACAGCAAGTTTCGTATGGGGGTGCTTCACATTTTGGCAGCGCATTCCGGACCGGAAACAGCTGCGGATGCCCGTACCCATTTCGGCATTTTCGCGCCACAGGTATGGAAGCTCTTTCCGCGGGGACAGACCATCCATTTGAATTTCTGGGATTACAATGATGTGGCATCGGGGTATTTTGCCGCAGCGGAGATTGCTGCCCGCGACCCCAAGGTGGGCATTATCATTCTTGAGGTGGCGCGACCCGATTTTCCGGTGGCCGACCGCAGCCGTTTTGCCGATCCCGATGTCAAAGCCGCCGCCAAGGGGCTTTATGTAATCCGCGATTTTGCGCCGGACCGACCTCGTCAGGGCTACGTGCTCGTCCAGGGCGCCAGCGCGACCGTGAATGTCATAAAAGGGCTACCGCACTTGGACGAGCGTGGAATCAACGTGAAAATCATTTCTGCCGTAAGCGAAGAACTGTTCGACCGACAGTCCGACAACTACCGCCGAGTTGTACTGCCTCCCGAAGCCCTTTATGACCTGATGGTGATCAGCACTGGCACGCGACGTGTCTGGCCCATAGGCAACCTCGGCCCACTCACCGACAAATATTCCCTTACCTCCGACTGGGACAATCAATGGCTGACCGGCGGCCTGGAGCCGGAGGTGATTGCGGAAGCCCATCTGGATCAAGCGTCGATTCTCGCGGGCATTGACCGCTTCGCACAAGAGCGTGCCCAACGCTTGGCATGCCAGCGCGAATTGCTGGAGAGTTCGTCCTGATGGGGACTCCCTAGCGGGGCAGCATGAGCTCCACCGGGTTTATTCACGGCGTCCCTAAGACTTCCTATGAGATCTACGTGAAACTCCAAGCAGCAGATATCCCATTGAAACTGGCAGAAATCGCTGTTCGAGTTTTTGCCCGTTGAAATCACGAGGGTCAGAATTTATCACCGTTGTTGAGGATTTCTTAGGCTAGCGGGTTCGAATCCCACCCTCTCCGCCATTCTTACGTTGTTAATCAACGGTGTGTCGCCGTGCGCCAGAACTACTCCGTGGCCCCCTCCGGTCCCTCTTCCTTCATCTGCGCCCGGATTCGCGCCTTCTTCCAACTCGACCTTCCCGCCCTCCGCACGTGGCCTCCCTTGAAGAGAATCTGCGCGAGGATCAGGATGCCGACCGCCTGCCAGAATCCGATAGTCGGCAGATTGAAGATCGTCGGCATCAGCCAGTTCCACAGCCACATCGTTATTGCGGCGAACAGGGCAAGGAACCCGGGAGCGAGAATGATTGCCGCCACGATTACCCCAACCCTTGCCCTGATCGACCACTCAGACCATCTCTTTCCACGACAACCGCCGCCTTCATGATTCGACATCGCGTGCCTCCTGTCTTGAAATCAATCGTCCATCAAATACTCGAGCGCCGCAGCCAGTTTGCGGATCGCATAACGTTTCCTAGCCATCAGCGTATCGATCGACACTCCCGTCTTCTCGGCGAGCTTTTTGAAGGCCACCCCTCCCAACGCTTGAGCGCGGATGACTTCGCGCTGCGCCGAGGGCAGGGCATTGATCGCCACCTCGAGGGCCGCAAGCCTTTCGTTCCGCAGGAGCAGGTCCTGTGGATCGAGCCCCGTCTCTACGGCTACCTGCTCAAGGACCTTCTCCCGGAGCTCCGTCCTTCCCGCCCGTTGCCTTGTGCCCTCGCCTCTCCACAGGTCAATCAGGCGGTTCCGCATCGCGGAGAAGATCCACGCCGCCAGGTCCTCGACTGGCGAGAGGGCGTCCGCGTTGGCCAGGGCGCGAATGAAAGCGTCCTGGAGGATGTCCTCGGCCGTGGCCGCGTCAGGCGCATGCCGTCTCGCCCAGGCGAGGAAGCCCCGCCCGCGTTCGCGGTACGTCCGCTCAATGCTCCTCCTCGTTGCCGAGGAACCCTCACCTTCGCTTTCGTTCATTGTCTTGGTCTTCACCAGGATCGACGATTGGCTGGAAGTTATCGTGCAAGGAGAGATGAATTTTCCGAAGCCTTTCACGGCGTGATGGCGGATTATAGGCAAGCAACGCTGGAAATAGAAACCTCCACAGGGGAAACGGAATCTTATTGGAGAGCGTCTTAGGAGCAGTACATAGGCATTACTCAGGCACGTGCTGTGGTCTCCGGCCCCAATACCTCAGTTGTAGCCCACAACTGAAAGCAATTTGCTCGCAACAAGTAAAAATGATGGCTGCGACAGGCCATTCCGAGTAGGAGCTTAAAAAGATGGTCTCCCACCCAACGTTGGAACCGCAACCGTCCGAAACGCGTCCTCTTCCTCCCGATACTTCCAGTCCAGGGCACCGGCGCCGCTGGTGGCTCTGGGTGTTGATCGTTATCGTGATCGGCGTCGCTATATGGTACTTCCGCAGCGCGAAAGCCAAACAAACGCAGGCCGCAGCCACTTCGGCTCACGCCAGGCAAGCGGGCATGCCGGTTCCCGTCGTCGTGGCCACAGCGACCGCTGGGGACCTCCCTGTGTATTACACCGGACTCGGCACCGTCACCGCTTCCAATACCGTCACAATTCATTCGCACGTTGACGGTCAAATAATGGTCGTCCACTTCAAGGAAGGCGAATTTGTTCACAAGGGAGATCCGCTGGTTGAGATTGACCCGCGCCCATTCCAAGTCCAGCTCGAACAGGCGCAGGGACAGTTTGCCAAAGATACCGCCGCCCTCCACGATGCATCCGTGAACGCCACTCGTTATCAAGCGCTCTTCGCCGCCGGAGTTATCCCCAAACAGCAAATGGACACGCAGATTGCGGCTTCCGAGCAGCTGCAAGGTTCGATCAAATCCGATCAGGCGCAAATCGACAGCGCCAAATTGCAGCTTTCCTACTGCCACATCACCTCGCCGATTGAGGGAAGGGTCGGCCTGCGGCTCGTTGACGCCGGAAACATCGTTCATGCGTCCGATCAGAACGGCTTGTTGGTCATCACGCAAGTACATCCGATCGCCGCCATTTTTACCTTGCCGCAGGATCAGATGATGGCCGTGTACAAGAAGCTGCGCCAGGGCGCGAAACTTCCCGCCGACGCCTACGACCGCGACGATACCACGAAGATCGCCAGCGGAACGCTGCTCACGATTGACAACCAGATTGATACCACGACGGGCACTTATAAATTGAAAGCGATGTTCGACAACTCGGACAACGCCCTTTTCCCAAATCAGTTCGTCAATATTCATCTCCTTGTCGACACGATGCGTGGTCTCACCGTCATCCCCGCGGCGGCACTGGAACGCGGACCTCAAGGAGTGTACGTTTATGCCGTTGCTCCCGGCAACACGGTGAAAATTCACACGGTGACGTTGGCTCTTACCGCCGGCAACGTGATTGGCCTCAGCGGTGGCCTGCAGCCCGGCGACCAGGTTGTGACCGACGGAATGGACAAATTGCAGGACGGTAGCAAGATCGAGCCGCGAAGTGCGACAGGCGGGCCGTCAACTCCTTCCGCCCAGAATCCAAGCCATGCGCCGCCACAGCAGACTCCAGGCACGCCTGCCCCAACGCGTCCTCACCGAACAGGGTCGAAAGGCCCGCAAAAGTGAACCCATCACGACCGTTTATTATCCGGCCAGTCGCCACCAGCCTGCTCATGGTAGGCCTGCTATTGGCTGGATTGGTCGCTTACAAGGAATTGCCTGTCTCAGCCTTGCCGGAAGTGGATTATCCGACCATCGAGGTTCAGACCTTTTACCCCGGCGCGAGTCCCGACGTAATGGCCTCGTCCGTCACTGCTCCTCTTGAACGCACCTTCGGGCAAATCCCCGGTTTGAAGCAGATGACGTCCACCAGCTCGTTTGGCAGTTCCATCATCACTCTGCAATTCGTCCTCACCCTGGATATCGACGTGGCCGAACAGGAAGTTCAGGCGGCCATCAATGGCGCTGGCCAGCTTTTGCCGCGCGCCCTGCCGAATCCGCCCATCTACAGCAAGATTAATCCCGCCGACACGCCCATCCTGACATTCGCGCTCACTTCGACTACGCTTCCGCTCTCTAAGGTCGAAGACCTCGCGGATACGAACCTCGCGCAAAAAATCTCTCAACTGACAGGCGTGGGTTTGGTCAGCATCAGTGGCGGACAGCGGCCGGCCGTGCGGATTCAGGCGAATCCTACGGAGTTGGCCTCGTATGGTTTGAGCCTTGAGGATTTGAGAACGTCGCTAGGCCAAGCCAATGTGGACCAGGCGAAAGGCAATTTTGAAGGTCCTCAGCAGCAGTACACGATTGCCGACAACGACCAGCTTGTCTCCAGCGACGCCTATAAGCCTCTCATCATCGCCTATCGAAATGGCGCTCCGGTGCGCCTGAGTGACGTTGCCACGGTCCTCGATGGTGCCGAGAATGTTGAAGAAGCCGCTTGGGCCAATGAGAATCCCGCCGTGATTCTCAATATTCAACGTCAGCCTGGCGCCAACATCATCAGCGTTGCCGACAGCGTCAAGGCCCTGATGCCGCAATTGCAGCTCTCACTGCCCGCTTCCATCACCGTCACTCCGCTGACCGATCGCACCATCACGATTCGTGCCTCTGTGTCAGACGTGCAATTTGAGTTGATCCTCACCGTGGCGCTCGTCGTGATGGTCATCTTCCTTTTCCTTCGCAGCGTCTCGGCGACCATCATCCCCAGTGTCGCCGTACCGCTCTCGATTGTGGGCACATTTGGCGTGATGTATTTGCTTGGCTACAGTTTGAACAACCTCACATTGATGGCCCTCACGATTTCGACAGGTTTCGTGGTCGATGATGCCATCGTCATGATCGAGAACATCAGCCGCTACATCGAGCAGGGCGATACCCCTCTGCAGGCCGCCCTCAAGGGTTCCGAGCAGATCGGCTTCACCATCATGTCGCTGACGATTTCGCTGATTGCCGTGCTGATTCCGCTGCTCTTCATGGGCGACGTCGTGGGCCGGCTGTTTCGCGAATTCGCGGTCACTCTGGCTGTAACGATTCTTGTCTCCGCGTTTGTTTCCCTCACCTTGACGCCCATGATGTCCGCGCAATTGCTCAAGCACAAAGACGAAGCCAGGCAGAGCCGCTTTTACCATGCTTCCGAGCGCTGGTTCAATTCCGCCATCGCGTTTTACGGACGCACGCTCCGCTTCGTCCTGCAGTATCGGACCACGACTCTGCTAATCACTTTCGCCACGCTCGTCGCCACCATCCTTCTCTACATTTACGTGCCCAAGGGTTTCTTCCCGGTGCAGGATACGGGAATCATCCTCGGCGTTTCCGAGGCCCCGCAGGACATTTCTTTTGCCGCTATGGCGCAGCGCCAGCAAGCCCTGACCCACGTGATTCTGCAAGATCCGGCCGTCGACAGCCTCTCTTCTTTTATCGGCATCGATGGAACGAACACCACGCTCAATAGCGGCCGCATCCAAATCAACTTAAAACCAATCGCCGACCGCAATCACATTTCTGCCTCGGATATCATACGCCGCCTCGAACCGTCGCTCGCTAAAGTGGACGGCATCACTCTTTTCATGCAGCCCGTGCAGGACCTCACGGTTGATGATCGCGTCAGCCGCACGGAGTTTCAGTACAGCATGGAAGACGTGGATCCCAACGAGCTCGCCCTGTGGACAACGCGGATGATGGCCAAACTGCAATCGCTGCCCGAGTTGACTGATGTCGCGAGCGACCAGCAGAATCTGGGTCTTCAGGCGGGACTCGAAATCGATCGCGCTACGGCGTCGCGCCTGGGTATTTTGCCTCAGACAATCGACGATACGCTCTACGACGCGTTCGGCCAGCGGCAAGTATCCACCATTTTTACGCAACTCAACCAGTACCACGTCGTTTTGGAAGTCAGCCCCAGTTTTCAGCAGAATCCAGACGCGCTGAAAAATATTTTCGTCAACTCCTCAAGCGGTCGCCAAGTCCCGCTCAGCGCGTTCACACGCTTTGTTCCGTCCTCGATTCCTCTCGTCATCAATCACCAGGGACAATTTCCCGCCGTCACGATTTCCTTCAATCTTGCGCCAAATGTTTCCTTGGGCAATGCCGTCAAAGCGGTTGACGCGGCTCGCCAGCAAATTGGACTTCCCGCCAGCATCCAAACGAACTACGAAGGCACGGCAGCCGCATTTTTGGCTTCATTGTCCAATGAGCCGCTGCTGATTCTCGCCGCCGTCATCGTGGTGTACATCGTCCTGGGCGTTCTTTACGAGAGCTACATCCATCCCATCACGATCCTTTCCACCCTGCCCTCGGCCGGAGTCGGCGCGATTTTGGCTCTGTTGATTTGCAGAACGGAATTCAGTGTCATTGCGTTGATTGGCTTAATCCTGTTGATCGGCATTGTGAAGAAGAACGCCATCATGATGATTGACTTCGCCCTCGAGGCCGAGCGCAAGGAAGGCAAAGCGCCCCTCGACGCGATTTACGAAGCGTGCCTTCTCCGTTTCCGTCCCATCATGATGACCACCATGGCGGCTCTCCTCGGCGGGTTCCCGTTGGCGTTGGGCACGGGCATGGGCTCAGAGCTGCGCCGTCCGCTCGGAATCACCATTGTCGGTGGCCTGCTTCTCAGCCAGCTGCTGACGCTCTACACCACGCCGGTTGTCTACCTGGCATTCGATTGGGTGGCAAGCCGTGTGCGCAGCCACGTGCACATGCCGGCTGAGGAAGCCGCGGGCGACTGAACCGTGAACATCTCCTCCAACTTTTCCGACCCGTTCATCCGTCGCCCGGTTGCGACGTCGCTGTTAACTCTTGGGATTCTCCTCGCCGGAGCCATCGCATTCAATTTTCTGCCGGAAGCGCCCCTTCCACAGGTCGATTTCCCGACTATCTCTGTCAATGCCGGGCTCCCGGGCGCGAGCCCGGAAACGATGGCCTCCGCTGTGGCCACGCCTCTCGAGCGTCAGTTCGGCCGCATCGCGGGCGTCACGCAAATGACGTCATCGAGTTCACTCGGCTCGACCAATGTCACGCTCCAGTTTGATCTGAATCGCAATATCGACGCCGCCGCTCGCGACGTTCAAGCGGCGATCAATGCCGCGCGCGGCCAGCTTCCCGCTGACTTGCCCGGCTCACCCACGTATCGCAAAGTGAACCCCGCGGACGCGCCCATCATGCTGCTCGGCCTCACCTCCACAAATATTCCGCGAAGTTCTGTTTACGACGCCGCCGATTCCATCCTCGCCCAGAAAGTGGCGCAAGTCCCCGGCGTAGGCCAGGTAGGTGTTTGGGGCGGCGCGCAGCCCGCGGTTCGCGTCGACGTGAACCCCACCCAGATCAGCAGCTACGGCATCAGCATGGAGCAAGTTCGCACAGCCCTCAGCAACGCCAACGCCCACAGCCCCATGGGCTCACTGCAAGACCAGAATCAAACTTGGCAGATTTTCACGAGCGATCAGCTTTTCACCGCCGATCAGTACCGTCCCTTAATCGTCGCCTGGGTCAATGGCGCCCCTGTGCGCTTGTCGGATGTCGCCACGGTCACCGACGCCGCCTCCAACACCCGCAACGCCGGCATTTCCAATGGCGACCCGGCCATCATGATTGCCGTCTTCCGCCAACCCGGCGCGAACATTATTGACACGGTGGATAGCGTCCGCGCCGAGCTGCCCAATCTGCAAGCTTCAATTTCGCCTTCCATCCATGTCGGTGTGATTCAGGACCGTTCGCCAACCATCCGCGCCTCCGTCCACGACGTGGAAATCACGCTGATGATCTCGATCGTGTTGGTGGTGCTCGTTGTGTTTGCATTTTTGCGCAACGCCTGGGCCACGGCAATCCCGAGTATCGCCGTGCCGCTTTCGCTCGTCGGCACTTTCGGCGTGATGTATTTGTGCGGATACAGCATCGACAACCTTTCGCTGATGGCGCTGACTGTCTCCACCGGCTTCGTAGTCGATGACGCCATCGTCGTGATTGAAAACATTTCCCGCCATCTCGAAGGAGGCATGCAGCCCTTTGCTGCGGCGCTGCAGGGTGCCCGTGAGATCGGCTTCACTGTTTTTTCGATGAGCACTTCGCTCGTTGCCGTCTTTATTCCCATTCTGTTGATGGGAGGGATCGTCGGACGGCTGTTTCGCGAATTCGCGGTAACTCTCAGCGCCGCGATCTGCGTTTCGCTGTTTGTTTCCCTCACCACCACGCCGATGATGTGCGCGCGCTTCCTGAAACCCGACCGGGGGCATCACGGCCTTGCCTATCGAATCGCCGAACGCGGCTTTAACGGCCTTCATAGTCTATACAACGTCTGCCTGCGATGGGTGTTGCGCAACCAGCCTGCCGTGCTTGCTCTCACCATCGGCACCGTCTGCCTCAGCGTCTATCTTTTCGTCGTCGTTCCCAAAGGGTTTTTCCCGCAGCAGGACACGGGCCGTCTGACGGGAAGCATTCAAGGGGACCAGGACACATCGTTCGCCGCGATGTCCGCGAAAATGACGGCCTTCGCTCGCATCGTCCAGCAAGATCCCGCCATTGATACGGTCACGGCATTCACCGGCGGTGGCAGCGAAAACACCGCGCGCATGTTCGCGCAGCTCAAGGACATCAGCATCCGCAAAGTGTCCGCCGACCAGGTGATTGCGCGCCTGCGCCGCAAGCTTTCCGGAATCCCGGGCGCAACGCTCTACCTTCAATCCGTCCAGGACGTCAGTGTAGGCGGCCGCGGCAGTAATTCTCAGTATCAATACACTTTGCAGGCGGACAAAATCACGGACTTAAACCATTGGGCGCCGCTTCTCATGGCGCGGTTGAGCAAAATCCCCGAGCTCCTGGATATCAACACCGACCAGCAGGTCCACGGCCTCCAAACCTCCCTTGTCGTCGACCGCGACACCGCTTCGCGCCTCGGTATTCCCATGTCCGCGATTGACAGCACGCTCAACGACGCGTTCGGCCAGCGCCAGGTCTCGAATATGTACAAGGGCTTGAACCAGTATCACGTCGTGCTCGATGTAGCTCCTCAATACCAGCAAAATCCAGATGCGCTAAAATCCATTTTTGTCGCGTCGAACCACGGCCAATTGGTTCCGCTCAGCGCCCTAGCCAGCTACCAGCCTTCCAGGACTTCGCTCACCGTCAACCACCAAGGGCAGTTCCCGTCGATTACTCTTTCGTTCAATCTTGCGCCGGGCACCGCTCTTGGCACGGCAGTCAAGGATATCGACACTGCCGAGCGCCAAATCGGCATGCCGGAAAACGTGCATGGGAGCTTTCAGGGAACCGCACAAGCCTTTCAGTCCTCGTTGGCGTCGGAGCCGATTCTGATTCTCACGGCTCTTGCCGCTGTATACATCGTTCTCGGCATCCTCTACGAAAGCTACATTCATCCCATAACGATTCTCTCCACGCTTCCGTCGGCAGGCGTGGGCGCGTTGCTGGCTCTGTTCATTTTCAAGACGGAACTCAGCGTCATTGCCATGATCGGCATCATTCTGCTGATCGGCATCGTGAAGAAGAACGCGATCCTCATGATTGATTTCGCCATCCAGGTCGAACGCGGCGAAGGCAAGACCCCTCTGGAAGCCATCTACGAAGCCTGCTTGCTTCGCTTCCGTCCGATTATGATGACCACCATGGCGGCGATGCTCGGTGCTGTGCCTCTGGCCGTCGGCGGCGGCACGGGCTCGGAACTTCGCCGGCCTCTGGGCATCACCATCGTCGGAGGCTTAATCGTCAGCCAGATGCTGACGCTCTTCACCACTCCTGTGGTATACCTCTACCTCGATCGCTTCCAGTCATGGCTGCAGCATTTCAGTCACGCGCGGGCGGCAACAAAGGCCCTCTCGCACTAATCTGTGTAGCCCGTAGGGCGAACTTGATTCCGCCAGCATGGAGGAAAAGCCGTGAAGACAAAAATCTCGCGTCGTGATTTGCTCAAAACTGGCCTCGCTGCAGGCGCCTCATCGCTGGTGGTGCCAGATCGAAGCATGGCGGCGCCACCGCCTCCCGCCTTGCCAGTTGCCGCTCGACAGGCGGGCGCAACGGAACCTGCGCCACCCGACGGGAATATCGTTCCACTTACTTCCTCAAGCGATGTTTACCTCCCGCCGCGAGGCAGAAGTTTCTTCAAGTTCAGTTTTGATTTTCCCGAGCCATCCGTATCGTTTCAGGGGATACTGTTTTCTTTTCGTCTTTACACCTTCGAAAACGCATACGGTCTCGACCGCGATCACCTGACGGTCGAAGAAACTGCCGACGGCATCGTTCTCCGGTGCTCGCAATTTGTATGGGCCGGAAATCAACAGAAAACCCCCGGTACCTTGCTCGCCCGAATTCGAAAAAACGGAGAATTTGTCGAGTGGGACGTCTCAGCCGAAATGGACCAACCCATTAAATCCATTTCTGCGATTCTGCGCGGCGTGCCGCGCGGGCAGATTTCTGCCGGAAGCGAAGGCTTCTTTGACCCCAAGGATAACGAAGTGCTTCTGGGCTACCCTTTCGGAGGCGGCGACCATCACACCGCCGTCGGCATGGACTCTCCCGTGGCCGTAATTCAAGCAGGCGAGCACGATTTCTTTTTTCTCTCGGCGCTCCTCGACCGTGTCCGCGCCAGTCGTTTCTACTTTCAACCGGGACCCAAAGGCTATCGCGTCGAGCTCGTCTACGAACAGGAAGGCTGGAAGAAAAGCAATCAATTGCACAGTCCCACGTGGCGCGGGGGGCGCACTCAGAGCGCTGAAGACGCGTTTCGCCCGCACTTCGCGCACGTCGAACAATCCTTTGCCATACCCGATTGGGAGAAGCGCCAGGACGTGCCGGCGTGGTTTCGAGATATTGCCCTGGTCCTCTCCATTCATGGCATGCATTGGACCGGATACATCTTCAACGATTTCTCTAAAGCGTCGCGAATTCTCGACTGGGTCGCTACCCAAATTCCCGCGAAGAATGTCATGGTATTTCTTCCCGCTTGGGATGGCCGCTATTATTGGGAGTATCCCATCTACAAAGTGAGTCCGCGGCTTGGCGGCGAAGAGGGCTTCCGCGCGCTTATTCAGAGTGGCCAGCGTCTTGGCTTCCGTTTTTTGCCCATGTTCGGCATGAACGGCGCCAACGACAAACTGCCAGTGTTTTCAAAATTCTCGGACGCGACCACGGCGGACGTGGATGGCAACTCATTCGATTTGGATTGGGTGGATTGGGACAACGATCGCCACATGGAGGGCTGGGGCAAGTACATGAACCTCGGAGTGGATACTTGGCGCAATTGGCTCTCTGCCCGCATCGCCGACGTAATCGAACGATTCGGAGTCGACGGCTATTTTCTCGACATCTCCGGCGGCTGGCAGAACAACACGAAAGCCGACATGCACGAAGGCACCAGACGCCTCGTCGAAGACTTACGCCAGAAATTCCCGCGCGTGCTCGCCGTCGGAGAGTTTTCCTACGACGCGCTCATGTCCATTTTGCCCGTTTACCAGATTTTCCCGTCGCGCGGTTACCCGCCTGCCTTTCAAAAGTACGCGCGCACCTTCGAGCACCTCAGCCATCCCGCTCCGGGGCGGGGAAGCAGTGGCGTTCACGAATCCGGATTCGGGCACTTTCATCCCGAAGTTCGTAAAGACCAGCCGGCCATCCCAACGATCACCGTGGTCGACGATACGTTCGACACGTATCGCGACGTTATGGCCGAAATCATCACGGGAGCAAAGACGCGCGCCGGTATTGCGTAATGTGATGAGGCGAAGAAGGGAACACGGGAGATTGAAACTGCAGATCCTTCGCGGGAGTTCTGTCTAGAACTGTGTTCAGGATGTTGTCCGGGCCGTTTGCGCTTTCAAACCCGCTTTTTCTCGATAATGCCCAATTATCGTGAACGCTGCGCTCACGATCGCCAGCCCGCTCAACACGTACAGGATCGGCAGCCCGTACTGCGAGAACAAACGCAGGATTTGCCGTCCGTAAACGCTCGCCAGATAGGCCAAGCCCGTGTATCGTGCCCCGCGTCCCACCGTGAGCGCCGCCAGGAATTTCTTCGTCGGGTAGTTCGTTGCTCCCGCGACTACCAGGAAGGGCACCATCGGCACGGGCGGAGGCAGCACCGCGGGAATCGCAATTGCCCCAAAACCCCACTTCCGGAACAGGTCGTAGATTTTCTTCATTAATCCGTGCTTCATCTTACGCTCGAGCAAATCCTTCCCTTGTTTTCGCGCCAGCCGGAAAGTGATGTACCCGCCGAGCACGGCGCCAGCGGTCGCCATTAACGCGTAGTATGGCCACAATTGCCGTTGGTGCGCCGCCAGCACAATCGTCAGCGCGTCCATGCTGCCGGGGACGGGAATCACCGAGTTATCGAGAAGCCCAAGCAGGATCAGTCCCGGCCCGCCGAGGTGGATGAACCATGCGGACAGCGTCCGCCTCGTTGGAGCCTTCATCATCATGGCCACAATTTTACCGGCCAGCATATTCCCCCAAGTACCGCCCGCGGCTACCGGGCCCTGGACGGCCCTGCTAAGACGAAATGCCGGCATAACGAGTCGGATTGTTCCAGGACCACGCGATTGTGCCCTAATGAACCGGTTCGTACATCAGAAATCGTCGGAGGAATTCACCGTTTGTAACCGATCTTCCTCACAAAGTCGTGCCGCGCCTGCGCTTCTGCTGGCCCCTCGACGCCTTTTGGCGATGCGCCATCCACCACGCCCATCACCCCCCGCCCCTGTTTCGTCTCCGCCACAATCACCTCCACCGGATTCGCCGTCGCGCAAAAGATCGAGCACACTTCGTAGCAGTCCTTGATTCGGTCCAGCAGGTTGACCGGATACGCGTCTCGCACCAGCACCACCAACAAATGGCCCGCGCCCACCGCCTGCGCGTTCGCAATAGCCGCCGCGCGCAGTTCATCGTCGTTGGCTTCCACGCGCACCAGGCACGGTCCGGACGCCTCGTTGAACGCAATCGCAAATTTCGCGCCCGGCACTGTGTTGACGATCGCTTCAAAAACGTCCTCGGCCGTTTTGATAAAGTGCGCTTGCCCCAGAATCACGTTCGCGCCTTCCGGTATTTTGATTGGTACGCTCGTCAGTTCCATTTTTTCCCTCGCCGGGTAAATCTTTTCCATCGACGCGCAATTTCCTTTCAATCGCCAGCGCGCCTAAATCGGGAAAGCCATGATCTGCGGGGTTTTTGCGGCAGGCAAGGCCCCCGCAGTTTGGCCACTCACGTGCTCCTAAAGCCATAGTCGTTCGCAAGCATCGAAGCAGATGCAGGCAGTAAGCAAGCGGCAGTACAAGGTTATATCGGCCCGTTATACGGTCTTTCCCTGCGGCCCGCGCAACCGGTTGGTAGAACGGAACACGACAATGCTTTTCAGGACTCTTCAACAGGCCAAGCGTTTCCTTCGAATTCTTCTCGGATTCACGCTTCTGGGTCTCGGCGTAGTTTTGTTTTTTAGTCCCGCGCCTGGCTGGCTCGTGATGTTGCTCGGTTTGGGGTTTCTCGCTGCCGAATTCGTCTGGGCTCGCCGTTTGCTCGCCAGCATGAAAGAGCAAGGCGTCCGTCTCCGCGACTTCGTCTTTGCTCGCAGTCACGCTCGCATCCTCTAGCGCTGCCTCCGTTTTTTGGTAGTTTTCTACGGTTTTCTGGCAGGAGTCGTCCTACAAGCGGCGCTAGTCAAGGACGGCTCAAACTACGCCGTAACCCGGGTCCTCATCCCACCCGATGTTCCTCTTCCTTCGAGTGTTCCTTTGCATCGTTCGCCGCGCCCGGGCTCATCGCAACAACTATC
>JBAUEX010000112.1:0-7606 GCA_049678845.1 Candidatus Acidiferrales bacterium
TCTGCCGTGACAGGGCAGCGTTCTAGCCGGCTGAACTACGTCCCCGCAACCTACGTGGAGTACATCTACAACAGTTCGACACTGGTGGGCGATGTGCGATTTGAACGCACGACCTTCCCGGTGTAAGCGGGATGCTCTAACCGCTGAGCTAACCGCCCGTAACATGCTATCCGAAGCGAAAGCGAGCGTCAACCGCGCTTGCTTGACCTTCCGCAGCGCCACAAGTAAACTGAGAAAGTAATCCGAGGTACGAAGAATGTTGTTGGCGCGCGACTATGTCGGTTACATGTCCAAGGAACTGGTCAAGCGTCTCGTCGAGCGCCAGATGATTGAAACGAAAGCCCCCGATGCTCTCGCGGAGCGCGTGCGCCAAACGATGGCCGACGAACTGACCGTGGAGGATCGATTGAACGAAGAAGTCCGCGACATTCTCGCCCAGCACAATGACGAAATGCGCAAAGTAGGCGCGTCCTATCAGGAGATGTACAAAAAAGTGAAAGGCGAGCTCGCGCGCCAGAGGAAGCTGATCCTCCGTTGATGCGACTCAGCCGCGAAAAAACGGTTCGCCTCTCTCACCGCATCATCGATTTTCTTGTCACCGTTGACGATTTGGATTTCGTCGAGGACCGTGACACCATCCGCCAGGAAGTTGTGACCATCCTTCAGGAATTGCTGAAGCAGGAAGAGCAAGTCGACACCGAAGTCCGCGCTAAGATTGCTTCCCAGAAGAAGGAAATTCTCGAAGGCAGCGAAGAATGGGATATTTTGTACCGCCGCTATTATTCGGAAGCACTCAAGCGCATGGGCGTTGCCGACCTCGCGGAACACCGCCGTTAAGAATCGCCGGTCCGTTTGCGACCCGCATTTTTATCCCCTCCGAAAAACAGAATGCCTCCGCTTGCCTCTGTCGGAGGCTCGCGAAGGCTCTGTTTTGAGGAACCAGTCCGGAGGACGCCATGCGCGCCGCCCGAATTGGAGTTTTGCTTTAGGCTTGAGGCAACCGATGACGACGACGGAGAGTCGTTCCCATTCCCAGTAGCCCAGTGCCAATGAGCAGCAGGCTAGCGGGCTCGGGGGCCGGGGCTAATGCAGTTACGCTGAAATCGGAGCTCACAACGGCACTATTCGTGAGAAGGAATTGCACCGTTGACTGGCCGATTCCGGCTGTCGTGCCCACGGCGCTCTGAACCGAGGCCGATAGCGTAGTCCAATTAACATCGAAGACCAGCGTTTCGTGTCCGCCGAAAGTGCTCGTCGTGGTCGAGACGATGTTACCGGAGAGCATGTCGCCGTCCGTATCGACGATTGAGATTGAGCCAACGCCAGAACTGTTGGTGCTGAACGTGGATGTGAACGCATCGGTACCGTCGAAATTGCTTTGCAGCCCGATACCGGATGTGGAAACTGCCGCACCGCCTCCCATAGTGATCGTGCCAGTGCACATATTTGTTGCCGGAGCGCCGCACGCGAAATCGATGGCTCCAGCATTTGCACGTGGCACGAACAGGGAAATGGCTAGCAGGCAAATACCAGCTAACAGTGTATGCATAATTGCTTTGAACATCTGGAAGTGTCTCCTCCTGCGAGAGATTGTGTACAGAATCTCAGCGGTATTTTATGCAAGCGCTGTGCCAAATCCGCATCTCTTGGAATCCGTTTCCTGATTCGTGCTAAATCCATTCCTGGCAGCGGCTCACAGAATTGAAATCGAAACCCCGCATTTTGCGTATTGCGCGGCTCTTATTTTTGCCGGGAACTTCAGTCCAAGTTGTCTGCAATGGCTTGCACGAATGGGTAGTAAATGCCTCGGAGTAGTTTTTTTACATCATGAAGTTACGGTGTGGAGTTGTAGGGAATGCGGCGTAGGGAAACTGCCCGGTTGCTACTCGTTGTTCTGTATGCCAAATCCCGACGCGCTATGAGATCTTCATTTGAGGGGAAAAAAAAACGACGGCCCACAAAAAAGAGCCGTCGTCGGGACTTAATTCGTAAAATAAAATCTAACGTTAGGGCCGGCGCTTCAGCACGGGCGCGTTGTCATCTCCCTGACCTTGCCCCTGCTGTTGCTGCTGCGACTTGGCCTGCTTCTGTTCCGCCTTGGTTTGCAGTGATGGCCTTCCGCCGCCGTCGCGAGCTTCCTGAATTTTCTCGCCAGATTCGAGACGAATCAGCCGCTGCTTGACTTGGTCGAATTCCGACGTCGTCACGATGTATTCGGGCCGCGCTGGTAGGATTGTGGCAATTTCCTTTTGTGCTGCTACGACCCGATCCGGTGTTGGCGGGTGCGTATCGAAAATCTTCGGGATCGTTCCAGGCTGCTTTTTCTCTTCGGCCTCGACTTTTTCGAAAAAGGCAACGAACGCATTTGGATCGTAGCCTGCCTTGTACATGTATTGAAGTCCCAGGTAATCAGCTTCGCGTTCCGCATCGCGGGTGAATTTTAAATATGTCATGGGAATGGCGAGGTTCAATCCTTCGTAAATTCCGTAGCCCGCCCATGTTCCCGGCAGGGTCATGATCAAGGGGATCGAAGCAATCTGGATGATGTTCGCTTTCGTGGCGTTTCGCGTCTGGTGACGCGCGGCGACGTGTGCGATTTCGTGCGCCATCACGCCCGCCAGCTCTGCTTCCTCATCCGCATGCAAAACCACGCCCGTGTTCACGTAGAAGAATCCGCCCGGCAAGGCGAATGCGTTAATATGCTCGTCGTCGATCACTTTGATGGTAAACGGCACCTGTGCGTCCGAATTCCGCACCAGGTTCTGTCCCACCTTGTTCACATACGCGACAACGACAGGGTCATCGACCAGCTTCGAAGTCTTCTCGACTTCCTGGGACAGCTGTTTGCCAAGCGCAATTTCGCGCTGGATCGAATACATATCCGGACCATGTCCCACTTTGCGGTTCCCGACCGCATTAACGTCGGACTCTGATCCCGTCTTTACTTTGTCAGGGTTTTGTTGAGCGAGCGCGGTGGGTGCGGACATTGCGATCGCCAGGAGGAAGGCTGCCACAGTTGCGGAGCTTCTCTTCATTTTCGTGCCCCCTTGGCCTATACCGGGATTATACACCCGCTTCCGGTTCTTGCCGGTGAATGATTCGATGCCCCCTGGCTGAAAAGAGTTTCTCGGGCCTCCCGGGGCAACCCGTAGTCGAGTCTGAAATCACACCGTGTCTGCAAGTAGCTAAAGTATGGGGCCGGCGATCGCCGGCCCGATTTGAGGCTCGATGTGGTTCTAGCGCAGGCCCTGTCGGTAGGAACCATGGATGTCGGTATGGGCTTGGTGCGTCGCCGTTTTTGTCGCGTTCTTGACGTCGGACTTGGTCATTGTGGGCTTGAGCGCCTGAATCGACGCGCCGAGGTTCAGGGCTTTTGGCCCGGTGCCGGTTCGGTCCGGACAAGTCACTCCTGCCAAGGGAGTCGTGTCGGTCATATCGTACTTCAAGCAAGCGAACGGAATGCCGAGATTATGCGACACGCGGACCGCGCGACGAATTGCCCGAGGTTCGTTGAGCCATGGTTGCTCATTGCGCCGCCCATGCCCATCGGTTCGTGTGAAGCCGCAGCACCACCGCGTGCCTGGCTTGGGGCTTCGTTCCCCGTCCGATTCCGGACTCACGACCAGCACTTCGCTCCTATTGACGCTGCCGAGTATTACGTTTAAAGTGGCTTCTGTCCTAGAATCCCGCATGCCCATCAAGAGAATACAGGTCGGTCAGGTATGGAAAAAGGAAGACTCTGGCGACTCCTACCTGGTGACGAAGGTTTATAACGAGGCTCTGGCCACATTTGCTGTCCTGCGCAAAGCCGGCTCGGAAACCGATGCTCCTCTGCGGATCAAGATCGGGCATGGTGGTGCGTCGCCAACTCTTCCAGGTTTCCGATTCGCCCAGGAATCGGATGAATTCTGATCAACTCCACCGTTTCACACTGACCTCACCGGCATTTTGATCACATCATCGACTTGCATGATTTCTCGAACCAAGAATGGCTCCGCGTATTTGACCCCGATCATTCGCCCATAATGTCGTGACGTCAAATTAACGCGGTTTTCGAGTTCATCGAGCGGGATATACACTTTTGATTTTCGTTCGCGTTTCGGCGGGCTGAACTGGGACTGGTAGGCGAGAATCGCCTGGCGCCGCTTGTCGAATTGCGCGGTGATGTCAACGGCAAACGTCGGTCTTACCGTTTCATCGTAAGTCGTCGAGTAGAGAATCTTAAATGGCCGGAAGGCTTCTCCCGGAATCCCCAGTTGTTTCAGTCCCGCCAGAAAACATCCCTCGTATCCCAGGCGCGCGGCGTGGTAATGGTCCGGATGTCGGCCCTCCCAGTAAGGCAGAATCACAGTATGCGGCTGCCATTCGCGAATCTTCGCCGCGACGGCGACCTTGTAACGTTCGTTCACTTCCAGATGGGCGTCCGGCAATCCTAAATTCGCGCGCATCTTCACACCCATGATCCGCGCCGCTCGCGCCGCCTCATGTAAACGCGTCTCCGGGTTTCCCCGTGTTCCCATTTCGCCTCGCGTCAAATCGAGGACGCCGGTCTTGTAGCCCTTCTGCGCCATTTTGATCAGCGTCCCGCCGCATGTGAGTTCCACGTCATCCGGATGCGCCGCAATCGCCAGTAAATCGAGTTTCATCACGCCTCCTGCATTCGCCTTCGCGTCTGATTCTAACGTCTGCGCTTTCCCGCCGTCAAAACCTTGCTCGTAGACATGGCGTGCGGAAATTGCGAGGATGTTACTATCGAAGGGCAGTTTGAAAAGGAGTTGTCCATTGCCAGGAGCACTCGCAGGCCGCGTCGCGCTCGTCACGGGAGGCGCGAAACGCATTGGTCGCAGCATCGTAGAGAAGCTCGCAGCCGAGGGCGCCGATGTGATCATTAACTACGAGTCATCGCAAACGGAAGCGGAATCGCTCGCTTCGGAGGTGCGCAAGCTAGGCAGCCGCGCGCTCGCCATTCCTGCCGACGTCTCAAAAAAACAGGAAGTTCAGCGCATGTTCCAGACCATCGAACGCGAATTCTCCCGGCTCGATATTCTGATCAACAACGCCGGAATGTTCTTCGCGGCCGATTTCGCTGAATTGACCGAAGATCAATGGGACTCGATTATGGCGACCAATTTGAAAGCGCAATTCCTGTGCGCGCAAGCGGCTGCTCCGCTTCTGAAACGCAGCGGACGCGGACGCATTGTCAACATTTCTTCGCTCGGTGGCATGCTTCCGTGGCCGAAATTCACGGCGTATTGTGTTTCAAAGGCGGGAGTCATCATGCTGACGCGCTGTCTTGCTCGCGCCCTGGCGCCGGAGATTCTGGTGAATAGCGTCGCGCCCGGCACGATTCAGTTTCCCGGCGAACTACCCGACGAAGAATACATGCGCCGAGCGCCCTTGCATTGCACCGGCAAAGGCGCTGATATCGCCGACGCGGTTTTTTATCTGGTGACTTCGGATTTTGTGACGGGCCAAATCTTGGCCGTCGACGGCGGCCGCAGCCTCACGTAAACAAAAAAGGCGGTGCCAATGAAATGACGCCGTCCGGAAGCCTTCCGCCTGGCCTAGTAAGCCGCGAGCTTTTCCATTCCCGCGACAATCTTTTCTGTGTTGACCATCCACGCGTGCTCGAGTGGAGGCGCAAACGGTATCGCCGGAATGTCGGGGCCCGTGATGCGCACAATCGGACCATCCAGATCGTCGAACGCCTCTTCAGCGATAATCGCCGAAATTTCTCCGCCAATGCCGAGCGTTCGCTTGTCTTCGTGCACCACCAGGCACTTGCTCGTCTTCCTCACTGATTCAAGCACGGTGTCTTTGTCGAGCGGCGAGAGCGTGCGCAAATCGATCACTTCCGCGTCCGTGCCGTTCTTGGCCATTTGCTCCGCCGCTTCCAGGCACAAGCTCGTCATGTAGCCGTAGGTGACAATCGTCATGTCGCGGCCTTGGCGCCGAATTTCCGCTTTGCCGATGGGCACGGTGTAATCGCCGTCGGGCACGTCGCCCTTGGCCGTGCGGTAAAGCTTCTTGTGCTCGAAGTAAAGCACCGGATTCGGATCGCGAATCGCTGCGAGTAGCAAGCCTTTGGCGTCATATGCGGTCGATGGCATCACCACTTTCAGTCCCGGCTCGTGCACGAACCACGATGCATTCTCCTGCGAGTGGTACAGCCCGCCGCCGGTGCCGCCGCCGCAACAAATGCGCACCGTCAGCGAACAGCCGTAGCCGCCGGCGCTGCGGTAACGAATCTTCGAAGCTTGCTGCACCAACGACTCCATCGCCGGGGTGATGAAGTCCGCGAACTGGATTTCGGCAATCGGCCGCAGCCCCACCATCGACGCGCCAATCGCCGACGCGATGATGTTTCCCTCCGCCAGCGGCGTGTCCAACACGCGCTCTTCGCCGAATTTATCGTAAAGTCCCGCCGTGGCCTTGAAGACCCCGCCCGACAGGCCAATGTCTTCGCCCATCACGAATACGCGGTCGTCCCGTTCCATCTCCTGCGCCATTGCTTCCGTGATGGCTTCAATCATCGTTATGTTACGTGCCATATTTTTGCGATCCCCTTTTTATTCTTGCGCCCAGATATGATCCGCCAGTTCTGACGCGTCAGGATACGGGCTCTGCTCGGCAAACTCGACGGCTTCATTGATTTCCTGCGTGATTTCCTTCGCAATGTTGGTCTTCGATTCGTCGGTGAGGAGTTTCTGGTCGCGGAGAACTTTTTCGAACAGCACCAGCGGGTCCCGCTTCTTCCACGCTTCCACTTCTTCCTTCATGCGGTACTTGGCCGGATCGATTTCCGAGTGGCCATACCATCGGTACGTTTTGCATTCAAGGAACGTCGGGCCTTCGCCCGCTCGTGCCCGCGCAATCGCTTTCGTCGCGGCATCGTAAACGGCCATCACGTCGTTCCCATCCAGGGAAATGCCCGGGAAGCCGTATGCCTTGGCGCGGTCCGACAAGTCCTTGAGCGCCGTCTGCAACCGCAGCGGCACCGACTCGGCCCACAAATTATTTTGACAAACGTAAATGACGGGCAGTTTATGAACGCCCGCGAAATTCAACGCTTCGTGAAAGCCTCCAAGACTCGTGGCGCCGTCTCCAAAAAACGAAACCACCACCGTGTCGCGCCCAAGTTTCTTCAGCCCAAACGCCACGCCTGTGCCGACCGCGAGTTGTCCCGCGATGCTGCTGGCTGGCGTGATCGTGTGAATCGGCGGATAGCCCATGTGCGCCGGCGTCGACTTGCCACGGTCCGGGCTCGTTGCCTTTCCGAAAAGTTGCGCAAAGCAAAGATTCAGAGGCGCGCCCTTGATGATGTTGGCGGTCCAATCGCGATGCGAAGGCGCGATCCAGTCGTCCTCGCGCAAACTGTACGCGGCGCCAACTTCCGCGGCCTCCTGCCCGACACCGGAATAGAAATTGCCCGCGTATTTTCCCTGGCGAAACAGTATGCGCGCCTTCTCGTCGCACATCCGGCATTTCACCAGCATCTTGTAAAGCCCGAGCATCAGCTCGCGGCCATTTCCATTCTTCCGCCCATTGTCGCTTTTTTCCGTTTCGAGTTCGGCCACAGCCCGACCACGTTTAGATGCCATTTCTT
>JBAUEX010000113.1:0-8219 GCA_049678845.1 Candidatus Acidiferrales bacterium
CTTTGATACTCCCAAGACGGACCGCAGTGCTCGTCTCATTCCCTTGGGGTCAGAAGCCGTGGCCTTGCTCAAGAAGCTCCGCCAAGGTCAAGTGAACCCAAACAGCTTGGTGTTTGCGACAGACGTAGGCGGTCCACTCAACAGGCACAATTTGCTGCGCCGATATTTGAGGCCAGCGTGCAAGAAGTTGGAGCTCGGAGGCATTACGTGGCATTCCCTGCGCCATTCGCACGCAACGATGCTCGACGCAACAGGGGCACCGCTCGGAACAGTGCAAGCTCTGTTGGGACACTCAAGTTCCGAAATCACAAGAGAGGTTTACCTGCACGCCATCCCTGAGGAACAGCGTAAGGCAGTGGCGGGCGTCGAAATGCTTGTATTTGGACCCAATCGGACTCAAGTTTCCGACGGTTCACAAACTGGCGCGTAGGTAAGTTATTGATTTAACGGGATTGGAGTGGTCGGGGCGAAAGGATTTGAACCTTCGACCTCCTGGTCCCGAACCAGGCGCGCTAGCCAGGCTGCGCTACGCCCCGACACTGTACGCGGAAATGCAAACAGCCCATTGAAGCGCCTCCACGATAGCATATCTCGCACGATTCCGGCCACTGGCGCACTGCAGGTGAAGTACGGTGCGCGGCGCAACCGTGGACTCCCTTCGTAGGCACGGGTCCGCGCGGAAATGAAGGCGGGCGAACAGCACGCGGTGAACCGCGTCTTCTCAAAGACGCAATTTCCGGTTATTCTCAATTGTGGAGAACCCGTAAACATGAGCTTGACGGAACGCATTCAAAAAGAACTGACCGCGGCAATGAAGGAGAAGGACGAGCTGCGCTTGAGCGTTCTGCGCATGATGAAGAGCGCCCTGAAAAATAAAGAAATCGAGAAGATGCGCCCGCTCGAAGATTTGGAAGCGCTGCAAATCCTGCAGACGCTGGTGAAACAGCGGCGCGAGTCCGTCGAGCAATTCACCAAGGGCGGACGCGACGACCTCGCCGCAAAAGAAGCCCAGGAAATCAAGATCATCGAAACCTATTTGCCGGCAGCTCCGAGCGACGGGGAAATTTCCCGCGCCATCGAAGAAGCCATCGCGGACACCGAAGCCGACTCGCTGAAGCAAATGGGCGCCGTGATTAAAGCCGCGCGCGCGCGCTTGGAAGGTAAGACCGTGGACGGCAAAGCTCTCAGCGATAAAGTGCGCGAACGCCTCTCTTGATCGCCAGAGCGCTTTGGAAATCCCCACCCCCGCTGCGACAAATCGAAGGCTAAACAACCGAGGTCTCCAGGCATCCCTGCAATTCCCGCGAAACTTTGTCCGGTCAGAAATTGGGACACACTGAGCCTGCCGGAGCCTCTTCACAATGTGATTTCATCACCGGTCAAGAAAACTTGATATCGCGTTTCGACTTCGGAGGGGTGGTGAGTGGTTGAAACCGGCCTTTAAGGGTGCGGTTCTTCAAGCTCGAACATGCGAAATAAACTGCTTCGGATTTATGGCCATGGACACATGCATTTCATTACGTTTAGTCGCCATCGAAAACACAACTGCGAGGCACAGCCCGCGCACGAACTCTTTTTGTGCAGGTGCTGGGAATGGTCCGACGGCGCGGTCGCGGCGCGGGAACGAAACGAGTTTACGGAGAGGTGTGGTGGAGGACGGCGAGTTGGCGCTCGTCGAGGGAAATGGCCTGAAAGTCGCGCTTGAGCTGTGGCAAATCCTTCACGGCGACGACGGCGGTCTTCAGTTCGTAGCTTCGCGTGTACTGCAATATGTTGCCAACCAACTTCGTTTCGCTTTTGTAGGAAAGAAAAGAATCGCTGATGTTCACGGGGGGAGGCAGCTGCTCGGGAGCGTAGCCGGGAGGCAAAGTGATGCTGAATTGGTCCGTGTCGAGTGTGGACGTGGAAAACTCGACGGGATATTGCCGGGGCTGCTCGGGATCGAAAGTCAGTTCCTTTTCACCGAGGACGCAGGGCCGCACGATGAGCAGGTCTCCCGCCTGCTTGGCGTAATTGGGCGCCACAAAGTCATAAGTTTCGACCAAATTCTTGTCGGCAACATCCAGATTGCCCAGGGCCGCTTTCGTCAATTGAAAGTTTGTCAGGAAGATGCTGAGGAAATTTTCGACTACCTTGACGCGGTCCTTCGGCGCGGCATCAAGAAGTGTCCAGCGCAAATCCTCAGCGGGCGCTCCCCAGCGGACTTCCTGGGCCTGCGCGGAGAGATCGCCTGATGGGCTGAGAGTGAACTGCGCGACGCGCATGAGGCGATTCGTCGCCGGTGGAAGCAGAGGAAGTTTTACCAGTTCGCCGCCCGCCGGCGTGACGACCATGCCATAGTTGTCCTGCAACGAAGCGGGAACGTAGCCCAGAGGACAGTGCGGGTCGGTGGAATCGAAGAACAGCAATTTGCCCAGCTTTGGGTCATCCACCGTGGCGTAAAGATTGCCTGCCGGAACGTCAGGCGGCAGTTGGATGGCGAGGATCACGTGATCCACGTGCAAGGTTGGAACATTTGGCAGAACCACGCCGCGATCCGCGTCGATCAGGACGTAATAGGATTTGACTCCAATTTGTTCGAGCATGGCGCTGGCGAGCGTGGTCATATCCTTGCAATCGCCGTAGCGATTCTGGAAAACCACATCGGCGGAATGCGGCAGGAACCCGCCGATTCCGATTTCGATGGCGACGTAGCGAATCTGGCTGTGCACGAAATTGGTGATGGCCGTGATTTTGTCCAGCGTCGTGTGCGCATTGGCTGTCAATTGCATCACTTCCTGCTGGATCTCGGGAGTGATCTGCCGGCTGCCCTTGGTGAGATTCCCATACCACGAGCCGAGGGATTGCCACGTGACCGGATCATCCGCGCTGACCGGCTGGTAATACTCAATCGCCAGCCGCCCTCTGACTGCGTCAAACGCCGGCATGAAGTCCTGGCCATGAGGCAGTGCCGGGATATTCGTGAGATCCCATTCATAATTTCCCCGGTCGGAGATTTGCGGCTTCGATTCGGGATAATTCACCCAGTATGAATCCATTTTCCATCCAGACGCCAGCTGCAGAGAGAAGGAAGCTTTCAACACAGGTATCGTTTGCTGAAATCTCCATTCTTCCTCGCGAATGAACGGACGCTCCTCCTGGACATATTCATAGCCAATCACGTTGCCGGGGTCCGCGGCGGGAATGGACAAAATCTTCTGGCGGTCGTCGCTGTAAAGAGCGTCTGGCGAAATGCCGGTTTCCATGGCCTCCTTGCTGCCGACCTGATAGACATCGCCGCTCGGGGGAATCGACCAGGCATTGATCGATTTAATCTTTGTGTCGCTGTCAAAAGGGACCACCAACGTGCCATATGTATCGTGGGCTTCCGGGCGAAGTATCTTGTAGGCGACGCGATGTAGCGTCTGGACATGGCCGTTGGCGTCGATGGTTATCTGTTGCTGCTCGAAGAGAGTTACTGCGACTGTGTCCGCAGGATATTCCGGAATCTGCTCTTGAGCTGCCGCGGTCAGCCACAGAGGCGCATGGTTTCGAGCCGCCGCCGTGAGGCCGCACAGGCCGACGACACACGCGAGTACGAGTGTCTTAATTGTGTTGCGCTGTAGTGGATGCTTCGAGAACCATGTCATCTGCATCACCCGTCTTCACCGCGTCGAAGATGGCCCGCACGATCGGATATTTGTTTGCCGGAAACTCGATTCCGTTCACCACAAGCTTGCGAGTTAAATGCACTGTGTTGCCCTGCGCGCTGCCGGCAATCGAATATTGAATCGCACCCTGCGGAATGGTGGTCACTTTTGGAAAGCTCTCGAGCTTGTAGCCGGCCGGAAGCTGGATGGAGGTGTCATCATCTTCTTGATAGGGATAATGAAAATAGACGTCGTTCACACGCTGCGCGGACGTAAACGAGCGCGCCACCTGGGACTGAATCAGTGACACCGGCAAGATAATTCGTCCAAGCGCGCGTGTGTTGTCGCTCGGGATGTTCAAGTTTCCTTCAATGTGGATGGGCTTCGCATTGTCATCCCAATCGGCGAATTTCGTGATTGTAAAGGTGGCATTTGACGGCAACCAACTCTTGATCACGTCGTGCATATCATTGCGGCGGCCTGTTTCATCATCATTCCGGTCGCTAGCCCTCCAGACCGCGCCTTCCTGGCCGGCGAAATCAACCATGATATCCCCGGAGAGCGAGCCGTCTGGGTTCAGGCGAAAATTCGCACGGCGAAGAATCTGAGCGCGCGTGTCGTCCTCCGGCGGGATGGCGACGATTTCTCCTCCATCCTTGTCCGCCCGCACTCCGTGAACCGCGTTCTCATACCAGGGGATCAATCCATAGGGATATTCGGGTGAGCTTGGGTCCAGATAAACGTCCTGAGAGCCGACCTTGACGTCCACGATGTTGGTTTGGAGCTCACCTGTGTCCTCATAGGCCGGCAAAAATAATGTGCGATCGCGAGGAGCGACGTATGCGAGAGTCGCGTCGAATCCCGCGGCACGCGCGAGCCCAACGTACAGAGCATTAATATCCTGCCAAGTTCCATACCCGTGTTTTAGAACGTCCTGCACGTTCGCGTTGGCGACGATCTTCTCGCGCTTTTCTTCCTGCGCCGTTTTAGTTGGCTCGAATGAAAGATTGCGGATTTTCTGCACGCGAAGATAGATTTCGCGGAGCTTGGCTTCAGGCGTGTCGTTCGGATGGATGGTGGCAGCCAAATCGTTTTCGAGCGCGCCCTTTTTGTTGACGAAGGAATCGAGCTTCTTGCCCCATTCCTTTCCGGTGCGCTTCCAGAATTGGTCGGGGGATTCCTTGCTCTGCTGCGTGTAATAAAACTCGACACGGCTGCGAAGCATGTTTTTCGGCACCGAATAAGGCTCATCGGCCAATCCTGGAATGTCATGCACGCTCAGAATAAAACTGCCATTGCCCTGCCTTTGAGGCCGCGCGGCGGGAGGCAAGAATAGCGTCCGCCATGCGAAATACTGATAGCCGGTCCGTTGGAGATCATCCAGGGGAACAAATGTAAATTTGCCCTCTCTGAGATAAAGATCTTCCTGCACGTCCCATTTCATCACGGAGAAGTAAGATCCCGGATCGAACGGCACGTGATATTTATATTCTATGATGCAGCCCGGCTGGACATCCGGAAGACTGAACGTCTTCTCGTAGATTTTGACGCCGCCGGCCTTGACGATCACTTTGTCGTAAACTTTTCCGGAAAAGTCGACGACCGAGCCGCTGGGAAGAATGGTTCGCGCGCGCACTTCCGTCACGCTTTCCATACCTTTTGAATAAGGGATCTCGACGTCCGCAGATTTCTTTCCCGCGTCCGTGAATATCTTGATGCGAAAGTATTCGGATTCGAAGTGATGCGAATCGTCAACTGCTTCCTCGCGATAAAGAATCATGGCGCTTGAACCGGGGCTGGCAGGGTTGTCCTTCAGCGCGAGGTCGGCCGGATTGATGGGCAACCACTCCTCACCGCCGGCTCGCGTCGCAGGCGGGAAAGCCGTAAGCAGACCGATAGTTAAACAAAGGAGAACTGCGGACAATACGCGTCGTGTTGAAGCCATGGCACACTCCATGTGCGAAATCGGAGCAAGCTTTGAACGTGACTTGATGCTTCGTGTCGGAGCCGGCACACCCCCAATGAGCCGTACTTTCTGGATAACTTGACGGCTACGCTATCCGTGCGGCGACAAGATGTCAACCGCTTTGTGGTTGTACTTTGGAGTTTCGCATCCGAGAGAGCAATAGGACTACTAGGCTAGCGCGCAAATTGGCCATTTCTGCTGCCGTTTCGTGCGAGTTGCTTGCCTCCCACGCTATCTAATGCTACCTTGCGGTGCGTTTCGGTGGTTGCGGTAACGATTCGAAGTACGCTTGCGGCTGTTCCCTGCTGTCGAGGCTCGGAGGCAATTGCGTGGCATCCAAACCATGGAGTTCGATAGCACCGCCGGGCGAGTTCCATCCTTATATTCCCTCCGAGAAGGTAATTCCTGAGTTCACCGGGCGTGCCATCGTCCTGGGAATTTTCGCGGGATTGTTTTTCGGCGCCATCACGGTTTACGTAGGCCTGCGCGCCGGACTCACGGTATCAGCGTCAATTCCGATTGCGGTGCTGTCCATCAGCATCCTTCGCGCTTTCGGCAAAGCCACCGTCCTCGAAAATAATATCGTGCAGACGACCGGCTCGGCGGGCGAATCCATTGCCGGAGGCGTGATTTTCACGCTTCCCGCTCTGATTTTCCTGGGCTTCCCGTTGGAATATTGGAGCGTGTTTTTCCTGGCGCTGCTGGGCGGATGGCTCGGCGTGTTGTTCATGATTCCGCTGCGGCGGCAACTGATTGTGAAGGAGCACCGAGCGCTTTTGTATCCGGAAGGGACGGCGTGCGCGGACGTGCTGGTGGCGGGAGATAAAGGTGGATCGTTCGCGAGCCGAGTTTTTTGGGGCTTTGGTCTCGGCGGCGCCTACGCGTTTTTGATGGAGACGATGGGATTCTGGCCGGATACGCCACAGTACAAACCGGACTGGCTGCCGGGCGCGTCGTTTCGCGCGAACATCACGCCGGAATATCTGGGCGTTGGGTACATCATCGGGCCGCGCATTGCCGGCGTGATTTTTGCTGGCGGCGTTTTTTCGTGGCTGGTGCTGATGCCGGCGATAAAGTTTTTCGGTGGGTTGATGACGCAGCCTCTTTTCCCTGGCCTGATTCCCATCGGGCAGATGTCCCCGGACGATTTATACCGTTCGTATATTCGTCCGATGGGCGCGGGCGCAGTCGCCGCGGCGGGCGTGATCACGCTGATCAAAACGATGCCTACGATCGTCTCCGCGCTGGCCGCCGGACTCAAGGACATGCGCGAGAGCCGCGCGATGGGCGCTGTGAATATCGCCATGCGGCGTGTGGACCGCGACTTTTCGATGAAAGTTGTCGTGCTCGGATCGCTGGCGATTATCGCGATGATGTGGGCGCTGCTGACGTTCCGTCCCATCCCCGGAGCGAGCACGACAATCTTTCAGAACTTGATCGCGGCGGTGTTGGTGGTGGTCTTCGGATTTTTGTTTGTGACGGTGTCGTCGCGGATTTGCGGGTTGATCGGCAACTCATCGAATCCGATCAGCGGAATGGCGATTGCCACGCTGATGGCGACGTGCGCGATGTTCCTGGTACTGGGCTGGACGGGGAGCGCGTTCTCCGTTCTGGCGTTGACGATCGGCGGCGTGGTGTGCATCGCTTCATCGAATGCCGGCGGCACTTCGCAGGACTTGAAAACAGGTTATCTGGTCGGCGCGACTCCCGCGAAACAGCAACTGGCGTTGATGATTGGCGTGATGGTTTCTGTGTTCGCCGTCGGCGCTACTCTTAATTTGATGAACGTGGGCCTCGAGGAGTACAAACCCGCGCACATCGCGCTGGACGTCAATCAACTGCCGTCCGGCGTCAGTGTGCAAAATCAGAGTTTTGCTCACGCGGGGAAAAATTATGTTCTGCTGAATGCCATCGGCTCGCATGTTGTGCCCGACGGCAACTATCTTTACGATCCGGCCGCGCACGAGATCGATATTCAGTGGGTCCACGGCATCGGAAGCGAGAAGGCTTCTGCTCCGCAAGCGCGCCTGATGGCCACGGTGATCAACGGGATTTTGCAGCGACAACTTCCGTGGCGGCTGGTGCTGGTGGGGGTGTTTTTGGTGATCGCGATTGAATTGCTCGGCATACGCTCGCTGCCGTTTGCCGTGGGCGCGTATCTGCCGATTGATACGACCATGGCGATTTTTGCGGGAGGAGTGGTGCGCTGGCTCGCCGAACGCGGCGCCAAAGACAAGAGCACAGCCGATAGCGAAATTGGCCCTGGGCCTCTCTACGCCAGCGGACTGATCGCCGGAGGAGGAATTTTTGGCCTCCTCGGAATCGTGATTTATCTTTTTGGCGACCCGAATTTCAAATATCACTTCCTGCCGGAACATTTCCTGCACATTGGCCCGCAAGTCCTGGGCGCGCTCGCCAGTAATCGCATTTTCGCAGTGCTGATGTTCGCCATTCTGGGCGGCACGCAATACTATTTCGCGCGACGCAAAATGGAGTGAAGGAGTTCCCTACGATAGAGCCCGGTGCAAAAGGGCCATCGCCTAAAACCGTAATCGAAGTCGCGATCGTCAACAAAAAGTAGGCAAATTGAGCACAAGAGGGTCCAAGGATCACCAGCGTGTTAA
>JBAUEX010000114.1:0-3407 GCA_049678845.1 Candidatus Acidiferrales bacterium
AGCGCGTGCCTGACTGAGCAAGAATCGTTCATGAAGCCTCGTTGCCGAATGGGTTCTGCGGTTCGCGGTTTATAAGGCGGGGAAATTCAAAACCCTGACTGCTTTTCCTTCTCAGGCAAGCAAGAACACATTCCGCTTTTCACCGCTTCGCAAACGGCTCCGGCGCTGGCGTGCCCAGCATCCGCAAATAAGTCATCAACTGCGCCCGGTGATGCACTTCGTGTTCGTTGATGCCAAATAAAATCACGCTCACCTTGCGGCGGAATCCGATCGCGTCATTCTGGCGCTCTCTGTCCCATTCTTCCGCGCGCAATTTGCTCGCTGCCGCAAGCGTGTCCTGATGCGCTCGCGCGATCTGTCGCAATTCTTCCTCGATCGAGCTTGCCGCGCCGCCCAACACCGCGGGCAATCCGCCAGGAATCCGTTTCTCGTAATAGGCAAAATTACCATCGAGCGCCACGCCCCGCACTCCTTCCTCGGACACCCACAAGTGCCGCAAAGTTTCTCCGATGCTCAACGCGCCGTTTCCGGGACTCCATCCCAAGTGTTCTGGACGCAGCAACCGGAAAACGTCTTCGCTTCGTGCGCGAATGGCCTGCTTCTGCTTCAGAAAGAATTCGGCTAATGTCATCCGCGAATTATACTCCACCGTACGCTGCGTACAATTCTCTCCCCGCGCGCATCGCCCTCTTATAATCGTTGACACGTATCGCACGCCTGCATAGCATCGCCTTGATGACGAGAACTTGCGACCCATCGTTTTTCCCAGTGGAGGGCCTGAGTGGCGGAATCGGAGCGTCGCAGACATGCGCGTTACCCCTGCAAGGCGCAAGTCGAAATCACCTGGGGCGAAGTCACTTTGGATGCCACGCTCCGCGATATCAGCGCGTCCGGCATGTATCTCGAAACGCACGAACCGCTCTGGGCGCGTGCGGAATTTTCGGCTCGCGTGCTTCTGCCCGAAATACTACGCGTTGACTGCGTCGTTCGCCGTGTCGACGCGAGCAACGGGATGGTCGTCGAGTTCATCGAGCTCAGCCAGGAGACGCGCATGAACCTCAATCACCTCATTTGGAAACTCGCCCACCCGTGACCTCTCTTCTGCGGCGTTGTCCAAACTGCGGCACCGAACGCGCCTCCGCGCGCCCTGATGAAGTCTGCGAGTATTGCCAGCTCGCGCCCGCCGAGGCGAATCGCGCCATGCGCCGCGGCCTCGTCAACCGTTTCGGTATTTTTTTGCTCGGCACCATCGCGTTTTTTGTTCCGTGCTTTCTGTATCCGCCGCTTGATCTCGATGGCATTTTGATTTTCATGGGCGCGATTTTCTTCGCCACCATTTTTCTTGCGGTGTGGGTGGAGCGTCGCGCCTTGCGCCGTCAGGAAGTCGAATTGCTCAAGCGGATTTTTCACGGCCTCGTGCCGCTTCCGTGGCTCCTCGGCACTTTGCTTTTCATCAACGGCGCGCTCGACCGCTCCCCGCCGCAAAATTTCCAGACTACGGTCGTCAGCCGTTTCGCCATGCCGGGTCTGTTGCCGATGCACCAGCTGATCGTCACGTCCTGGCGCGACGGCGGCCTCGAGCGCCTCGCGGTTACCCGCCAGGATTTCGATCTCTTCCACAATGGCGACGCCGTCGAGGTGCGCGTCCAATCCGGTTTGGTCGGCATCCCCTGGATCTTCAGTGTCTACAGCAAATAGCAGGCTGAACAATCATTCTTGACCATTACGAGCGGCAACTCAGGGAATTGCGAGAGTGCCGCCCTCTGGCGCTGAAGTCTCGTAGCGGATTCCGCGCCAAAGATAGACTACCCTCAACCGCTTGCGCTGGCCCATGGCTGGATCGCCGCCCAGGGACCAGTTTGAGACCTGGAACTGTAGCCGATCGCCGTTCACCATCGCGCCGACTCGAGCGGTAACGTCCACTCGTTGGTCGCCGAAGCCGTACGTTGCGTGGAGAACCCGCAGAGGCTCCGCGGAAAAATCGCCCGCGCGGTCATCGGCGCCCGGCAGACTCAGCACATCCTGTTCATTGACCCTCGCCCGAAATTGTTGGCCGTTGAAGATGTAGACGACAGTCAGCTCTTTGTGTCGGTCTGTTGCGGGATCGCCGCCCATGCTGTCGTTGTTTACGCGCAGACGGAGATGGTCACCCTGAATCAGTGCATTGAGGCGGTCGGTGACATCGAAATAGCGGAAATCCGCGCCGTACTGCGCGCGCATGATGCGCAGATTGCCCGAGAATTCGTCCCTTTCCGCGGGAAGATTGAGATAGCCCTTTTCGTCGACGACGACCTCTGCGGGCCTGCCATCTTCAAGGTACCAGACGCTCAGGGTTTTGTGATGTTCATCTGCGGGGTCGCCGCCCATCGTGTCGTTGTCCACGGGTAGGCTAAGCCGGCCGTCTTGAATGCGGGAAGAGAGGAGCGCCGTCACGTCGGCGAAGCGGTTGTCTGCGCCGTAATCTGCGCGCAGGATTTGCAATCTCCTTTCGGCGCGAGGATGCTCGGCCCGGGGAGTCTCGGCGCGAAGAGATTCGCCGGCGGGCGGGAGGTTCAGTATGCCCCCTTCGTTGACGCTGGTTTGCGAATCTGAACCGCCCAAGCTGTACCAGACGGTCAGGGTTTTGCGAATATCCTGGGCAGGATCGCCGCCCATGGTGGCGTTATTTACGGGGACACTGAGCTGATCACGCTCGATTCGGGAATTGAGCAGGCTGGTTACATCGAGAGCGCGCCCGCGGGCGCCGTAACTTGCGCGAGTGATGCGCAGCCTTCCGCGAGCTCGATCCCGGCCTCGGTCCTGGTCGCGATCGTGTTCATGTTCGCCGGCGCTCAGGGACAATTCGACGATTTCTTTCTCGCGAAATGTCAGCATCGTCTCATGTCCGTCATCGTCTCGAACGGCGAGACGAAGCATTTTGTGCGCACCGATGGCGGGATCGCCGCCGAGCGTCGCGTTGTCCACCCGAATGTGGAGCGTATCGCCGCTGATAAGCGAGCGAATGGGGCCGGTGACATCCATCCAAGCGTTTCCCGCACCATATTCCGCGCGGACAAGCTGCCACCGTCCGGATTGCGCGGAAAGGCTCACGGCCGAAAATGCCAAGACGCACAGCAATGCGACGATGCGTTTCATATCAGCTCCTTGTGGGTTGCCCGCTCTCCCAACCTGGTTGAAGAGTTGGGCGGTCTCGCGGAAGAAAGGTGCTACCAACTAAAACAACATTCGCGAGCGGTAAAGTCAAGCAAGCCGCCACGCCAACTTTCAAGACGCGCAATAGCGCATTTTCCTTGTGTGGAGATGATCTTCAGGCGCGGCGCAGGATTCGCGGCCAGGCAAACCGTCGCGCGATCTTCCTGTTATTGTTGTCATTCTGATGGCAGGGAAGAGTCTCGCCGCGGTTTTCC
>JBAUEX010000115.1:0-9902 GCA_049678845.1 Candidatus Acidiferrales bacterium
GCACGTCGACCGTGATCTTGCGCGACAGGTCACCTGTCGCAATGGCCGTGGCCACTTCGGCAATGTTGCGGACTTGGCCGGTCAAGTTGCTGGCCATGAAGTTGACGTTGTCGGTGAGGTCCTTCCAGGTGCCACCGACGCCTGGCACTTGGGCTTGGCCGCCGAGCTTTCCTTCGGTGCCCACTTCGCGAGCGACGCGGGTGACTTCGCCGGCGAAGGCGTTGAGCTGGTCGACCATGGTGTTGATGGTGTCTTTGAGTTCGAGGATTTCGCCCTTCACGTCCACGGTGATTTTGCGCGACAAGTCGCCGCGGGCGACGGCGGTCGTGACTTCCGCGATGTTGCGCACCTGCGCGGTGAGGTTTCCCGCCATGGCGTTTACTGAATCGGTCAAGTCCTTCCACGTGCCGGCGACGCCGGGCACCACGGCCTGGCCGCCGAGTTTGCCATCAGTACCAACCTCGCGAGCGACGCGCGTCACCTCCGATGCGAATGACCGCAACTGGTCAACCATCGTGTTGATAGCTTCTTTGAGCTGGAGAATTTCGCCGCGCACATCGACCGTGATCTTGCGCGACAGGTCACCGCTGGCGACAGCCGTGGCGACTTCCGCGATGTTACGCACCTGGCCCGTTAGGTTGCTGGCCATGGAATTGACCGAGTCGGTGAGATCCTTCCACGTACCGGCGACGCCAGGGACTTGCGCTTGGCCGCCCAGTTTGCCGTCGGTGCCGACCTCGCGCGCGACGCGTGTCACTTCAGCCGTGAAAACGCCAAGTTGCTGAATCATAGTGTTAACGATGTTTGCGGAGCGCAGGAACTCGCCTTCCAGGGGCCGGCCGTCTACGTCCAGCCTTACAGTCTGTGTCAGGTTTCCTTGCGCGACGGCCGCAATGGCGCGAGTCACCTCTGTGGTTGGACGGAGCAAGTCCTCGACCAGCATGTTGACGGAAACTTCCATCTCGCCCCAAGCGCCTCTCGATTGGTTGAACCTCGTCCGTTCTCGTGTTCGGCCTTCCTTGCCAACCACCTGTCCGACGCGCTTTAGTTCCTGCGCCATCTGCTGATTCGCTGCGGCAATCTCGTTAAACGTATCCGCTATTTTTCCTTCCACGCCCGTCCAGGCGCCGGGGAGGCGCACGGAGAAGTCACCATCGCGCATTGTTTGCAGGCTCGCCAGTATGACGCTGAGATCGGCGTTGCCCGGTGTCTCCTTACCGCGCCCGTTGTTTTCCAAGGCTGTCTGCGATTCCCGACTGCTACTAGAGATTGCAGGGTTATGGTCGCTTTTTTTCATGCTTATCTCCAAACTGCCTGTGCATCATTGCGCGTGGAATAAACATAAAGAATAAACAGAATGACCGATTCTACTTCATTGCCGCGCACGCTTGCTTCGCTAGCGGACTCTCTCGATCGCGACTGCTTGGTTGAAATCGCGAGGGCTGTATTGGACCCATTTTCAGATAAGGAAGTCTAATTTCGTACCACGAAAGCCATACAGAGGGGCATACAGTGATTACTGTATAAAACCGCACAGTAAACAGATTTCGGGTCTGGCATGCCCTCCTCTTGTGATGTATCCTTGCCAAATATGGTTTGGCACAAGGCTAGTTGCCTCTCATGGTAGCCGTACGGATTTTGATCGCTGACGACCACGAATTTGTCAGGCGGGGCGTTCGCGCTCTCTTGGAGTCTCGCGACGGATTTGAAGTGTGTTTCGAAGCGGCCAATGGCCAGGAAGCCGTTGAGAAAGCCCGGGAACTGAAGCCTGACCTCATCATCCTAGACATCACCATGCCAATCTTGAGCGGCTTTGATGCCGCTCGAAAAATCAAGGAATTCTCCCCGAAAACCCCCATTGTCATTCTCAGCATGCATCGTGACAAAGAATACATGGAAGAGGCCCAGAAGATAGGCATACAAGGCTACGTGCGCAAATCGCAAGCGGCGTTGACCCTGGTGACTGCAGTGGACACGGTTCTTCAAGACCAGACTTTTTTTCCCGCCGAATTGTAAGGCCACTCGACTCCGCATCCGATTTTCAGCCTACCAGAAGCTCCAGCGGGGGAGAATAATCGTCGTGCCTCCTACTGAGGAAGCTACAAATGGCGTAACGGCTCCTCGATCGTATCAGTCGGAGTTCTCTTCGCATCTCGCTCGAGTGACTTGGTTACCAACTCCTTGGAGCCCAGACCCACAGCGAGCGCCAAAGCGAATACAATTCCACCGAAAAGAATGCCGAAGGCCAGCTCCACGATGCCAACGGCAATTCTCAGATGTACCAGCGCCATTGCCACCGTCAACACCATCACGAGCCACCGGGTGCCAACGCTGAGCAGGCGCGCGTACGCCAAGTTTAGATTGACGGCTCCGATTAATACGCTCCTGGCCACGAAACGGGCAACGACCGCTCCAACCGCCAAAACAACGATGGCGCCCACCACGTTCGGTACATAGGCGAAGATGGCTCGCACCAACGAAGAGGTGATGTCAGAATTGAATGCCGCGATGCCAATCAGGAATCCAGCCAAGACAATCGCGCCGGCTACCGATCCCGACACGAGAAGCGTGGGACTGCTTTGCGGCGACCACTCCGCCAGAGAGGAAAGGCCCCAGCGTGATACTCGTTCATCGAATCGCATACTCAAGAGCAGTCGCCGCACGACCATCCACACAATCCAGGCCAATAGAAGCGAAATCAGAAGCGCCACGATGAGGGCCACGAATCCCGGCACTAGGGTCGCCAGCCTGGTGACGAATCGAGTCGTCGACTGGTACAACGCTTGCTTGACTTGTCCCCACATGAATCCCTCCTTTGCAGACCTACGGATTGAAGCGATCTGGCCAACGCCATCGCGACACCAAGTATGGTTTCCCCATCTCGAAGGCGAGTGAGAGCCGTTCGAGCCGGTGTTCGACCGCATTTTCCTCGGCGGTAGCTAATTCGCCCGCATAGGAAGCAACCCATCCCAGATACAGTGGTGTCAGCGACCGCAGAAGGTGATCGCGGTTAATCGTCCGCAGGCGATGAGCCAGTGCAAAATCGTAGATGATGCGCACCCAGAGTTCGTCCGGGATGTGGAACTGCTCGGTTGGCAGGCGCGCC
The DNA here is from genome assembly GCA_049678845.1 of Candidatus Acidiferrales bacterium. Classification (GTDB taxonomy): domain Bacteria; phylum Acidobacteriota; class Terriglobia; order Acidiferrales; family UBA7541; genus DAHUXN01. Next base: position 3,107 of record JBAUEX010000115.1, read on the forward strand.
AGTTTTCTGAGTTCCAATAAACTAGCAGGAGGCAGGACCAGTCCCCATATTTCCTGCAAGTCGCGAATGCCCCGTTGGAACGAATTCACCAACCGGTCGATTTCCACGGTTCCCGCCGTCTGAGGTGTCGACGTGGGCTCGTTCCGTGTCTTCACCGGACGTGAGGTTCGCATTCTTTGCCAACAGGCTGCGTTTCTCTCCATGGCCAGAAAAATGGGCCCAAGAATCTCGCTAAGCAAGGAACTCACATAAGTCCAGTCGCTCGGAGGATAGCTGCGCACCCCCAGATACGCTTGAGACGCTTCGAGGTCGCCGCACAGAACCAGGGGAACAAGCGACGCGAGCAAATGCATCCCTTTCCCTCCTGCCTTGCCATCCTGATCTCTGTCCAGGAGCCCCGGGAAGAGCTTTTGGGAAATTCCTAAATCTGGTCCCATCGGATTTTGAAGCCGCAATCCGTAAAGACTTCGCGTCAGCGGAGAGACGATGCTGCTATTCAACAGTCCGTCAAATTTCCGGCGGGCATAGCTTGGCGCGATAAAATCACAACTGGCTTCGAGCAAGGGCGCCGCAAGTTGGCAGATCCACCTCGACGGTGCGTGTTCCAATTTCGAGGCAATGACACAGCATCCACGAGCTCCAAGTTCCTCGCCAATCGTGAGAATGGATTGGTAGGAGGCCAACATACCCTCAACAGGTGTCGTCGGTGAACCTTGATTCTGCAAAGGCCAAGCGATTAGAGACAAAGACGAAGCTTGAGCGGGTGTGGAACCAATCGGCGGTGCATCGGAACGATTTTGCAGCACTACGATTCGCGGATTTCCTGGGAGCGTTCCGAGAGCCTCACATATCTCGGCAACATCGTCTCGGCTCAGGTCGGCGATAATACCAATCACAAGGTCGGCGCGATCGATCTGTCCGATGTCTTGCACAGCTTGTTGCGGAACAGAGTCCACTTCCAAGGTTCGAACCTCAAGCTTCTGATTTTTTCAAGGCAATGAGTCTCGGCAATTACTTCGCGACCCGAAACGAATTCTAAATTCCCAAACAAGTTACAACGACATCGACAGAATCCCCATTAACGGGATTCGCAGCCACTCGGGACGGCTGTTCAGCTCATAGCGCACCTCATAAAGCGCTTTTTCAAGCAGAAACGTGTCCAGAAGCATGCGAAATTCCTCCGCGCTGGCTGGCACGAAGTCCACGCTCCCCAGTGTTTGCCGATAAGTCCGCACGAATTCAGCGGAAACCGAGCGCTCCCAAAGCCGCGCCCAGGGCTGCAGAGTTTCAAAATCGCCGGGATGTCTCGCGATGTAAGCCAGCAGGCTAGCGTATGCCGCGTAGCTGAAGGAACGCACCATGCCAGCGACGTCCTTCAATGGACTCTGTTTGGATCGCCGGTACGCCAACGAGCGCGCCGGTTCCCCCTCGAAATCCAGAACTACGAAATCCGTTTTCACCCGCAGTACTTGCCCCAGATGATAGTCGCCGTGAATTCGAATGCGCTGCGTTCGAAGGTTCGAGCCGCCCAACCCTTCCAGGCGCTGCAGGATGCGGCGACGCCGAGTGAGCACGGCGCCGGCGATTTCGATTACTTCATCGGACAAGGACGGCACACGATCTTTGAGAATGTCGAAAATAGCCGATGCGTGTTGACGAACGTCAGCGATCAATGCTTTCAGATCGTCAGCGCTCAGAGGCTCGGGCAAGAATGCCGGATCGTCGGTCGGCGATGCCATCGCCAAGTGAAGTTCGGCGGTGCACCGCCCGAGGGCGGCGGCGGCATCGAGATACATGCCAACGTGATCTCGCGCCAGCTGCGATGGCGGATGTTCAGCAAGTCCCGTAATGTCACCCGTTTCTCCGCTCCAGTTCTCGGGAAGGGCCAGAGGAGCACAGATTTCATAATAGCGGTCAAGTTCTTCAATCGTCCATTTCCATCCGTCTCCTTCATTTGCAACCAGGGCTTGCAAAACTCCCAGGGTGGAGGTGTTGCCGTTCTCCGTCGGCGTGTATTCGATCAAGCCGGCAAAGGGCGGAACCCGATCGAAGCCCACCTTTTCGGTTAGGTATCTTCCGATCTCACATTCGGGATTCACACCAGCTTCTTGGCGGCGGAACAGCTTCAAAATGAACCGGTCTCCAAAGAGAATCGACGTATTGCTTTGTTCGGCGGAACTGCGGCGCACCTGCAAGGGTGTTCCCGCATGTCCCAAGACATCTTGAAATGCTTTTCCTCGCACTCCTCGTATCGCACCGTGACGGGCAGGAATCTGTTCTTCATTTTCGATCAATGCAAGCAACGCGGCGCACGTTTCGTCGTCTAACGCGGCATCGTGAAGCAAGCCAGAATTCTCCTGCACAACGACCGGCGCGATCACGGTGTTCGGAGCCGCGCGGCGCAGTTCCTCGGCGCGCTCGCCCAGAGTCACCCCGAGTGCGAGCAGATACGTGTCGGGTGGTCCGCTGTTGTACTGCACTTCCAGCAGTGCCAGTGCCGATTTTGACGTCTCCAAGACGGCCCAGTCCAGAACTCGCGTTGCTTTAATCTGGCGGGACTTCGCAACGAACCAACGTTGCGCCGGCAGATACTCCATCAGATAGGAGGTCTCGAGGCGACGTCTCTCCACGCCTTCAAGAACGGTTTCCCAATTGCTCCCGAAAGGCAACGGTGATTTTTCCGTGAGGCCGACTCCGGCAGTGCTGGCTTCTTGCCTGGGATGTAACTCCAGCCACAGGAAACCGTACGGAGCCAACGTAAGTCGGTAAGGGTGCTGCTCCACGACCGGAAATTCCACGTACCCCAGCATCTCAATCGGGAGCCTTCCTTCTAATTTCGATAGATCCAGATCCACGGGCTGAGCAAAGCGGGAAAGATTCGCCACGCACAGGATTTGCTCATCTCCATCCCTTCGCAGATAGGCGAGCACCTTGCGATTCGCCGGATCGAGAAATTCAATGCTGCCGCGCCCAAAAACGCGAAAGAGCTTTCGCAAAGCGATCATGTTGCGCATCCAGTTCAAAAGCGACGATGGATCGCTTTGCTGAGCCTCCACGTTAACGGCTTCGTATCCCCACACCGGGTCCATGATCACGGGACTGTAAAGCCGCGCCGGAGTGGCGTTGGAGAATCCGGCGTTTCTATCGCCGTTCCATTGCATCGGCGTTCTCACTCCGTTGCGGTCGCCAAGATATATGTTGTCGCCCATCCCGATTTCGTCGCCGTAGTAGAGGATCGGAGAGCCCGGAAACGAGAAGAGCAGGCTGATCAAAAGTTCGATTCGCCTTCGATTATTATCGACAAGAGGAGCCAGGCGTCGGCGGATACCGAGATTGATGCGCATTCTCGGGTCACCGCTGTAGGCCAGGTACATATAGTCACGCTCATCGTCCGTCACCATTTCCAGCGTCAATTCGTCATGATTCCGCAGAAACAGCGCCCATTGGCAGTTTTCAGGAATACTGGGAGTCTCCGCGATGATGTCGGTAATGGGCAGCCGGTCTTCCTGGCGCAGCGCCATATAAATGCGCGGCATGAGCGGAAAATGGAAGGCCATATGGCATTCGTCCCCGTCGCCGAAATATGGGCGCACGTCGGTCGGCCACTGGTTTGCTTCGGCAAGAAGCATGCGGCCGGAGTAATTTGCGTCGATCTCCTGGCGAAGTTTCTTGATGACAGCGTGTGTCTCCGGAAGATTTTCGCAACTCGTTCCTTCGCGCTCCACCAAATAAGGGATCGCGTCCACTCGCAAGGCGTCCACTCCCATGTCCAGCCAGTACCGCATCACCTTGACGACTTGTTCGACGACCCTTGGGTTGTCGTAGTTCAAGTCAGGCTGGTGCGAGAAGAAGCGGTGCCAGTAATAGGCTTTGGCGACCGGATCCCACGTCCAATTGGACTTTTCCGTGTCGGTGAAGATAATTCGGACGTTACTGTATTTTTGGTCCGTATCACTCCAAACGTAAAAGTCGCGCTCTGGCGAAGCGGGGGCAGCTTGGCGGGCGGCTTGGAACCAAGGATGCTCTTCCGAGGTGTGATTGATCACCATCTCGATAACAACTTGGAGGTTCCGATCGTGAGCGGCATTCAGAAAGGTTTGGAAGTCTTCGATCGTGCCATACATCGGATGAACGCCGAGGTAGTCGGAGATGTCGTAGCCGTCGTCTTTGAGCGGCGAAGGGAAGAACGGTAACAACCATAGACACGTGACGCCCAGGTCCTGAAGGTAATCCAGTTTCTGGATCAAGCCCGGAAAATCACCAATCCCGTCGCCATTGCTGTCCTTGAACGCGCGCACGTGCAACTCGTAAATGATTGCGTCTTTGTACCAAAGAGGATCCGCTGCACTGCCGCGCCGTTTCGCCATAAAGGCTTTCCTAAGACCTCAAGGAGTATTCCCAAACTGCGGCTGGAAAAGGGGAAACTTCCGGGTACAGGCGGTAATCAAAATCCGGCTCCGTAGGAATCCTTTGGCCGCACGCGCAGGACATGCGCCGGCAGGGTTCCCGGCGTCAATTCCACATAATTCCGAGCTCCTTGCCAAAGAAATCGCCCATCGCTGAGAAGATCATGAACTTGGAATGCGTGATCCGCGGCGAGGCCCAGCGAACGCAAGTCCAGATTCACCGAGCCGGATTGTTTGTTAAAGAAATCGAGATTCACTACGACGAGAATTACATTGGAAAGATCATCGGTCGACTTGCTAAAGCATAGCAGGAGTGGATTGTCCGTTTCGTGAAATCGCAGCGTGTGCTCGCTTTGCAATGCCGGATTATCCTTGCGGATTTGATTGACCCGGGCGATCAGATCCCTCAGGCTTCCCTCCGCATTCAAGTCCCGGTGCTTGATTTCGTATTTCTCCGAATACAGGAATTCCTCGCTGCCGGGCGCCGCGGCGGCGTTTTCACACAACTCGAAAGCCGGCCCATAGATTCCATAGTTGGTTCCCAACATTGCCGCCAGCACCAAGCGGATCATAAACGCGGAGCGACCCCCGACTTGCAGGACTTGCGGAAGAATATCGGGCGTGGCTGGCCAGAGGTTGGCGCGAAAGTATTCCCGGACATCCGTCTGAGTCAATTCGGTGAAGTATTCGGTCAACTCCTGCTTGGTGTTCCGCCATGCAAAATAAGTATAGGACTGAGAAAAGCCGACTTTCGCCAGTCGCAGCATGACGTGGGGCCGCGTAAAAGCCTCCGCGAGGAAAATCACTTCGGGATGCCGCTGCTTGATTTCGCCGATGATCCACTCCCAGAAGGAGAAAGGTTTCGTGTGGGGGTTGTCGACCCGAAAGATGCGCACTCCCTGATCGATCCAGAATTGAAAGACGCCTTTCAATTCGTCCCATAATGCAAGCGCATCGGAAGTTTCGAAATTGAGTGGATAGATATCCTGATACTTCTTTGGCGGATTTTCCGCGTACTGGATCGTACCGTCCGGACGCCTGCGGAACCACTCGGGATGCTCGCGTGTATAGGGGTGATCCGGCGAGCACTGGAACGCGATATCCAGAGCAACTTCCAATCCGTGTTCTTCGGCCTTGGAGACAAACCGGCGGAAATCTTCCAGGGTGCCCAACTGCGGATGAATCGACTTGTGACCACCCTCGGCCGATCCAATCGCCCAAGGACTGCCCACATCGTCGGGTGCGGCCACAACTGAATTGTTTTTTCCTTTGCGATGCGTGCGCCCAATCGGGTGAATGGGCGGCAGATAAACTACGTCGAAGCCCATGGACGCAATATAGGCCAGCCAAGCCTCGCCATTCTGCAACGTGCCATGATGCCCAGCCTCGGGCGAGCAAGAACGCGGGAAAATTTCGTACCATGCCGAAAAGCGCGCTTTCGGGCGATCCACCGTTACCCTGAGTTCTTTCCCGTAGCGGCTTGTGAGTTTTGGGTCGGGACAACGCTCCATGATCGGGAGCAATTCCTCTTCCAGGGCGATTGACTTGCCGGCTCCTTTTTTCACAGCGTCACGCAGGCGGTTCGCCCATTCCCGAAGCAACTCGCTATCCTCTCCCTCGGCTCGCTTGGCTGCATCTCCGATTAGTTCGGCTCCGATCAGCAGTTCGATTTGAACGTCTTGAGCTGCGGCGATTCGCTTGTTCAAGTCATCGCGCCAGGTTTTGAAACGGTCGGTCCAGCCCTCCACGGTGTACCGATACGTTCCGATTTTGGTAACGCGAAACTCGCCTCGCCAGCGATCGTTGACAAGCGGCAACAGGGGGGACGAGTGCGGCTCCTTCTCGATCCCCTGCCAATACAGAACGCGACATGCAAGCTGGTCGTGACCGTCGGTAAAGATGTCAGCCTCCACTACGACGCTTTCCCCGACAACGCGCTTGATCGCAAACCTGCCGCAGTCGATTTCCGGACTTATTCGTTCGATGGCCACGCGACGCCGAGCATCCGTTTGCGGCCGCTCCGTGGGTCGAAAACCCTCGGTCGGTGCAGGAGCAGGCCGTTCCACGTCGTTCTCCTTCGCCGCTGTAGTACGATTTATTCGGCTCATCTTTATTAAAGATACGCCTCTCAACACTCCATACCAAGTGCTAATGGCCCATGTTTGCCCCAAAGAACTGCCGCTATACGACACGCGTAAGGCGGTGAAGATATCCGGTGAACAATACCGGGAGAACATATATGCTAACCGCGATGTTACCCCTTTCTCGCGGCAACAGTTTTCTGGGCCATTCCCGATTGAGTCGCGGGGCGGCCGCTCCCGAAGCCTTCGGGCGCGTCCCGCTTTTAGCCGGAGAGGATCCTCATGAATAACGCCATGGCCGCGATCATC
>JBAUEX010000116.1:0-2206 GCA_049678845.1 Candidatus Acidiferrales bacterium
AAGTTTTTTGTCGACCGAGCCGTCGGACATTTGATTGATCGCTACATTGCTGTTTCCGAAGCCAATTCGCGGTATCTCATAGAACAGAAAAGGATACCTGGGAAGAAAGTCTCGGTCATTCAGAATGGCTGTTCCATGGAGCGAGTGGATCCGTCGAAGGCCCATCCACAGGGAATTCGCGAAAGCCTTGGTTTTTCCAAGGACGATCTAGTGTTAATTGTCATGGCGCGGTTGGAACCGCAAAAAGGCCACCGCATTCTTCTTCAGGCGCTGTCGCTACTGCAATCTGAGTTCCCCAGCGTCCGGCTCATCTGCCTCGGCTCCGGCGCACTGAAAGATGAATTGAGCAAAATGACTCGGGATTTGGGGCTGGAGAACACGGTGCGCTTCGTCGGGTTCCAAGCAAATGTCGGCGATTGGCTGGCTGCGGCGGATATCAGCGTTCTTCCCTCCTTTTACGAGGGCCTCTCGCTCACGGCGGTCGAAACCTTGGCGGCAGGAATACCTTTCATAGCAACAGCCGTGGACGGAACTCCCGAAGTTGTCATTGACGGCGAGACAGGGCTTTTAGTCCCTCCCGGAGATCCTGCTGCGTTGGCCGGCGCGATCGGCCGGCTTGCACGCCAACCGGAGTTGCGTCGCAAATTTGCTCTTGCCGGGCGGGATTGGGTTCTGAAGCGATTTACCATTCAACGCCAAATCGAGCAAACGTCAAGTCTCTATCTGTCCGAGTGGCTACGGCAAACAAGCTCGAACGCCCAATCGTTACATGAAGAGACTGTACCATCCGAGCGGGTTTAGTAGCGGAAGCCCGTGGATTTTGGGCGATCCGATACGCAACACAGCGTTGCGCTGGACGAAAGGAGTTGGTGCCTTAATCGCAGGATCCAAGATGATTTCGTGATACGAAAGAACGACGTGGTCCAGAGCATCTCGGGCGCCGTAGCTGCCGAATGCAACGCCACCTTTGGCGACCGTGTTGTGTCTCTTATCATCACCGGTAGTGCAGCGCGCGGTGAAGCAACAATCGTCGATTGCCGTAACACATGGAAGCTTTTGGGCGATGCGGAGTTCCTCGTGGTTGTTCGACGAAGGAGCGGCGCGACGGATGCTGCCTGCGCGGAGTCCGTCAAGCGCGAGAGTGCAAAGAAACTGGCCGATCAGGGAATCGAGGTTCCCATCGACCTCGCCGTCGTGGATGTTTCCTATTTGAAGAATTTGCCTCCTCATATTTTTTCTTATGAGTTACGCGCCTGCGGGAGAATCATATTGGGCGATCCCGGGATATTGGGGTTGATTCCACAATTTACCGCCAGGGATATCTCACGGGAAGATGCGTGGCGATTGCTGTGCAATCGGATGATCGAGCAATTGGCATTCGTGGATGAGCTCGAGAGATCGACACTGCAGCTGACACCTCGTCTACACTATGCAACAATAAAACTTCATCTCGACATGGCGACGTCCTATTTGGCGTTTTGCGGGAACTATGCGCCGACTTATCGCGAGCGAGCAGAGCGTTTGACGGCATTTGCCGAGAAAGCCGGCAACGATGCTCCGTTTCCGTTGAAGAAGTTTGCGATCCGTGTTGCGGAATGCACTTCCTGGAAGCTCACGGGAGACGAAGTAGACTGCGATCGTCGCGTGGACCTGTGGCATGAGGCGATTAACTATATGCGCCGGTTGTGGCGATGGGAAATGATTCAACTCACGAATAGCCGGGACGAGCTGACGATTGCGGGCCTCTCGGCACGCCTCGCAAGCCAGCAGAAAATGGAACAAAGACTTCGCGGATGGATGTCGCTCGTCAAACGACGCGGCTGGCTGAAAAGCAGCCCTCAGTGGCCTCGCTGGGCAAGCCTTGCCTTCCATTCGACACCGCGATATTTGGTGTATCAAGTGGCTGCCGAGGTCGCGTTTCGGCTGCCGTGCCTGGTGAAGCGCAGCGGCCAAGCGTCACGATTGGATGTAGCTTGGGACAAAATTCAGGCACTTCTGCCAGAACGGGCACCCCAATCGAATTCGCGCGGCGACGCCGTATGGCGGCGACTCGTGGGTGATGTGCTGTGGAATTATGGTCAGTTTTTGCAAAACACTCGCGCCTGATAATAGGCGCTGAATTGGGACACACATTGACAATGGATCGAGCTCCAATGGCCCAAAGAGAAAAGAGCCGCGTAATCCTTCGCGGTACGCAAGATCAGGG
>JBAUEX010000117.1:0-9464 GCA_049678845.1 Candidatus Acidiferrales bacterium
TTGAAAAATTCACCGACGATTCCCTGCAGCAAGGTCAACGGAAGAAAAACCACTTCAGTCGTGGCCGTCGAGCCGATCACCGCACCGAGCAATTCCCGCACGCCGGCTTCGGCGGCTTCGGCCGGCGGTTCGCCGAGCCCGAGGTGACGGTAGATATTCTCGATGATCACCACCGCATCGTCGATAATCAGTCCAATGGCAATCGCGATTCCGCCGAGGGACATCAGATTCAACGTGCCGCCCGTGATCTTCAGGAAATAGAACGTCCCGATCACGGAAAGAGGCAATGACGTGGCCGCAACCAGCGTGGTTCGCCAATCGCGAAGAAACAAATAAAGAATCACCACCGCAAGAAATGCGCCGATGAGGATCGCGTCGCGAACATTCTTGATGGACTCGGAAACGAACTCGGCCAGGTCGTAATCGACCGATACATGCAGCGTTTTCGGGATCGCGGATCCGAGATTCTGCGTCATCGCTTTGATCTGCTTGGCGATTTGCAGAATGTCTCCGTCAATTTGTCGCGTAATGTTGATTAGCGCCGCCGGCTTTCCGTTTCCTGTGGCGAGCAGCGTCGGATCGGCTACTCCGGTCCGCACCGTGGCAATGTCGCCCACGCGCACGGGGCCTTGATCTTGAATGGCCACCACGGCGTTGCGGATGTCGTCGAGGCTGTGAAACTGGTCGTCCGTCAATATTTGATATTGAAGGTAGTCCTTCGGCAGCCGGCCGACCGCGGCCACCTGGTTCGTTTCTGCAATCTGCGTTGCAACGTCATCCAGAGTCAGCCGATGGGAGAGCAGCTTTTGCGGATCCGCAATTACGGAGATTTCGCGGTGGTCGGTTGCTTGTACCTCCACTTGGCCCACGCCTTGCACGCGCGTGATTAGAGGTCGCAAGTCATAATAGGCGTAATCATAAAGATCTGCGTCCGGCACGTTGCCGTTCAAGATCAGGCTCAGCACGGGATAGACCGTGGGCGATTCCCATTCCACGTTCACTTCCGTCCCTGCGGGGAGGGACGACTGGACTTCGCTCACCCGCCCCTGTACGAGTTGCAGGGCGTATTTCATGTCCATTCCAGGATTGAAAAGCACGCCGACCGATGCGGCGCCGCGAATCGTCTTCGATCGAACGCGGTTTACGCCTTGCACCGTGCTCACCGATTCCTCGAGGGGACGGGTAACGGTCAGCAGCATTGTCTGCGGAGAAAGATCGCCGGAGTGCGCCAGGATGATGACCCGCGGGAAATCCAGATTGGGGTAAATATTGCTGGGAAGTTTGAAGAACGAGTAAACCCCGGCTATCGTGAGGAACGCCGTGAGCAAATAAACTGCATATCGATTTTTTCGGCAGACTCGAACGATATTCATGACTTGACTTTGACTTTTGTGGTATCACCCAAACCGTAGCCCCCGGTCAAAATCACGGTATCGCCATTGTTCACGCCCGACAAAATCTCCACGCGATCTTTGGTTTCAATTCCCAGCTTCACTTCCACCGCTTTCGCCGTATCGCCTTCCACCTTGTACACGCGCGTCTGGCCGGAATCGTTGTGGTAAATGGCTTCGGGCGGAACGGTTAGAGCGTTCTCATGCGTCTGCACAGGCACTTGCGCGTTCAGGTACATTCCCAATTTCAGTGTGCCGCCAGGATTTGCGATCCGGATGCGCACGTTGCCCACATTTGTCGCTGGATCCACCGTCGGCGAAATGGCCACAATTCTTCCCTCGAATGCCTTCCCCGGAAACGCATCGCTTGTGATGGGTAGCGTTTCACCAATATGAATCCTGCCGAGGTCGGCGGCCGGTAGGCTGCCTGATAGTTCAACCTCGGCAATGTTCGCCACTTCTACAATGGGCTGCGCTGCGGTGCCATCCACTTGCTCGCCAATGCTCGCGAAGCGCTTTGCCACCACGCCGTCGAGCGGCGAAAGGATCCTCGTACGTCCCACTTGCAACTTCGCCGTCGACACGGCTGCTTCGGCCTGATGTTCCGCCGCTTGCGCGACGCTCAATTGTGTTTTTGCATCCTCGAGGTCTTTTCCTGCCGCGATCCCGCGCTGGAAGAGCGTCTGATTCCGCGCTAGGTTCTGCTCTGCGTTTTGCAATGTCGCTTGGGACTGCGCGAGCGCCGCCTCCGATTGCCGCAACTGATCCGCGAAGGTGTGGCTGTCGATCGTGGCGAGCACTTCACCCGCGTGCACCCGATCTCCTTCTGCCACATTCAACCCCGTGATCCGCCCGGGAACAAGCGCGCTCACCTTGACATCCTTGTTCGGCAATGCCACCACGTTGCCGCTGACGGTCACCGACTGTTGGATATTCGCACGCGTCACTTTCGTGACGGTCACTTCGGCTACCATCTGTGATTCTTCGGGTTGGTCACCGGAACCCGAGCATCCCGAGCAGAGCATTACCGGCGCGCTCACAAGCGCCAGGTTCAACCCGATTCCTATCCACCAGCATTGTCTTCGCATCATCGCTCTGCCCATTCAGTCGAGGGGAGTCCCGACGGTTGCTTCCAATTGCGCAAACGCCTGCTGAACCGCAAGCAAACTCTGCAAATATTGTTCCCGCACCGCCTGCACGTTCTTCTGTGCGTCAAGCACCGAGAGAATGTTGACCTTCCCGGCCTTGTAGCTCTCCTCCGCCATGCCCTCCAGCTTATCGGCCGCGGGCATAAGCGAATCCTTATACAGCCGCGCCTGCGCCTCGCGCGAATCGAGTTGTAGGAAAGCAGATTCCACGTGCCCCTGGACCGCGCGTCGCGTTGCGGCCGCCTGATCTTCCAGCGCCACAAGGCTCGCGTCCGACTCCGCAATCTCTCCTTGGTATCGCATGAAAATCGGTACTTCCATGCTCACCTGGCTGCGCGGCCCATAGCGAAAATTGTGCGGCGAATTGTAATCCATGCCGAGAGACACAGTCAGATTGGGAATGCGTTGAGCCTGATACAAAGCGCGCTGGCTCTGCTCGATTTTCTCCTGCTGCGAAATCTTGGCGAGGTCCGCGTTTGACTTGCTGGCGCGCGCAAGTAAATCACTCAAGGACGGTTCGGACGGAAGTCCGTCGAGCGGCGTAGCCAGGTCCCACTCGGTGCTCGGCGGTTCATTCAGGAGCAAATTGAAATCATTCAGCGCTACTTTTTCTTCTTGTTGAGCCACTTGGTAATCCGCCTGCGCCTGCGAAAGCACCAGATCGGCTTGAAAGACTTCCAGTTGTGGCACATCGCCGGTTTCGTATCGCTGCTGGGCAATATCGCGGAGCCGCTTTGCGAGGTTCACTGCGTCATTTTTCGCGGCGGTCACGCCCTGCGCCAGCGCAAGTGCGAAAAATGCATCGCGCACACTTTGGCGTGTCAGGCGTTCAATCGCCGCCACATCGTCGTCGGTCAGGACGCCCTGTGCGCGCGCCAAATCAATTCGGCGCTCGCGCTTCGATCCCAATTCAAGCGGTATATCGAACCACCAGCCTTCGTGTGGATCATCGCGGAGGGCTGTGAAATTCCCGGTCGGATTCGGCCGCTGCCCGGCGATTCTTACTCCCGCGGCCGCGACCACTCGCTGCGCCCGCGCCGCAATCAGATCCAGGTTGTGCCGATTGGCCATGTCCAGAGCTTGCGCAAGAGTCAATTTTTGTGGCTCCTGCTGCGCCGTCGTTGCCAGGGCCGCCGCGCAAATCAGCACAAATATCCCGATGTGTTTCACTTTGAATTGCCTCCTCTCACCACGCATGTCCCGGCGGCGAAAGGCTATTGTCGGCAAGCACTCGCGTAAGCAATGTCTCGACGCGTTCCAGTTTATATGCCTTGTGGCCTGGCAAGCTGAATCGGACATTAATTTTTATTTAGCTTTCTGGCTCGCTGTCTTTGCCATTTCGGGGAAATGAAATGATGAACGTTGAGCCTGCCCCCGGCCGGCTCGCGCATTCGATCGTGCCGCCCTGTGCGCCCACAATCGCTTGCGCGATGGCAAGGCCAAGTCCACCGCTATGAGCCTCGGTCGCATCGTTTTGAGGCACGCGGTAGAAACGCTCGAAGATATGCGGCAAGTGTTCTGCGGGGATTCCCACGCCCTGATCTTCAAACCGCACGTTCACGGCGCCGTTTCCCGCAGCCATCTGGACGCAAATTTCGCTTTCCTGGCCGGAATACTTCAGCGCGTTATCCAGAAAAATCAAAAACAAGTGACGCAGAAATATTTCGTCGCCCACGTAGGGAACCTCGCGGTCCAGCCTCCGCTCGATGGAAATCCGTTTGTCCCGCGCTCGCGGCGCTACCATGGCGCATGCCTCTTCGAGCACTTCATTTAGATACAGCGGCTCGCGTTGCAGTCGCAGTTGTCCGGCGTCCGCCATCGCCAGCGTGAAAAGCCCTTCGACGATCCGGCTGAGCTTTTTCAACTCGCTGTCGATCACTTCGAGTGCCCGGTGATATTCCTCCGGCTCACGCTGTTCCTTGAGCAGCAATTCAGTTTCGCCCTGCAGGATACTTAGAGGAGTGCGCAATTCGTGCGACGCGTCAGAGACGAATTGACGCAGTTGCGCCAGCGCGCCTTCCATGCACGCAAAAAGCTTGTTGAACGCGTCCGTCAAGCGGCCTAGTTCGTCGTCGCGTCCTGTGGAAGCGAGCGGCAAAGCATCGCGCGGCGTCCTCGCCGAAATTGTTCCCGGCGGGGTCACTTTCACGCGCTCGGCCATTTGCGAGGTTTGTTCGGTGAGCGCCGCAATCGGCTCCAAGCTGCGGCCCACGTACCACGCCGCGACGCCTCCCATAATCAGCAGGCTGCCCGGAAACAGAACGAACAGTAACGCGCGAAAACGCCCCAGCGTTTCGCTGATGTCGAGCATCGGCATGGCTAGAATCAGGATTTCGTCGCCCGTTATCCGATGGATGCTTGTCGCCCGCAACCGCAACTGCCCGAGCGTCCTGTCACGAATGGTCTGCAGATCTTGCGCGTTGCCAGAGAACGGAATCGCGTGACGGTTCAGATTTCTTGAGAATGCGATTGGCTGGCCATCTGGCTCGAGCGTTTCGAAATACTCTCCCGGAATATCCAGCGCGGCAACGTCCTCATCGTCGGTGTCGGTGGCAAGGTCGGCTGCAACAGGCGCTTCTGCTTCTATCAATCGATGATCGAACTGGCTATGTACTACGCTCCTCAAGGCCAAATAGAAAGCCACATACGATCCGGCCAGCAGCACTCCCACGACAATGCAGAACAGCAGCATCATTCGCAGGCGAAGCGAAAGTGCGCGCTTCATTCGGCTGCTCCTATCCTGTATCCGACGCCACGCAACGTGTACACTAATTTTGCGCCGTGCCCTTGATCGATTTTCTGCCGCAGGCGGTTGATGTACACCTCCACCAGATTCGTGTCGCTGTCAAAGTGGCTGTCCCAAACATGTTCGATGATTTCGCTGCGCGTCACGGAGTCCGGCGAACGCAAAAGCAGCAGTTCGAGCAACGCAAATTCTTTCGACGTCAAGGGCACGCGCGCCGACCCGCGCGTGACGCTTCGTCTATGACGGTCAAGTTCCAAATCGCCGCACCGCAGTTTCGCTTCGCCGCGCCGGAACCCACGCCGCACCAGCGCCCGCACGCGCGCCTGCAATTCCGCCAGCGCGAATGGCTTCGTCAAGTAATCATCCGCGCCTGCGTCAAGGCCTTCCACGCGCTGTTCCACCAGACTGCGCGCCGTCAGCATCAATATAGGAGATTGAATTTCGGCCTGCCTGAGTTTCCGGCACAGCTCGATTCCGCTCATGCTGGGCAGGCGCACATCCAATAGGATTGCGTCGTAGGAATTTTCCAGCGCCAGGCGAAGCCCGTCTTCGCCGGTCACCGCGCTGTCGACTGCGTACGCGTTTTCGCGCAGCGCGCGGGCCACGAAGCTCGCCACCTTCCGCTCGTCTTCGACCAGCAAAATTCGCATCGCGATAGTTCTGGATTATACGGCTGGATGGCCCCGTTGAGATGTGTTTCGCCAAGCGCTGGCGGCGGAGCTACTTTGCCGCGTACTGGCGGTGCGCCTGCAGGCGTGTCTGTATCACGCGTAGAATCGAGTCGCGCGCGATCATCCCGATGATATGCCCTTCCTGCAGCACCGGCATTTGATTAACGTCTTCGCTCTGCATCCGCTCGAGCACTCCCGTCACGGGTTCATTGGGCATCACCCAGTGAATCGCGCCTTGCGGCACCATGGCCGCTTGAATCGAAGTATTCGCCCATTCTTCGCGCGGAAAGCGCTGCACCTGATGCAGCGTCACCAATCCCACGGCCATCCCGTTGCCCGTCACCACGTGGCAGCGCCGCCCGGTCCGCAGCACTTCGTGGACGTAATCCTCCAGCGAAATATCCCGCGCCACCGTGGGCACGTCAGGCGACATGATATCCGCCGCGCTAAGCCCCGTCAGCGTGTGTCGAATGGCCACCTGTGTATATGTTTCCTGCGCCGCAGAAAGCAAGTACCAACCAATGAATGCCAGCCACAGCCCGCCGCTCCACCCGCCCAGGAATCTCGACACTCCCGAGTCGCGTTCCATGATCGCCCAAATTCCCAGCATGATCATCAAGTAAGCGAACACCTGTCCGCTGCGCGACGCAATCTGCGTCGCTCGATCGAAGTTTTTCGTGATGCCCCAAACAATCGCCCGCAGGACTCGCCCGCCATCCATGGGAAAGCCGGGGAGCAGGTTGAACGCTCCGAGGATGAGATTGATCTCGCTCAAATAAAGGGCTGCGAGCTGCAAAACTCCGTGGGGAGCGATGCCGTAAATACCTAAGAACACCGCGCCCAGGATGAAGCTGACCATCGGCCCGGCAATCGCGATATTGAATTCCTGCAGAGCCGTCTCCGGGTCGCGCGCGATCCGCGCCAATCCCCCGAAGAAGAACAGTGTGATCGAGACAACCGGAATCTTATATCGCAGCGCGATGACGCTGTGCCCGAGTTCGTGCAGTATGAGGGAGCCAAAAAAAACGATGCTGACCCCAACGGCGAGGATCCAGTATTGCATCGGAGTCGCGCCTGATTGCAGCGGCAGAATCTGCGTCGCGAGAAAGAAAGTCAGCAGCGCGAAGATCAGGAAACTGGTAGCATGCAGGTAAAGCGGAATCCCGAGGATTCGCCCGATCCGAAGTCCGGTTGTTGGTTGTTGCATACTTCTCGAATCGCCCCCACGTTCCAATTATAGCTAAGACAGCGACGCTGCGCGTCCTTCTTTCACGCTGTGTCGGGCCGCCCACGCCAAGAGCGCCGCCGTAATCCCGTATCTTCTTTCGTTGCAATAGCCCGCCAATGGAACCTGCCGTGCCCTATGCATCTGTGAGACGCAGTCAACAGTGGTGCCACACAGGAGGCGGCCATGAGGTGGGTGCAAATTGAGAGTGACTTTCGAGAGATAAAACTCCACGCGACCAGGTGCGTTGCGGTGCTCTTTGCACTGGTTTTCGCGGCCAGTGCGGCGGCTCAAGAACCGCCCACCATGCCCTGCGATCATGCAGCCTCAGCGCTCGTTGCTACCGAGCGGCGCATTGTCGTCAGCATCCCGGATCGCACGCTCGCGGTCGTCGAAAATGGTCGCGTCCTCCTGAAATTCCGTGTCTCCGTCGGAGCGCCCGAGAGTCCCAGCCCGGCGGGCGAGTACCGTGTCATCAATCGCGTCGTGAATCCTGTTTACTATCACCCCGGCGAAGTGATTCCCGCCGGTCCTGAGAATCCGGTAGGCCCGCGCTGGATTGGCTTGAACATCAAAGGCTACGGCATTCACGGTACCAACGAGCCACGCCTCATCGGACGGGATGTTTCGCATGGATGCATTCGTCTCCGCAATCGCGACGTGAAAAAGCTGTTCGAGCATGTTCGCGTGGGTGACGTTGTCGAGCTTCACGCCACTCGTGACGCCGAGACCGCGGACCTTTTCGGCACGAGCTTGCCTAAAACGCTAGTCGCGGAACCTCAGCCAACTTTTTCAGCTTCAGCGGAGGGTCCGGCTCGCTGACGTTTCGCACTGCCTGACCAAAATGCGTGAACAAAGTCAAGCGACTGACGGAGGTAACGAAAATGAAAGTAGCAACGATCTTGACGGCAACCATAGCGGCCTCTTTCGCACTTGCGTTCGCTTTCGAATGGCTGTGTTTGCGAGGTGTGATGGCTCTTATGCCCATGCGGCGACTGTCAGCGCAGTCCGCGAGGCTCGCGACGCAGTCGAAACAAGATTGACCCGGCATCGGCTCAGGGAAGAAGAAGAGTGAGACGCAATCAAGGGGGAGAACGAAGATGATTTTCTTACGGCATTTACTCATGGTGACGGGAATTGGTCTGCTCCTCGTCGCTGCGGCCCTCGCAGCTTACGACTTGATCTACTCCTACGAACTCGACCGTTTGGTGCGGCGCGTCTTCTCGAAAAATCCGCCGGACGAAACCGCCAAGCTGCGTCCGAGGATCTCGATTCGTTGGCGTGACGCCGGCAAACTTGCAGGAGCAGCTGTGGTCGTGTTGCTCATCGCTCTGAGCATCGTCGTTGTTCCTGACGGTTCCGCCGGCATCCGCGTCAGTCAAATTTCCGGCATCCGCGCGGGAACGCTCTACTCCGGCGTCCATTTCGTCACGCCACTGATTGAACGCCTGTCGCTCTACGACATTCGCGAACAAGTCTTCGCCACCTCCGCGCAGGATGACGCCAAGCCCCACGAAACCGTGTTGAAAGTCGAAGCCCGCGAAGGTTTGCCGCTCGGGCTGTCCGTGCTGGTTCGCTATCGCCTCGACGCCAGCCGGCTTGGCTACGTCGAGGCGAATCTGCCGCAGCCAATCGACCAGGAAATCGTCGGCCCTGTCGTTGAAAGCGCCTTCCGCGAAGTCGCTCCTGATTATGTTGTGCGCGACGTTTTCTCCGTCAAACGCGATGAATTTCGCCAGCGTGTCGCCGGACTCATCACCACGCGCCTGGCACAAGACGCCATTGTCGTCAAGGAAGTCCTCGTCCGCCGCATTGTTCTGCCGCCGGAATATGCGCAGGGCCTCGAAAACATTCTATTGAAGGAACAGCAGAGCGATCAGATGAACTTCGAGCAGGAGATTGAGCAGAAGCGCGTGAAAATCGCGGAATATCAAGCCGATGAGAACAAAGTTCGTCAGGTGAAGCAGGCCGAGGCAACCGCGCAAGCTCGCGTCATTGCCGCGAGAGCCGAGTCGGACGCGATGCAATACACGCTGCCGCTCAAGCAAAAGCAAATCGAGCAGGCGCGCTTGGAAGCGAAAGCGCGCAAGGAAGCGACCATCGAAAACGCGGAAGCGGAAGCGCAGGCCAAAGTCATTGACAGCCAAGCCGAGCAGCAGAGCCAGGAGCTTCTTGCGAAAGCCGACGCGAATCGCATACGGATCACAGGCGCCGCCGAGGCCGAGCGTTTGTAGCTTGAAGCCACGGCCCTGCGCGGCAATCCTTTGCTCATTCAGAAAATCG
>JBAUEX010000118.1:0-1504 GCA_049678845.1 Candidatus Acidiferrales bacterium
GAGCTGACCGTTTCAGTGGTGGGTGCTGGTCGTACCGACATCGACCGTTGTGGCGTGGCAATTCTGGGCGAGTCTTGTGATCATGGTCGCCACCGTCACGTTGGTCGGCGTCGGCGCCAGACTCCAGGTGATTCAGATATCACGCGGCCGAGTCAGGCGGTTTCTGCCTGCCGACCGCAGGGTCGTCCGCACGGCCCATTGGGCTCGCGCTGTGGACCTCCGATCCTTGCGCGGACGCCCCGGCCACGGCGGGGTCTTTCTGCTCGGTCGGCACGGGGGCCGGCGACTCGTGACTCAGCTGGAGACGAGCGTGCTGGTCATCGGCCCAACCAGGTCGGGAAAAACCGCCGGCTTGGTAATACCGAATCTGCTCGACTGGGATGGGCCGGCAATCGCGACCAGCACCAAGAGCGAACTGGTGGAGCTCACTGCAGGGCGTCGCCAGTCACTTGGCCCGGTGCATGTATATGACCCGACCGGGGAGATCGGCGATCGATTCCGCACCGTCACCTGGTCTCCAATCGCTGGATGCGAAGATCTTGCTCGCGCCTGGATGGTGGCATCGTGGCTCTGCGCGTCATTGCAGCAGGGAGGCGGGCGCGGGGACAACGATTGGTCACACTGGGCTGAATCAGGGAAGCTGCTGATAGCGCCCCTGCTCTACGTCGCCGCGATCACGGGTCGCACGATCGTCGATGTGCGGACGTGGATTCATGGATTCGATATCGGGACGCCGATCAGCCTGCTCGAGGAAATGCTGCTCGATCCTACGGCTCTTGCGGATGCTGACCCCATTCGCGCCATGTCGATGCTCGCCTCGGTTGATCAGCGCCCGGAACGCGAACGCGGCACCGTCTTCTCAACAGTGATGCGTATCTTCAATGTCTTCACTGAACGTGCGGTCGCCGAATCGGCTTCGTCGAGCCGCTTCGATGCGGATGAATTTCTCCGTGGCCGCGGAACCCTCTACCTCTGCACACCGAGGCAGACACCGGAGCGAGTGGCGAGTCTCTTCGTCGGCATTCTCATGACGGTGGTCACGTCCGCATATGCCCGGTCGGAGAGGGACGGTGGCCGTCATCAAACCGCAACCCTCGGCCTGTTTCTTGACGAACTGGCCAATGTTGTCCCGATCGAAGATCTTCCGGCGCTCGCCTCTCAGGGCGCCGGGCGCGGCGTGATGTTGATGTCAATCGTTCAGGATTTGAGTCAGCTCCGGGCGCGCTATGGCGTGGACAGAGCCAACACCATTCTGAACAATCATGGCTGCAAAGTCATTCTTCCAGGAATCAGCGATCCCGAGACTGCGGATGTGCTCGGCAAGCTGGTCGGCCGGACAGCGTATACAGAGCAGCAGGTGAGCGTGGGCGCGGATGGACGGGTTAGCCGTTCGTATTCGATTCGACACGACACGATGGCGACCCCTGACGCGTTGCGACAGCTGACCGCCGGCAGCGCCATCGTGATCCACAGAGATAGTCCGCCTGCCTTTGTGAGCCTACCC
>JBAUEX010000119.1:0-19946 GCA_049678845.1 Candidatus Acidiferrales bacterium
GCGCCTTCCTGATCGCCGACCGCATGATCTTGGTAGACAAGGGAAACGTGATCGCGCTCGGCACCGTCGAGGAACTGAAGTCGAGCCAGCAGCCTCGCGTGCGTCAGTTTCTCGACCGTGTTCCGGAACCAGACGTTGCGGAGGACGAGGGTTTCCTCGATCGCCTCACCGAGCATTTGCGTTTATAACGCTACTCTTGCAGTGTCCCTGTGGCAGCGCGCCTGGAAAATTGCTCAGTGAACGTTTCGAGTGCGGGTCGTGTTATACTCCGCCGGCTTGGCGGGCTCACCGCCAAAATTTAGCTTTCCGCGGATCTTTGAGAGGCGCTATTGCAAGCCAAACGCGAGCGCGCGTTCGTCGGGCTATTTGTCCTCGTCGCCGTGGGTCTCCTGGTGGTGACTCTTTTCTCGTTGTCGGGAGTTTTCGGTCGCGCGGAACCGACTTACCGTACGTACTTCAAAAATGCCGGCGGCCTCGGACCAGGTTCCGAAGTGCGTTACGCTGGCGGCCCTCCCGTCGGACGCGTAGTATCGGTCCGCAGCGACCCGCAAGATCCCACGCATATGGAAGTCAAGTTTCGCGTGGACGACGAAGTGCCGGTAAAGACAGACAGCAAAGCGAAAATTTCAAGCCTCGGCGCTCTCGGTGAAAATTTCCTGGCTATCGTTCCGGGCACCGCAGCCGCCCCGCGCGCGCGCTCCGGTGCGGTGTTGGCCTCGGTGAACTACGCCAGTTTCGACGAACTCGCCGAGAAAATAAACGATCTCGCGCCGCAGGCAACGGCGCTGTTGCAAAACCTGAATGCTCGCGTCACGGAGTTGCAGGAAACCATCAAACGCGTCAACGGGCTTCTCGATGCGCAAAATCGCGCGAATATCGCGGCGAGCCTCGCGAACGTCCGCGGCATGCTCGCGGAAGATCGCCCCGTGCTGCATTCTACGCTGAATAATCTGAACAGCACCAGCGCCAAACTCGCGCCCTTGATGGACGATTTCAAGAGGACGATCAATCAGGCGAATACCGCCCTGTCTCACGTGGACGCCACATTGATGGAAAACCGTCCCGATCTTCGCCAGGCGATCATGCAAATGCGCGCTACTCTCACGTCCGCTTCTGCGCTCGTCGATCAGCTCAACAGCACGCTGAACATCAATAGCGACAATATTGATGAAATCATCGCCAACATGACGAACATCACCGAAAACCTGAAATCGTTCACCGACACCATCAAAACGCGGCCCTATACGCTGATCCGCGCATCCCAACCGGCGCCGCACGTGCCCGGAAAACCGCTCAAGCCCCAAGAGTGAAAATGAATATGCGCTTCGAACAAAAACGAATCGTCAGCGCTCTGGCCTCTGTTTTGATGTTCGCGGGGGTTATCATCACGGCGAACTGCGGCGCGGCGCGGCCTGTGAAATACTACACGCTCAATCCCGCGCCCGCTCCTGAGCCTTCCGTTTCGATGGAGAACGGCGCGCCGCTTCCCGTCACAATCCTCATCGGACGCATCACCGCCTCGCATCTTTATCTCGACAGCCCAATCGTTTACAGTAACGGCAGCGTGGAAGTGGGCACGTACGCGGCTCATCGCTGGGCCGAAGTTCCCACCGACATGCTCGAAACGATGCTGACGCAATCCCTGCGGGCGAAGGGCAAATTCCGCTCTGTCGGACGCCTCGGCAGCCGCGCCAGAGGCGATTACATCCTGCGCGGCCATTTGTATTCGCTCGAAGAAGTAGATTCGCCTTCTCTCGTCGCGCGCTTTTCTCTCTCTCTTGAATTGTTTCAGCCGAAGACGGGCAATGTCGTTTGGAGTCAGTCCTACCGTCACGATGAGCCTGTAAACAAGAAGACCGTCTCAGCAGTCGTCGAAGCCCTCCGCCAAGATGTACTCGCTGGTCTCGATCAGCTTACCAGCAGTCTCGACGCCTACATTTCCACGCAAGCTTCGCGCTGATAGGAGATTTCGTGCCCTTTCGTGTTACGGCGCGGAGCTGACCTGTGTGCAGAACGCGCAACGCCGCGCGGCAATCGGGATTTCACTAAGGCACTCCGGGCATTTGCGCGTCGTCGGATCCGCGGGCGGCTCCCGGCGCGATCTGGCAATCAACGCGTTGACCGGAACCACCACGAAAAAGTAGACTGCGGCCGCGATAATCAGAAACGACAGCAAAGCGTTGATGAAATTCCCATACTCAAACTTGCTGCCGTTGACTGTGAAGGTTAGCGCAGAAAAGTCCGGTTGCTTTACAACCGCGGCAATGAACGGCGTGAGGAGGTCCTTCACAAGACCCGTCACCAGGCTCCCGAAAGCCACTCCAATCACGATCCCCACCGCCATATCCACCACGTTGCCTCTGAGCAGAAATTGTCTGAACCCTTTCGTCATGTCACGCTCCTTCATCCAAGAAGCAGATATTTGGCCTTATTTGGCCGCTTTGCCGAATGTCAGTCGCAATCCCGTCGAGAGCAACAAATCATTTCCCTTGATTCCAAAAGGCGGGTTGCTCAGGTAATTGTCGGTGAACGTGGTCTGCCAACCCAGCCAGTTATTCATCTTTGTTGCAAGCGTGGAATTGAAGGCATACCGGTAGCCACTCGGCCCGCTGATATTAGGATAAAAGGTGAAGTTTTCGCTAAAATTCGTGCGGTCGCTCACCTTTGTATCAAATTCCTCTCCGAGTTCAATCTCCGCATTTCTCTGCGTGACTGCCGCGAACGTTAGAAGCGGCGGTGGCGGCGCTGGATTCACCAACGAGTAGGACGAGAAATATTCCTGGTTGTACCCGGCTCCCGCAAAAACATCGAACGTCGTGTTTTTAGTCTTGATCAGATGGTATCCAATGCCGCCTGCAATCACGTTCTGCAGATCCAGATGCTGCAGTTGGT
Organism: Candidatus Acidiferrales bacterium; assembly: GCA_049678845.1. Classification (GTDB taxonomy): domain Bacteria; phylum Acidobacteriota; class Terriglobia; order Acidiferrales; family UBA7541; genus DAHUXN01. The sequence continues at coordinate 2,893 of JBAUEX010000119.1, forward strand.
TCGAGTTGAAATCGGTGGACGCAAAGGCAAACACCCTCGCGCCAATATCGATATCCCCGCGCACTCCTCCCTGGATTTGGTGCGCAATCGTCTGGCTCGGAGATGTGTTGTCGTTTCTTCCGTACACTATGGTTGTGTAAGCGGTGATCTTGTCTCGATCCGTCTGACGAATCGCCTTCCCGGCCAGTGTGTACGACAACGTCGCCGAATTGCCTCGGGTTAAGCTCAGGCCCGTGTCGAGCATTCCGCTCCAGTAATCGCTCAAGTGCGGATGTTGCAATCGCTCCATCGTGGCATCATAGGCAGCTTCTTCCGAATCGGATCGGATCACCGCGATCTCATCCTTGGAAGTCGTCACCAACCCCGTCGCCTCGGTTGAAATCTCGATCTTGCCGTCGCTCGTCGTCGTCACGGGCCCCACAACCGTCTGTCCTCCGTTCAAACCCACATGGAGCGGCTGCGTGGACGTGATGCGGTCAATCGCCGGCCATTGAACCGTCACCTCACCTGCGGATTCGGTCTTGATCACCAGCGTCTTTGCATCGGATTTTTCAATCGTGCCCGTCAACCGGTCCCCATTTTTCAGCGTGATCTGGTCGGCAAACAAGCTCGGGCACAACAACACAAGAACAACTAGAAATACTGTCGATTTTATTTTCATAGGCTCCCTACCCACAATCGAATGTCGCCCGGATAATGATGCAGTTAGCCGGTGATTGGTGTCATGACAGATTTCGGCTACTCACCAATTCACATAAACTGCAAATATCTGCGACTCGAGCCGTAGAGGCTAGTACCTCAAACGACCCTTCTCGCACGCTAATTAACTACGTGTCAATGAGTTACGTAAGGAGCTTGCCCGGATCATCGTTTGGATATCAAATTGCCCCATATCTACTTGTTCGATTAGGTACAGTCTCGGGGAGGATTAGTTTATGAGGGTTTTGAAGGGAGTTTTGGCAGGGAGCTTACTTCTCCTTGTCCTTGGGTTCGCATCGTCAGCAAAGGCCAATGCTGTTTCAGGAACGCTTACATTGACAGACTGCGGCGGCGGAAGTGGGTGCCCAGCAGCAACGTACACATTTACGATTACAAATAGCTCCGCCACACTCACGGTCCACGTCACCGGTGGAGTTACCTCGACCAATGACAACATCACGGCGGTGGACCTCGGCTTCTCGCCGAGCGGCACTGTTTCTGGTCTGAGCTTGGTTTCTTCGCCTACCGCCGGCTGGTCAGCCACAACGGGTAGTTTGAATTCCGGCGGGAACTGCGGTACAAATAGCGGTGCTTTTATCTGCGCCTCTGTATCGCCGCTAAACTCACTCACCATACCGAGCGGTGGAGGGACCTACTCCTGGACGTGGGACTACACCTTGAGCGGTTCAATTTTCACCGTAGGTAACATTCACATTGGGACGGAATACGGTCCAAATGCAGGAAGCAACTTTAAGGGGTTAATTGTCTCGCAGACAGGAGCCACGACAGTGACACCGGAACCAGCCTCCCTGCTGCTTCTCGGCACGGGCCTGCTGGCGATGGGCGGCGTCATCCGCCGGAAGCTCGGCGCGTAGATTTGGCATTGAGCTGTTCGGGAGCAGAGGCGCTTCGTAGTGGTTGTAAAGCCAGCGAAGCTCCCCTGCTTCCCCCAGCATCCCTCTCCTGAAACGCTGTCACGGGTTCCCCGAATCATACGCTGAGCTGGTATTCCATCACGGGCAACACTCGTCCTTCCCGGATCGCTGACGTCTTTTCTCCGATGCGCACCGCGCCTTGACGCTCGTAAAACGGCTCCGCATACGGGTCCGACACCAGCACAATTCTCCGGAAACCTAAATCGCGCGCCACGCTCACCGCGTAGTCCCACAACCGCTGCCCGTACCCCTTGCCGATATCATCCGGCTCGATGAATAGGTCGTCCAGCTCCACCGTTCCCGGATCAATCCGTACCAGACTGCAAAATCCCACTGGCTTACCCGCCGCTTCTAGGATGTACACGTGAAAGTCTGGCATAAACTTTTCGGGTCGCAGCGTTAAATCCGGCCTGACGTCCTCGAGAAACGCGCGGTCGTACGGCCAGTGGGCCTTCGAACGCATCGCCAAATCGCTGAGGAAGCCGCTCTCTTCCGGATGCGCGCGCCGAATTTGCAAAATCTCATCCATGCGATTTAATGCTCCCGTGAGAATCCCGCCGAGTCATCTCACCCCACCAGTTTAGATGAACAAATCGCCAAATTGTCTCGCGCCCGGCGTTTTTCATCTCGCGAACAAACTTAGCTTACGTGCACGTTCGATTTCCGCTACACTTCGCCCCGTGCCGCGCTCCTGGCATATGACGCGAAAGTGTTTCCGCGCCGCGCAGCACTCCATTAGGAGGTAATTTGCCCGGAGGCGTCCAGCCACCACCGGCGGCGATTGTCGATCCAACGTCGCGCGTGCAGCCGCCCACTCCGCTCGATTATCCACCGGCCCGCGACATGCCGCTGGCCACATGGGTCTTCGCGCTGGCGATTTTCGCGACGCTCTTCCATTTCATTTTCGCCGGGCGGTATGGCTACTTCCGCGACGAACTCTATTATGCCGCCTGCGGACAGCATCTAGCTTGGGGCTATGTGGATCACGCGCCGCTGATTGCCTGGGTCGCGCGCCTGTCGCGAACCCTCCTCGGTAATTCGCTCTTTGCGCTGCGGTTTTTCCCAACTCTCGCGGCCGCGGCCAAGGTGCTTCTCTCCGGCTGGATGGCGCGTGAGCTCGGCGGCCGCCGCTTTGCACAATCTCTCGCCGCAGTCGCGGTTCTTGTTGCGCCCATCTACCTCACATTCGACAGTTTTCTCTCCATGAATTCCTTCGAGCCTCTCTTCTGGATGGCCTGCGCCGCGATTCTGATGCGCATTCTGAATGGCGGCTCGGAAAAGTTGTGGCTGCTATTCGGCGTGGTGGCGGGCGTCGGCATTTTGAACAAGCATTCGATGCTCTTTTTCGGCAGCGGCATATTCATTGGCCTCTGGCTCACCTCGGCGCGTCGTGAATACGCAAAGAAGTGGATCTGGCTCGGCGGCGCCGTTGCGTTTCTGATTTTCCTGCCAAATCTGATTTGGGAATTTCGCAACGGCTTCCCGACGATTGCCCTGCTTCACGCCGTGATCGGCACAAAATACACTACGCTGACTCCCTGGCAGTTCATCTGGCAGCAAACCCTGCTGACGCTGCCTCTCTCAACGCCGATATGGCTCGCCGGCCTGTGGTTCCTGTTCTGGAATCCCGCACCCGATGCTGCTTCCGCCGCCTCGCACAGCATCGAGTATAAGACCGCGTATGGCGTCGCAGGTACGCGCATTCTCGCGCTTGGTCAACGATCCGCGCAAGGAATTCACGCCCCGCTGGCCTGGGCCTATGTCGTTGTCCTCGTTGAAATGATCGCCTTGCACGGCAAGATTTATTATCTCGCGCCAGCTTATCCGATGCTCCTTGCCGCCGGCGCCGTGTGGATCGAGTCGCAATTGCCGACGCGTGCGGAAAACCGCCTGCAACCGAGGTTATACAAATCAATGATCGTCGCGCCTCTCGTGGTGGGCGGTTTGATTGCCGCTCCCCTCGCCATGCCGATTCTTCCCGTGCATGCCGCGGTGAGGTACTCCCGCTTCTGGGACGTCGACGCAATTCACCCGGAAAATGTTCCGCTGGGCAAACTTCCGCAGCTTTTCGGCGACATGTATGGCTGGCGCCATCAAGTGCAGGCCATCGCGAAAGTATTCGACGCGCTGCCCGCCGCTGATCGCTCGCCATGCGCCATCCTCGCGCTGAATTATGGCGAAGCTTCAGCCGTGGATTACTTCGGCCCTGCGTATCATTTGCCGCCGGCCATCAGCGGACACAATCAATACGGCCTGTGGGGTCCGCGCGGGTATACGGGCGACGTCGTGATCACCGTCGGCTACACGGAAAGTCAATTAAAGAACGCTTTCGACGAAGTCAGGCTCGCGGCGCGCATCTCACCGCCTTACGCCATCCCCGAGGAATCGAATCTCCCCATCTACATCTGCCGCAAACCCAAAGCCCCGCTGCCGCAAATGTGGCCCCGCCTCCGCTGGCTCGGCTGAAATTGCTCGCTGCGCACAAAACCCGGCCGGAAACCCTTTGGGATTATTCCATTAGGTGATGCACAACTACCGCTGCCATGCCGTCCCTGCGAGATGAAAGTTCGAACCAGGTGGGGGCCATGAATTGTGAATGCGAAAGCGCAGTTGGCAAACGGGCTGCCTGTCGACTTACCGCCCGGGCGTTTTTGGTACAGCGGAAGAAGGATTCTGGCTGCTGGACGATTGCGTCCCGGACAGGACTGCCCGCGGCGCGCTCAACCCTGCCACGTCGGAGCCTAATCCGAGTTTTTGCAGGCTCAGCGCGTCGAGCTTGCCGGTTGGCGGAAGCCCATTCGCCGTCTGGAAACGTCGCAGCGCCTCTTGCGTGTTGTTATCCCATTTCCCATTCGGACTGCCGGAATAAAACCCCCCGCGCTCCAGCGCTGACTGGATTTCCTCGGTCCGATCAGCGGCCGGCTGCTTGGGCAGCGTAATGTGATGGCGCCTCTTCCTGCGATACCGCGAGCGTCGTTTGCGCGTCGACGTTGACGCTTTATAAGACGCGTTCCGCAATCGCGCTTTGCTCGATTTCGCGGTCGTGGCCTTGTGCGCTGCAGCATGGGTCTTCGCGTGCCCGCGCGGCCGGGTCGCATTCGCGCGCAACGGCGCAAACCAAAACACCACGGCCAGCAACGCGACTCCCACCAGCCCGCGTCTCGCCATTTTCAAAGCTCGCACCCGCAACTGCTCTCTCATTTGGCCCCTTTAGTAACCGGCAAATTCTACTCCCCGGCTCGCGGAATCGTCCCCGCGCGGAACACCGTGTACTGCTGTCCCGTTCCATCCGGATGCAGGACCTTGAACAGCACATCCTCGCCCGGCTTCAGCTTCGCAATCTCCTGCTTGTAATCCTGCAGAGTGGTTATGGCAACGTGGTTGATTTCGACAATCACGTCGCCGCGCAGGAACTTGATGTCGTCAGCGAAACTGGCCGGTTCCACGTCGCTGGCGATCACACCCGACTGGTTCGGGCTCAATCCCAGATGCCGCGAAATGTCCGGAGTCAGCCCTTCGACGTGCAGACCAAACGACGTCGGCGCTGTTTCCACATCGCCCGACGCTGCATCCGCGCTCGCTGAAGTGTCGTCCGGGAAAATCTTGGACATATCCGCAACGTTCACCGACACTGTCTTCGCTTTCCCGTTCCGCACATAACTCAGCGCCACCGCATGCCCCACCGGCGTTCCAATCACCGGATTAATCAGATCCGATCCTGCCCGCACCACATGCCCATTGATCTGCGTGATTACGTCGCCCGGCTGAATCCCTGCCCTCGACGCTGGACCACTCGGCGCCACATATTGCACGACCACGCCATTCGGCGCGCCCAGTTCCTTGTGCAACAGCACATCGCTCGTTTGGTCGTCTTGGAACTTAATTCCGATCGATCCGCGTATCACATGCCCTTGCGTAACCAACTGGTTGTAAATGTTGATCGCCGTATTCGACGGCAGCGCGAATCCCACTCCTTCAAATCCGCGGCTGCCTGTATAAATCGCCGTGTTGATTCCGATGACCTCACCGGCCAAATTCACCAGCGGGCCGCCCGAATTCCCCGGATTGATCGCCGCATCCGTCTGAATAAAATTCTGGAATTGCGAGTTCCCAATGTTCTGTCGGTTCGTCGCGCTGATGATTCCCGCCGTCACGGAGCCGTTCAGCGAAAACGGGCTGCCGAACGCCAGCACCCAGTCGCCAACTTTCGAGCCTTCCGAATTGCCCAGTCGCGCAACCGGCAAATCGTGGCCCGCGTCGATTTTGACGACCGCCAGATCCGTCTGCTTGTCGAACCCGATCACTCTTCCCGTGTAATGCGTCGGATCGCCGTCGATCGATACTTGAATTTTCGTCGCGCCATTAATCACGTGATCGTTCGTCAGGACGTACCCTCTTTTGTCCACAATGACGCCCGAGCCCAGGCTCTTTTCCGCCTCTGGGTCTTGCTGGGTGCCGGGGTTTTGGCTGAAATACTTGTTGAAGAAATCCTGAAACGGATCCTGCCCGCGAGTCCCTGTGCCGCGCTTGTCCTTCGGCGCTTCGAACACTTGTGTCGTCGAAATATTCACTACGGCAGGCTCGACGCGCGTCACGATATTCGAAAACCCGTTCGATAGGTTAACTGGGTCGGGGATCGTGAGCAGCATAGGACCGTTCGGGTCTCCCGGACGTACCGCCGCCACTCTTCCGGGAATCAGCGTGCCTACAAGGATTCCTATGCCGAGGGTCAGTGCCAGCAGTGCGCTCGCAAAGATCTTCCGGTGCCGCACCCACGTGACCAGTTCCAAAAACTGAATGCCCATTGCTGCTCCTCCGACCGTGCCCCCGCTTTTCGCCAGGCTGGAAGTTGGAGTATATCACCAGCCTCGTGCGTTGCCTGTCGACTCCAACTATTTTCCCAGCATCCCCGGCCCGCGTCACCTGTCCTCATGGGCAGCAATGCCCGCAGCGACATAGCCCGCCGCGCCCTGTCAGCCTTCGCTAGCATCGCCGTTCGGTCCGCCCACCCCATTTGGACTCGCCTTTTCGCCGATCGTTGGTCCCACGAAACTAGTACGCCAGTACGGTTGAATTTCCCTCTCCGCTGCGTTACTCTCCCGCCACCGTGAGCCCCCGGTTACCAAGGTTCCTCTCGCTCCTGAGCATCGCCCTGTTCGCGGTTTTGAGCACTTATGCGCAGAAGCCCTCCCCCGCCGCCACTAAATCCACGGCCGCGCCGAAGGCAAGCACCGACAAGTCATCCGCCGCACCTCCGGCTGATTATTCGAAGCAGGGCTCCGTCATTGAGCAGAGCAGAATTGCCTTTCACTTCGAAAATGACGGCTCGGGGCAAGAAGTCCAGTATGCAAAGGTACGCATTCAAAACCAGCAAGCCCTCCAAGCCTGGGGACAACTCATCTTCACTTACAGTTCCTCAAGCGACAAAGTCCGTGTCGACTTCGTTCGCGTGCATAAACCCGACGGCCACATTGTAGCTGCAGGTCCCGACGCCGTGCAGGACCTCAACTCCCCTGTCGAACAGGTCGCTCCGGTCTATACCGACATTCGGCAAATTCACGTCACCGTCCCTGATCTCAGCGTCGGAGACACCCTTGAATATCAACTCCACACGGACACGGTTCACCCTCTGGTCCCGGGACAGTTCTTCATGTCGTGGAATTCTTCGAGGCAGGTGATAACGCTCGACGAATCCTTCCAGGTCGATGTGCCGCGGTCTCGCGAAATCCAAGTGAAAACGGCGAATGGCATCGCCAACCCTGAAATTCACGACCAGGGCGACCGCCGCATTTATACATGGCACTCATCCTTGACCAAGCTGCCGGACGATTCCGCCAACTCGGATGAAGAAAAGAAAAAGAAGAAGGCGCAGGAATTTCCCGACGTGCAAATCTCTACCTTCACGAATTGGGAGCAAGTGGGCGATTGGTACGCGGCTATCGAGAGGCCTCGCGCGGCAGATACCGACGCGATTCAAGCCAAGGGCGCTGAACTCGTCAAGGGCCAGACTACGGATCTTGCCAAAGTGGAAGCCATCTATGATTACGTAACCAAGAACATTCGTTACGTTAGCCTCTCGTTTGGCCTTGGCCGCTACCAGCCCCATGCCGCTGCCGAGGTCCTCGCCAATCAATATGGCGATTGCAAAGATAAAGGCACGCTGTTTGACGCCCTGCTTTCCGCCGAGCACATCGAATCCTATCCCGTGCTTATCAATTCTGACCGCAAGGTCGATCCGGACATTCCCTCGCCCGGCCAATTCGATCATCTCATCAACATCGTCGTGTTGAACGGAAAGAACTATTGGGCGGACACAACTCCAGGTGTTGCTCCCTTCGATTTCATACTTCCGCAACTCTGGGGTAAGCAGGCCCTCGCCATCCCGCCCGACGCAAAACCCTCACTCGTACGCACTCCTGAAAATCCGCCCTTTATGCCCGTTGAAATCGTGAATATCGACGGCCAAATCGATCCCTTCGGCCGTTTACAGGGCAAGGTCTCGTTTTCGGTTACGGGTGAGGCCGCCGTGATATTCCGCTCGGCCTTGCGCCTCGTACCCCAGGCATATTGGTCCAAGATCTCTGACAGCGTCGTTTCTTCCCTCCTCGGCTCAGAAGCCAAAGTCAGCGACTTTCACTTTGACGATCCCGCCGATCTCGGCCAGCCTGTCAAGTATGAAGCTCAGTTCTCGGATCCAAATTTCCTCGACCTCTCGAAGAAGGATGCGGCCCTCGCTCTGCCCGCCGCAGGAATCGATCTACCCCAGGTTGCCGAGCCCGACAAGGACGACACCGATCCCCTCAAGCTCAACTCCGTCGACGATGAAACCGTATCGTGGAAAATTCAGTTGCCTCCGCAGCTCACAGTCACTCTGCCTCTTCCCGTTCATATGACGCGCGATTATGCGGATTATCAATCAAATTACGCTGCCGCTGGCAATGGCGTCATCATCGAACGCCATTTCCTATTGCGCAAATCCGAAATCCCCTCGGCTCGCTTCGACGACCTTCAGGCCTTTCGGAACACGGTCATTGACGACGAAAAGCAGACCCTAACCTTTGCAAATTCATCGCCCACAAGCGGCACCGTTCCCTCCGGCATGTCTGCGGACGATCTCTATCAAGCGGCTATCGATGCCGGGAACAGACGCAATTGGCCGCAGGCTGCGCGCTTATACGAGGCTGCTGCCGTCAAGGACCCGGATCGCGAAGGTCTGTGGAATGCCTTGGGCCATGCCTACATCATGCTCCAGCAATATAACCGCGCGATTCCAGCCCTGGAAAAGGCCATCGCGAAAAACTCCTACGATCCTTACGCTTATAACAATCTCGGACTTTCCTATGCGGGCCTTGGGCGCTACGATGACGCGATCAAGCAATACCAGAAACAAATTGAAATCGACCCTCTTGACCAGTACGCCCACGCCAATCTCGCGAGTATCTATCAAATGCAAAAAAAGTATGCACTCGCCCAGAAGGAATATCAGACCGCGCTCAAAATTACCCCGAACGCTTTCGGATTAAATATTGGCCTTGGCAATGCCGATCTCGGCCTTCATCAGGACGCCGCGGCGCTCCAGGCATTCCAGGTTGTCCTCGAAAAGATGCCCTCGGCCGAAACTTGGAACAACGTCGCGTACTTTCTTTCCGATAACGACTCTCATCTCGATCTCGCCGAACAATATTCGCGGAATTCCATTCGTACGATCGAGGCACAATTGGATGCCGCGTCCCTCGACACCGTCGGTCCCGTGCAAGCCGGGCTCGTTACTTCGCTCCGCGCCTATTGGGACACCATGGGTTGGATTCAGTTCAAGCAGGAGGATATGAAGGCCGCCGAGGCGTACATCCACGCTGCGTGGATGCTCACGGATGCGTCGGACATGGGTGATCATCTTGGACAGATTTATGAGAAAGAAGGCCGCCGTACAGATGCCATCCACGCCTACGCCTTAGCGCTCGATTGCCTCAGTCCACCGCTCGAAACCCGCGGACGCCTGGCCGCTCTCATCGGCGATGCCAAAGTGGACGCGGCAAAAGACTCTGCACGGCCTGATCTCTCTGCGCGCCGTTCGCTCAAACTACCAAACCCGCAAAAAATCGACGCTACCGCTGAATATTGGATCTTGCTTTCACCCGGCTCTGAACCGAACACCTCCTCGGTTGAGGCGGCAAAGTTTATCGCCATCGACGACGACTACGAGAAGCCCTCAACCGGGAATTCCGCCGCCACGAATTCATCGGCCGGCAACTCGCCAGTTGGCTCCGATAAATCTGCACCCGATGCCAGACTGCAGGCAGCTCTCACCGCTTACGCTACCTCGCTTCGCGCTGCTAAATTCCCGTATTTCTTCCCCGCTGGAGAAACCACGAAAATCCTTCTGCGCGGAGTCCTCGCTTGTTCCAACATCGCGCACTCATGTACCTTCACTCCCTTTCCCGCTGATCAAACTTACCGCCTGGCTCTGACTTCATTCAGCTCCGCGTCAACGCAGTAAATTCCATTCCCGAAAACTCCGGTCTTCACAGCCGTCCCTTCTGAAAAATTCTCGCGTTTGTGCTACGCTTGCTCAAGAGGTTTGCATTTCGATGCAAGCAGCAACACACCAAAATTGTCGGCAAATTAGACTTCGCAATCCGACGCCAAGTCTCAAGCCATTTTTTGCCATTTCCAATCGGTACAACAAATTATTAGAATGGCCAGTAACTTACACAAAACAAACGACTGCGGTCATTTCGAATCGGTACAGCTTGCCACTTGTTGCCCAGCGCGTTTTCACCCGAATTTCCCGCACCGCTCCGTTCGCCCTTCCCGCCAAAACGCGCAGGGATTGGCGTCCCAGCGCCGGCGCTGTTACAATCCAAACGCAAATGAATCCGGAAACGACAATCTGATGCCCGCGCTGACCCTCTACGAAAAAATTTGGAACGCGCACGTGGTGCGCGAAGTCCCCGGCCAGCCATCCCTCATTTACATCGATCGTCACCTCATTCACGAAGGCACTTCTCCCCAAGCCTTCGCGGGACTGAAAGCCGCGGGCCGCAAAGTTCGCCGCCCGGAATTAACTTTTGCGGTGATGGATCATTCCGTCTCAACGAAGAATCGCGAACTCCCTGTGCTTGACACGGACGCCGCCGGCCAATTTGAAGCCCTCGCCAAAAATTGCCGTGAAAGCGCCGTGCGCCTCTTCGACATGCACAGCCGCAATCAAGGCATCGTGCACATCATCGGGCCCGAGTTGGGCATCACGCAACCGGGCTTCACGATCGTTTGCGGCGACAGCCACACGTCCACACACGGAGCCATGGGCGCGCTCGCATTCGGCATCGGCACCAGCGAAATCGAGCACGTCCTCGCGACGCAATGCCTCTCGCAATTCAAATCGAAGACCACGCGCATCGAAGTGAAGGGGAAACTCGGTGGCGGCCTCGCCTCGAAAGACATCATTCTCGCCATCATCGGCAAACTCGGAATCGCCGGCGGCAATGGCCACGTTTTCGAATACGCCGGTGACGCGATTCGCGCTCTTTCCATGGAAGCGCGCATGACCATTTGCAATATGTCCATCGAGGCGGGTGCGCGCGCGGGAATGGTGGCGCCGGACGAAGTCACATTCGCGTATCTGGAAGGCAAGCCTTTTGTACCGCGCGGAAAAGACTTTCAGCGCCTTGTAGAAGACTGGAAGACTCTTCCTTCCGATCCCGGCGCGAAATTCGACGAGACAGTCGAGCTCGACGCCGCGAAACTCGCCCCGCAGGTCACTTGGGGCACAAATCCCGGTATGGTCATTGAGGTCACCGCGCGCGTCCCCGATCCCGCGTCATTTGCCAATGACGTTGATCGCCAAGCCGCCGAACGCGCTCTCGTTTACATGGACCTCAAGGCTGGCACGCCCATCACTGACATTTATCTCGACCGCGTGTTCATCGGTTCGTGCACGAATTCGCGTCTTGAGGATTTGCGCACAGCCGCGAAAGCCGTCGCTGGCAAGCACGTCGCGACATCATTGAAGCAAGCGCTTGTCGTTCCCGGTTCGCGCCGCGTGAAAACGCAAGCCGAAGCCGAGGGCCTCGACAAAATTTTCCGCGACGCTGGATTCGAATGGCGCGATGCGGGATGCAGCATGTGCATCGGCATGAATGACGACGTTCTTCAGCCGCATGAGCGCTGCGCCAGCACCTCGAATCGCAATTTCGAAGGCCGCCAGGGAAAAGACGGACGCACGCATCTCGTCAGTCCGCTGATGGCCGCCGCCGCCGCAATCGAAGGCCACTTCGTCGACGTCCGCAAATGGCGCAACGGAAACCAAAACTGAGATGAAACCGTTCACAAAACATACCGGGTTGGTCGCACCGATGGATCGTGTCAACGTGGACACCGATCAAATGGTGCCCAAGCAATTCCTCAAATTCCTGACGCGCGAAGGCTACGGACGCGTGCTGTTTTACGACTGGCGCTATTTGCCGGGCGAAAAACCAAATCCGGATTTTGTGCTAAACAAGCCGTGCTACAAGGGCGCATCCGTTTTGCTGGCGCGCGCGAATTTCGGTTGCGGTTCGAGCCGCGAACACGCGCCATGGGGCATCGGCGATTACGGTTTCCGCGCGATCATCGCGCCAAGCTACGCGGACATTTTCTACAACAATTGTTTCAAGAACGGAATTCTGCCGCTGACTTTGCCCGACGAAGATATCGACGAGCTCTTCGCCCGTACGGGAAAAAATGAAGGCTACACGCTGACCGTTGACCTCGAAAACCAAACTGTCACGGATGACACAGGTTTTAAGCGCGCATTTGAAATCGATCCGTTCCGCAAGCGTTGCCTCCTCAAAGGCCTCGACGATATCGGCCTCACGCTCGAACACGAGCCCGACATTTCCGCTTACGAAAAAAAAGGGCTTCCTGTTCCCGAAATGGTCGATGCCGTCGACATACAATTCTATTCCCCGCAAAATTAAATTCCTAATTTCAATTTCGCAATTCGAATTTTAGTGCTTGTTTGTGGCGCGCGTTTGGCAAGCGAAAACGCAGGCGGGCGGCAAATTGCGCCAGATGATTTTCGATTCCACGGAATCGAAATAGCGGCTGAGCGTGGGACGCAGGCTGAGACGGCGCAGGCGTCCGTTCGCGAATTGCATACCGTGGATATATTGATACTGCGTGAAGACCGTGTTCTCGCAGAGAAAAGGCATCAGACGCTCGAAAATTTCGTTGCGTTGCGTTTCAGACATAAAGCCGAGTCCGAGCGAAGAGGCCACGGCGTCCACGTGATCGTAGCCTCGCCGGTGCAGTTCGGAATCCAGATTCGCAACGTTGGCGTTGATCAGCACCATCCGCGGATCCTTGAATTTCCTTCTCAGATGGGTGCAAAAGCGGCGGTTAATTTCGAAGACAACCAACGTCGACGACGCTGGCAGCGCATCGAGCAAGCATTGCGTGATGGCGCCAGTGCCTGCGCCTAGCTCCAGCGCGATGCGCGCCCTCGACAGATGCAGCGGCGCAAGCATTGCGGAGGCCAGATGAGGCGAACTCGGCGCAATCGCCGCGGTCGTATAAAAATCGTTTAACGCTCCGGCAGCAAATACTCGAAAGCTCATGTGTCAGCGTCCTCAGAAAAACTCTGCGCAGACCCTCGAGCCGGGATTTTGGGTTTGCAAGTGTGTCGAACTGAAATATACACCAATTGCATGCGGCGCGAGCGTTGCTTTCTAAAAGATTCCGCAACAGCACAGCGGCGGTATGCCGCGGCAAGTCATTGACTTTCACCTCTGCCCGAGAGCGGCTCAATGTGGCGTCGGCGGTTTAAGCAGGCCGAAATCGATCAGTCCGTTGGCGACGAATTGCACGGCCAACGCCACAAGGAGCAAACCCATCAAACGCATCAAGATGCGGATACCCGTCTCGCCCAGATAGCGACGAACGCGATCGGCGCCCGCAAGAATCAAATACGCGGCGAGTGACGACAGGATGATCGCAGCATAAACGATGCCGCGATCCCACAGGGTGTGTGATTCGCCCACCAGTACCATCACCGTGGAAATCGCGCCGGGCCCCGCGAGCATCGGCATGCCGAGCGGAATAATGCTCGCGTCCTCTTTCGCAGTTCCCTCTTTCGTTTCTTCGGGCGTGGAGCGCTGGCCGGATTGCTTCGCCTGCAGCATGTCGATGCCGATTTGCATAAGAATAATTCCGCCGGCAATTTTGAATGCGGGAAGCGTGATACCGAAAAGCTTAAAAATCAAACTGCCGGCGAGCGCAAACGAGCACAGAACAATGGCGCAGGTCCATGCGGAGCGGCGCGCCATGTGGCGGCGTTCCGCGTGCGGCGAGTCCGCGGTCATCACCAGAAACATGGGAATGACGGCGAATGGATCAACGAGAAAAAATATGGAAGTGAGCGCGAGCAGCGCGAATTCGAGAATGGCGGTGACCGAGTCCGGCATTTTGCAGTTTGAAGCGCGTCCGTTGCGCGCGATTACGCGGAGGTCGAAGCGTCAAAGTAACATTTTCACGGGCGGGTGTATAGCGCGGCAGCCCGAAATAATCGAGGACAACTAAATCGGACCGCGGGGAACTCTCGCGATCTATTTGTGCGAACCCGCGCTTTTGGCAACGAGCTGAATTTCAAAAAGTTTTGGCCACAGTTTGCCTGTGACGAACAAACGATTATGCGTTGCGTCGAACGCAATGCCGTTCAGGACGGCATCTGAATTCGCGCGCACGCTCGCTGACCGCAGTCCGCTTAGATCGATCCAGCCCGCTACGTGTCCACTTTTCGGCGCAATGATCGCGATGAGATCCGTTTGCCAAATATTTGCATAAATTTCGCCATGAATATATTCGAGTTCGTTTAAATCATGGACTTCGACGCCGCTGTCGGAAACCACAATGTGTCTCACTTCCCGGAAGGTTTGCGGGTCCAAAAAACGAAGCGAGGAACTGCCATCGCTCCGAATGATGTGCACTCCATCCTGAGCGAGTCCCCATCCTTCGCCGCCGTAATGAAAGATGCGCAGCAAGCGAAAGCTGCGACGATCGTAAACGAATCCCGTGTGCGCTTTCCATGTGAGTTGGACAAGAGTGTTTCCCCAATTCGTGAGCCCTTCGCCAAAGTACTGTGCGAGAAGATTGTACTGTTGGAGGACAGTTCCGGTTTGCAAGTCGACCTTGCGCAACGAGGACTTCCCGTTCAATCCAGTGCTCTCATAAAGATGACCGTCCAAATAAATCAAGCCTTGCGTGAATGCCGTGGGATCGTGTGGATAAACGTGAACGATGCGATATCCGAATGCCGCAGGTTTGTTTTCAGGTTCGACCGCGGCGATGGAGATACAGAGCGAAAGGAGGGTAATACAACGCAGCGCCTTGCTTATGAGCGGGCAGAGCATCTTAGCTCGCCTAAGATAGCACGCGCCGAAACCAAGAACTATGGGGCACTGCGAGAACGCGGGCTGGGTACGAGTGCGGATTCGGCGGCGCAGAGCTTGCAGGCGCCCGGGCGGCGGAACAAAACCGCGTCGCGCGGAAAAATTGTGCCGAGCGACCAGTCGACGGCGACTTGAAACTGCTTTTTCAAATTGACGAGTTTATAGAGATGAACTGCGTTCCAGAAAAGCCACGCGAAAGAACCGTGGATTTGAATTCCGCCGACGCTGACCACGGCGTCGCGCGCGCCCAGCGAGACGAGCATCCCCTGCGCAACGTAGCGATAACTTTCGAGAGGTTCATCGCGCTCGCGATGCGCGAGGTTGCGCGCGGCGATTTTGCCGTGAGCGATGGCGACGGGCGCGACTTGCGGAGCCGACGGCTCGGAGGAAGCCACGGCGGAATCTCCCGCGACGAAAACGTCCGGAAAATCCTGCATCTGCAAATATTCGTTGACCTGGGCGCGGCCAGCACGATCGTGCGGGCCGGGCAATGCTTCAACGATTTCATGCGCGCGCACGCCTGCCGTCCAAATAATCGTGGCGGCTTGCAAATGTTCCCGCTGATTGATTTCGATTCCTCCTTCGAAGCAACGCGTGACGCGCGAGCTATAAAGAATTTCGATGCCTTCGGCTTCGAGGCGCTTCATCGCGTGCGCGCGCAGCAGCGGATGAATACCATCCAAAATGCTGGCGGATGCTTCGACGAGAACGAGACGAATCGCGTTCCTTGAAATCGCGCGAAAATGGCGCGCGACGTACTCAAAGAGAAAATCGCGCAAGTCGGTGAGAAGTTCGACGCCGGTGTAGCCTCCGCCGACGACGGCAAAAGTAAGCAGCGCGCGGCGCGCGTTTTCGTCCGTGACGTGATCGGCATGCTCGGAGAGATCGAGGACGCGTTCGCGCAGAGCGATGGAATCTTCCAGTGACTTGAAATCGTAGGTGTGTTCGCGCGCGCCGGGAACGTTGAAATAATTCGTGCGGCTGCCGAGAGCGATGACAAGCGAATCGTACGCGATCGGGCCGGAGGCGGCGCCGATACGGCGATCGGCGAGATTGATCGAGCGCACCGTGTCTCGAAGGAAACGGAAACGGCGGTGTCCGCGAACGTCGCGCACCGCTTGCGCGATGTGACGCGGGTCAATTTGGCTGGATGCGATTTGCGGCAGAAGCGGTGTGAAGAGAACGTAGTTTTGGTCGCTGATCAGGAGGATTTCCTTGTCGGGCGCTTTGCGGAAGAGGCGTTCGAGATCGATGACGGCTTGCATGCCCGCAAAGCCGGAACCGAGGACGACGATTCGTTTCATGACAATTCGATTATCTCACAGAGCCGATAGTTGGGAGTTGATCGTCGAGAGTTCCGAGAGAACGCGTATGTCGTGTGCGAGGCGGTCGGGATTAGTTTGGAGTTTGCGAGCTGCGAGACGGCGAATTCCAAGCGGCGCGGGAGCGGTAGAGCAGCCAGGCCACCGTGGCGCACATGCCAAGCCAGCCGAGGGCGCGAACGGTGGCGGCGATTGCCGTGTCGTGATTGAGAACGCCGAGACTCGCGAAAAGATAATTCCAGTCGTGGATGACGTGACTGCTGTCGCCGACTGTGAGCAGAGGCAAGGCCTGAGCGCGCGCGTCGGCCATGTAAGTTGCAATGGGGAGGAATTGTTCGAAGAAGAAAAACGCGCAAAAGGCGGTACCAGTGACGTGTCGCTCCAGCGCAAAATAAACCGCCAGAGCGAACGGCGCGAAGAGTTGCAGGAATGTGCCGCCCGCAATGCCTATCCACTGGCCGAACCAGCCGAGCAGCATATGGCCGCCTTCATGAACCGGGACGAAAACGAGGTCGATCATCAGAAGCGGGCCTTGACCGCGAAGAGCCTGGAAGAGAAACAAGAGATAAAAAATCAGCCACACGACAAGGGCCCATCGCGCGACCGGCTGCCACTCGTTTTCGAGCGCGTTGAGGAGCGGCAGGTGATCGCTGATGGCGTCTGGGATGTTC
>JBAUEX010000120.1:0-4518 GCA_049678845.1 Candidatus Acidiferrales bacterium
CTCACTATCACCGCGCTCGGACGCCGCTTCCATTTCAGCAACACGGCTCGCCAATTCGGATTCCGGTTCGATGGCGCGGAACCGGGACGCGCCGTCCTGAAAATGAAAGTCCTGCCGAAGCACAAGCAGATCCACGGCGTCGTGCACGGCGGCGTGCTCGCGTCGATCGCGGACACGGCCGGTGGTCTCGCCACGTATTTGTCCTTGCCGCCCGGCTCGCGCACGGCAACCGTGGAGATGAAGATCAATTTTCTGGAGCCGGTCTCGCGTGGAACGATTTACGCCGAAGCACGAGTCATCCGTCTGGGAAAGTATCTCGCGGTGGTCGAATGCGACGTGGTCGACGACCATGGCAAGCTGGTCGCGAAGGCGCTGATGACTTTCTCGGTCGGCGTGGATAAATCCCCCAAGTTAAAATGACCGTTCATCCCGTCGTCGTTGCATTAGAGAGTCGCTGCGGGCTTTACTTCCCCGCGCGGATTGGCTAACTTGAACGCAAGCCCCATGGAACCCCTCGGCACCCAAAAAGAACTGCTCTTTACGCTGGTTTTGCAGGTCGGCGTCTCGGCTGCGCTGGCCGCGCTGCTTGTACGCTTTGTAAAGTTTCGCCGCGTGCTCTTCAATGAGATCCGCGATTCGGATCAAAAAGTTCTTTTACTGCTTTTTCTCACGCCGCCGCTCGCGATTGGAATCTTCCTCCGCATCGTTGGCCACTACCATTTTTTGGATCTCACGCTTCCCGGCGCATTCTTGCTGGGCTTGCTCGGCGGAAGAATGGTCGGTCTACTCGGCGGCTCAATGCTCAGTCTGCCCGCATTCGGCAATCACGAATGGATCGCCACTCCGCTCGCCGCGCTCGTCGGCCTGCTCGCCGGAGTCATTCGTCAGGGCATGCCCAACAAGGAGGACGTCTGGCATTTCGGGCCGTTCCTTTTTCTCAATATCCCGAAATCTTTTTGGCGGCTGGCGCGATACGGCCAATTGAACTGGGCCATGGTTCCGCTCGGCGCGTGCGCGGTGCTTGAGCTGGGTCGCTACGTTCTCGCGTACACCGTCCACGGCAAGTGGCTCTACACGCTCGCGTATCCGGACTGGCGCTGGCTCCCGCTGATTATTCTGGCCACGGTGATGTGCGTCGCGATGCCCATCAAAATCTGGAACAACACGCGCATCGAAATGAACCTCGAACAAAATCAGCAGTTGCTGCTCAAAGCGCGCATGGACGCGCTTTCCAGCCAAATCAACCCGCATTTTCTTTTCAACACGCTGAACACTGTTTCATCGCTCGTTCGCTACGATCCGGATATGGCGCGCATCGTCGTCATCAAGCTGTCGAATATTCTGCGGCGCCTGTTGCGCAAGCACGAAACGTTCGTGCCGCTCCGCGACGAGCTCGATTTCATCGACGACTATCTCGACATCGAAGTCGCGCGCTTCGGCCGCGACAAATTGCAATTCTTCAAGGAAGTCGAAGAGAGCACACTCGATACTTTCGTCCCCAGCATGTTGTTGCAGCCGATTATCGAGAATGCCATTCGCCACGGACTTGCGCCAAAACTCGAAGGCGGTGAAATCCGTCTGCGCACGCGCACAGTCGACGGCCGGCTCACCATCGACATTGACGACAACGGCATGGGAATTTCGTCGGACCGCCTCGCCAGGATTTACAACAATGGAATCGGCATCAGCAATGTGCGCGAGCGCTTGCGCCTGCTCTACGGTGACCAGTTCCGAATGGATATCCACAGCCGCGAGGGCGACGGCACGCAAATCCGCATCGAAATCCCCGAACTAGTTTCTGCCGTCACCTCCGCCTTGATTTGATGTCCGAGCACCCTACATTTCCGGGGCAGCAAGCAGTAACTGCTATAATGATTTGATTTCGCATCCTGACAGGGGCTCGCTGATGGCTCGCAAGAAAAAAACGGGTAAGGCGCGCATCGTGGCGGGCGCGGAATTGCCAACGCGATACGGGAAGTTCACGATTCTCGGCATCGACGGCGCGAACGCTGCGGAAAGCGCCGTCGCGCTGGTGCATGGCAAGATTAGGGGCGGAGATGCTCCGCTCGTCCGCATTCATTCGCAATGCCTGACGGGCGACGTGTTTCACTCCGAGCGATGTGATTGTCGCGCGCAACTCGAAATGGCTCTCGGGCGCACATCGCGCGCGCGCTGCGGGATCGTTCTCTATTTGCCGCAGGAAGGCCGCGGGATCGGCCTGATGAATAAATTGAAGGCTTACGAATTGCAGGATCGCGGAATGGACACGGTCGAAGCCAATCGCAAACTCGGCTTCGAGGCCGACCATCGCGACTATCGTTTCTGCGCGCAGGCGCTGAAGCTTCTCGGTGTTCGTGCG
This sequence comes from Candidatus Acidiferrales bacterium, assembly GCA_049678845.1. Classification (GTDB taxonomy): domain Bacteria; phylum Acidobacteriota; class Terriglobia; order Acidiferrales; family UBA7541; genus DAHUXN01. Next base: position 2,360 of record JBAUEX010000120.1, read on the forward strand.
GTGCGATTACTCTCGAATAATCCGGATAAAGTCGCGCAGCTCGAAGCCGGTGGAATTCGCGTCGCCGAACGCGTTCCCTGCCAGCCGCCCACGACCCGCCGCGCTCGCCGTTACCTGCTCACCAAAAAGAAAAAACTCGGCCACCTACTTGAAGGGCTTTAGAGTCTGTATGAGAACTCGGAATCATGCCCTCAGCGGCTTCCCGACCAACAACGTCGGGACGCAAACGACGCGAAAGCCCCGTTGATTTTGCGTCAGTTACGGCACGGTTGCACTTCCTGCGTCAGTGTAAAAAACCGTGTTCTGACGAAAAGCGCAAGTTGCGACACAGACTCTTAGCCGCCGCCGACGAAGTGAACAATCTCGTAGGAATCGCCGGGCTGAACAAGGGTGCGCTGCCAATTTGTGCGCGGCAAAATGTCGCGGTTGCGCTCAATTGCAACGCGTTCCGACGCGATTCCCAGGTGCGCGAGAAGCGCGGCGACATTCAGGCTGTCGGGAACTTCGCGTGGCTCGCCATTAATCACAACGTGAATCGTCACTTGCATGGAGCTGTTCAGGATTTCGTTTCTGGCGGAGCCGGCTTGGCCTTGGAGCGCAACGCGTAACGCACTTCGTCGCTCCCTGCTTCAGCCTGCGCTCGAATCACCAACTCAGAGCCGTTCGCTCCCAGCGGCGGCATCGCAAAACGCAACTCCGCCACGCCATCATCTCCGGTCGTGGCCGAAAAACGCGCCTCGTCTTTCACTCTCGTAACCTTGGCCTCTACGTTCGCGTTCGCCACGGGCTCGCTGCCGCCGCGCCGCAAAACTTGCACGTCGAGCGTAGCCTTGCCTGACGCCAGCCACGAATTCGCATTGCGCAGCCGCACTTGAATCCCATCGCCACACGCGCGAACGCCGCCCTCCGCGGCGGCCGGAACCGCAATCGCGCCATCGCGCACCGCGTCCATCACGGCGCGATGCTGGGCTTTCACGCGCTCGAGCAGCGCCTCTTCTGAAATTCCCGGCGCGGCGACTAAATCCGAGTAATTTGACGTCCGCCTGTGAAAGATACGCCCGCGCTGATAAACCAGCGTCTCGATCAGGCAGTCCGGTTGTCCGTGGTCCTCGGTCTGAACGTGGCAAACTTCTTTGCCGACATTCACGTCCGAGTTAAACCCCGAACTCATCGCAGAAAACCCCCCGGCGGCCTCGACCGTCCTCGAAAACAAAATCGAAAAAACTCTCTGTACACATTTGACCAGGACATGCCTGCCCCGCTATTATAGCAGCGCACCGAAAATGAACGGAAGCTACCTTGACAGTTACGCACCCTTGCTGCTGATGTTCCTGCTCGCCGCGGGACTCGCCGCCGTTCTCATTGTTGCTTCTTCCCTGGTGGGCCGCCACTTGAAAATCCGCGCGAAGGACCAGCCTTACGAATGCGGCATTCGTCCCACCGGCGATGCGCGTGAGCCCTATTCCGTGCACTTTTACATGGTGGCGATGATTTTCATATTGTTCGATATTGAAGCCATTTTTCTCTATCCCTGGGCCATCGTTTTCAAGAAGCTGAATATGTTCGGCTTTGTTGAGATGCTGCTGTACATTGCTATCCTGGTGGTCGGCTACATTTATCTGTGGAAAAAGGGCGCGCTGGAGTGGAAGTAGCCTGCCACCGCAGGCAGGCCTGGCCGCCGGAATCGGACTTATAAGAGTGGAAGCAGAGCAACAAAACGAGTCGCTGGCAGTCCGCAAACTGAAAGAACGTGACCCGCAAGGGATCACCGAGGTAATTTCCTTTCGCGGCGAGAATACCGTCGTTTTGCCGCGCAACCGCCTGATTAGCGCGTGCGAATTCCTCAAGTCCGATCCTGATTTGGATTTCGCTTTCCTCTCGGACATCAGCGCCGTCGACCGTTTCCCCATCGAGCCGCGCTTCGAGGTGAATTATCACCTGACCAGCCTGAGCCATCGCGAGCGTCTGCGCATCAAGGTGAAAGTCACGACGAAAGATCCTGTGGTTCCCACCGTAATTCCCGTTTGGCCCACAGCCAACTGGCACGAGCGCGAAATTTGGGATTTGATGGGCGTGCGCTTCGAAGGCCACCCAAATCTGACACGCATTCTGATGCCGGACGACTGGGAAGGCCACCCGCACCGTAAAGACTATCCCGT
>JBAUEX010000121.1:0-2093 GCA_049678845.1 Candidatus Acidiferrales bacterium
AACTCGATCCCGAACTGCTCACACGCGCGGCACCGAACAGAGCATGGACGAATGGCGACACAGGAGCGGGAAAGCTCACTTGCGGTCCAAAAAGAAATGTATTCAGGCTCGTCTTCACGCCGGCAGAGGAATTGTAGGTGCCTCCGAAATCGGCCGTAAGCCCGACGACCTTGAACACTTTCTCCGTTAGTGATGCATCCCAGCCGTTGGAGTTCGCGCCCCCTGGATTGAGGCGAACGTAGGAGTATCCTCCGTAGATTTCGGTGTTCTGCGCGTGCGCAACAAGCGGGACAGCCAACGTTACAATGAGCATATTACAGCGGTACCTGACAATGGAAGCCATCCTCGCAGCAGATTTACGCTCCTTGTACAGAACGGCAGCACGCGGGCATTTCCATCGAACCGGTTGCCGCGTGGGCCGTCAGGGGTCTAACATAGGTCCTGACGCACAGGCAAGAGTCCCTCCTAACGGTGCGCACGCGACGTAAGAAAGGCCACTATGGCCGGTAAAAAGAAACCGCTCATCATCGCAGCAATCGTTGTCGTGGTAATTCTGCTGATTCTGATTATCACGCCGTTTTTCATCGATGCCGACCGCTTCCGTCCGGATATCGAGTCCGCGTTGAGCGACAAGCTCGGAAGAAAAGTGCAGATTGGGCATTTGAGCGTGTCACTTTTCTCGGGGAGTCTGGAGGCGGATCAGATTTCCATTGCGGATGATCCGGCTTACAACAACGGCGCCTTTCTCACCGCGAAATCGCTGGCCGTGGGCATTGACGTGATGCCGTTGATATTTTCGCGCAATCTCCGCGTGCATGCGCTCGAATTCAAGGAACCGCAGATTGAACTGCTGCGCACCGCGGCGGGAGTATGGAATTTTTCGACGCTCGGAGGAACCACGGTCGCGAAGCAAACTCCCGATCCATCGGCGAATGCAACGAGCAACGGATTAAACAGTTTCACTGTCGACAAACTGAAGATCTCGAATGGCACGATTGCTTTCGGCCGCGCGGGCCAGCCGACGCGCCTCGCGTATCAGGACGTAAATGTCTCGGCAAATAATATTTCTCAGACAGCCGCGTTTCCCTTCACGTTCGACGCAAAAACGCCGAGCGGCGGAAAATTAGACTTGACGGGCAACGTGGGACCAATTGGCAGTGGCGACGCAGAAAAAATGCCGTTCGATGGCCAATTGAAGGTGAACGGCGTGCCTTCACAGGACGTGGAAAATCTGCTTGCGGTGCTGGGCTACGCGTTGCCGCAAGGGTCCTCTCTTAAAGGTGGAACGATTAAAGCGAATCTTGCGCTGCACGGGCCGCTCGACCAAATGGTGACGCAAGGGCCCGTTGAGCTCAACAACGTGACGCTCGCAGGATTCAGTCTTGCGTCGAAACTTGCCGGGGCGCTTGGTCAAACGGGTTCGGCTACGGGCAACGACACGTTGATCAAAGTGGCGAGTTCGAATTTGCGATACGCATCCGACGGCGTGCGCGCGGACAGCGTGAACATCGTGATTCCGATGATTGGCGGCGTGACCGGCGCAGGAACCGTGAGTCCGAACAACGACTTGCACTTCCGGTTGCTGGCGAAGCTCGACGGGTCAAGCCCGCTCGCGCAGTTGACGAAGTTGCCATTCTTCAGCCAGGGCGGAGGCTTGCCTTTCCGGATCGAGGGATCGGCGTCAAGTCCTCGCGTGATACCGGACATTCCGGGTTTTGGCGGACTCAAAGGCCTGACGAAGACGCCGCTGAATCAGCTGAAAGTGCCGAATCAAAGCCAACTTGGCGGAATTGTCGGCGGGCTGCTGAAGAAGAAAAAGCCGCAGCCGCCGCAGTAGTTGCAATCAGTTTTGCTTTTTGCGAGAGGATTCGAGCATGTCCCAGGCGGCGTCGGGGAAATCGACGAAGTCGTTGAATTCGCCCGCACCTCGCAGCCACAAGCCTCCATCGATCACCACGCATTCGCCGTTAACATATTCCGCCATATCGCTGAGCAAAAATGCCGCGAGATTGGCGAGCTCTTCGTGGCGACCGAAGCGTTTCATCGGATGATTTTGCCGCGCACGTTCCTCGAGGTCCTTCGCGGGCATAAGA
>JBAUEX010000122.1:0-17657 GCA_049678845.1 Candidatus Acidiferrales bacterium
GGCCAGGAGATTGTTTCGCGGCGTCGATGCTCAAGGACTCGAGCGCCTGCATGTCCGCGGCGTGGAGGTCCATCCAGTTGGAGGGATAGACTTCCTCCTGCGGCAGATTGGTCTGCACCAGATGCGCAATATGGTCAGCATGTGCGCGCGGGACGAAACGCGGGCCAATTTTGGCGACGCCAACGAGAACGAGCATCGCCCCGAGAACCGCGCGACGGCTTTTCGACGATGGCGAGGCAATGGCCCAAACGACCAACGCATTGAAACCCACGACAAGTAGCGACAGTCCGAAAATTCCCGTGACGCTGGTGAGTTGCACAAGAGCCAGGTTGTCTGAAGCCGCATAGCCGATCAGGTTCCACGGAAAGCCGATCATGGGCAAATGCGTGCGCGCAAATTCCAACGCGACCCACAGGAAAGGCGCAAACACACACGCCATCGCGATGCTGCGTTTACCGGCGCGCGATACCAATACCGCAAACGCAATGGGAAACAGAGCACCTGCCAGGGTCATCAGTGCCAAAATTCCCGCCGCTGCGGGCCAGCCGATGTTGTTGCCATACTGCTTCATGACCGTGGCGATCCACGGGACGCTGAGCGGATAAAAAAGCCCCCCGTGGATGAAGCCATAGAGCGCGGCATCGCGCTTGCGGACGCCCAGCGACGCCAGCATGAGCATCGCAACGGCGATCCACGCCAGCAGCGGCAGATTATAATTGGGAAAGGAAAATGAGAGAGCGAGGCCTGAGCCAATCGCGAGAAGAAATCGAACCGGCCGGGATAAATTCATTCAGCGTTCGTTTAGCGGCGGTAGATGGCTTTGAAACCTGCGCGTTGGAGATTTTGCTTCGCCTTGTCACCGATGGCCTGGCTGTCGAACGGGCCGACCTGCACGCGGTAGAAACCGTCCGTGGTTGGATTGACTACAAAGGATGGGAAGCCTTTTGCCTGCAGTGCCTCGGCCATCGCCAGCGCATCGCTTTCGCTTCGGAGCGCACCGACCTGCAACACCACCGCGTTCCGCGACATGCGCGGGGCACGAAAACGCGCGGGCACGGCGGAGGCTGGGCGGCTGACGGCAGGAGTTGTTTCGCGTCGAACCGGTGTTGGAGCGGGCGCAACTGGCTCAAAAGATGATCGCGCGGACGAGGGAGCTGATTCTGAGACGTGCGATGACGACGGCGCGGGCTTCAAAGGCACATCGCCGGTCTTTTTCTTCGCATAGAAATCCCATTCCGGCGACGTCTGGGACTGCGGGGCAGTTTGCGCGCCGCGAGGCGAAACCGGCTGCGGCGCTTTCTCAATCGAAGCCGCTTCGACGGGCGCATTGCCGTATTGCGTCTTGCCCATCACGTAGCCCAGCGTGAAAAAAACGCAACACAGCAAAACCACGCCGAGAAACAAACCAATCAGATGACGGCTCTCAAGAACTCGATCGCCGCCTCCGCGTTTTGAATTTCCACTCATACTCGAAAAAATCCCCCTCGAATTTTACTTGCCCGTTCCCAGAGGTTTCGGCAGCCACTGACTAATCAGGTCCATCGGCACCGGGAAAATCACGGTGGTGTTTTTCTCGCTCCCGATCTCCGTCAGGGTCTGCAAGTACCGCAATTGCACCGATACCGGCTGCCTCTGCAACGCCTCCGCGGCCTGGGCCAATTTCGCCGACGCTTGCAATTCGCCATCCGCGTTAATAATTTTGGCCCGTCGTTCCCGTTCCGCCTCGGCCTGCCGCGCGATGGCGCGCTGCATATTCTCCGGAATATCGACCTGCTTGACCTCAACCTTCGTAACCTTAATACCCCATGGCTCGGTATCCTGGTCAAGGATTGTTTGCAACTTGGCGTTTACCTTTTCGCGCTCCGAGAGAACGTCGTCCAGTTCGAACTGGCCGACCACGCTGCGCAAATTCGTTTGCGCGAGCTGCGAAGTGGCATAGAGATAATTTTGGATCTGCGAAATGGCGAGATTGGAATCGACGACGCGGAAATAACAGACTGCGTTTACTTTTGCCGAGACGTTGTCTTTGGTGATGACGTCCTGCGGAGGAACGTCGAGCGTTTCAATACGCAACGAAACGCGCGTCAGCTTGTCGATGGGGTAAAAAACCAAACAGAGACCGGGGCCTTTGGCCGTGGGCATCATGCGGCCGAGGCGCAGCACGACGCCGCGCTCCCACTCCTTGAGGACGTAGATGCAATTGAAAATCCAAATCAAGAAAATGAAAATCGCGATCGTCGTGCCGGTCATAAAAACATCCATCGTGTCCTCCAGAGTTTCAAATCTTTCGGAGCCTGTTCCTAAAGCTTTCAATGAGACGCGGTGGCGGCCCGCACTGGCTCGACCATCAGCGTCAACCCTTGCACGCGGTTCACGCGGACTTGCGTTCCCTTGGCAATCGGTTCGCTCGCGGCGGCGCGCCACAATTCACCGTGAATCAATACCATGCCGTTCGCGCCAACCGACGGGACGGGCTCCATCATTTCGCCGACCGCGCCCAGCAATTCGTCGGTGCCGGTGGTTCGCCTCCACCGGAAAGAGCGCAGCACGAGGCGCATCAGGAAAATCATGATGAGCGCGACGGGAATGGTGAGCGCCAGCGCGATGCCCGGATGTACGCCGCCGCTCGTGATTGGCGAAGGGACCAGCATGAGCGCGCCGAGCACCATTGCAATTGCGCCGCCGACTCCTAGGATACCGTGCGTAGGAAATTTTGCTTCCATGACAAACATCACCATCGCGAGCAAGATCAGCACAAGCCCTGTAAAGTTCACAGGCAGCATGTGCATGGCGAAAAGCGCGAGCACCAGCGCGATTCCACCGATCACGCCCGGTGCGAACATTCCCGGATGCGTGAACTCAGCGTAAAGCCCGAGCACACCGATGATCAACAGGATAAAAAACGCGTCGGGTTGCACGATGCGGTCGAGAAATTTCTCGCGGCCGCTCATTTCGTGCGCTTCGACGACGGGCTGCGACAGATTCAACCTCTGCGTCGAGCCGTCAAGGCGCGTGATGGTGCGGCCGTTCAGTTGCGCAAGGAGCGCTTCGGTCGACGGAGCGACGATGTCGATGAGCTTGCCGTCGAGGGCTTCTTTTTCGCTGAAGGCCTTCGCGTCGGTGACCGCGGTCACGGCCAGCGGAACATTGCGTCCGCGGCGCGCTGCGTAGCTGCGCAGATACGCGGTGGCTTCGTTCATGATTTTGCGTTCAAGCGTGTCATCAACTTTCACAGGACTGCCCGCGAACTCGAGCAACGGAGAAGCCGCACCCGTATCCGTGCCCGGCGACATAGCGGCAACGTCGGCGGAAAGCAGAATGAAGAATCCTGCGGATGCGGCGCGCGAGCCAGAGGGGGTGACGTAGGTAACGACGGGAACCGAAGAGTGGAGAATCGCGCCGATGATTTCGCGCATGGACGAATCGAGGCCGCCGGGCGTATCGATAGTAATCAGGATGAGGCTGGCATGCCGTGTATTGGCCGCGTCGATTCCGGCGACGATATATTCGGCGAGGATTGGCTCGATTTCGCCATTGATTCGCAATTCGTAAATCTGTGAGCCGCCGGGCGCTGCATTGGCGGCAGGCAGCGGCGCGGCCAAAACAAAAAGCGCCGCCAGCGCCGCAACGCACACGGTCAACGGTCGTGCGCGTAAATTCACGCGCCGGAGCAGGCGAGATCCCTCGATTCCCTCATGGCAACGAGCACGAGGAACGGAGGCTGACTTTTTCAGTTTCATCTGGGCGGATATTATAACAGGGACGCTTGGCGCGCACGGGAAAGATGCTGTCGCGACAAAACCCCAAGGTGCCGCATGCGGCGGGCGAAAGCAGCTTGCTCGTCGCGTGGCTCCTCGGAATGACAAATATAAATGCGCTTATTTACGCTTGTCGGCCAACTCCGGCACGGGAGCGAAGACCGCGACCACTAACGCATCCTTGATGACTTTTGCGAACGCCGGATCCGTCTTGGCCGAGACGAATTTCTGATAGCCATCATCCCGCGCCATCGTCAAATAATGCGCGGTCCGCTCGGCATTTCCCAGTTGCGCGTACGTGCGCGCCACGAAGAAATAGAACAAACCCGGATCGGTGACCCCGCGCTGCTGCACGACGGAACCGTTATCGCCCTTCTCCTGGAAAATCAACGGATCGATTTGAATCGCCTTCTGAAAACTGGACATGGCCTCGGGATACTTTTTCTCGTCGAAGTAGGCGTAACCAAGGTTGCTATACACGGCGGGCATATCCGTGCGCAGCTTCAAAGTCTTCTCGTACCAATTGATCGCGTTTCCGAAATGATGCTTGGCGTATTCGACGGTGCCAACGTTATTGTAGGCGCTCGCATAGGTCTTGTCGGCCTTGATGGCCTTCTTGAAATAACGCTCGGCCAATCCGTTGTTTCCCCGTACCTCGTACGCGACACCGAGTTTATTGAGGACAACGGCATTTTTCGGTTCCTCGCGCACCAGATGCTGGTAACTCGAAATCGCCTCGGGATACATTTTACGCGCCATCAAAATGTCCGCGCGCAGTTCTCCCAATTGCAACGGAGTCATCTCTGGCTGAGCGCTGGCGGGCTGGGGCGTGGAGACCTGACGCACCTGTCCCGGAGCATTTTGTTGGGCGCGCGAGGCAAGCGGGAAAAACAGAATCAGGAAAAGAGCGGGCAGGATCGTTCGCTTCATGGTCACCCCTCCTCCCCCCACTGCCTGGGTCGCTACCCTTGCGGCGGCTTCGGCTTGGGTGGTGGCTTCTTGTTGTCCCCAAAGATACCAAAAATCTTGTCGAACAGCCCCTTTTTCTTTTCGGGTTCAGGGGAAGCGCCCGGCAGGTTCTGTGGAGGCGGGGTTCCGGGAGGCGCTGCGTTTGGATTTGGATTCTTCCCGCCCACCGCCGGCTGGCCAGGGGTCGGCGGTTGGGGAGTGGGCGGCTTGCCAAACAGATGCGACAGCCATGCGACCGGGGGAATGTCCGAGAGCTTCGTTCCGCTGTGAATGGGGCAAAATTCCGTGGGCTCGGTGCCCGCAATAAAGACCTCTGTCTTCGTGGTGGGGCAATTTGGCGTTGCCAGATAACCGGATTCCGGGTCGACCGTCGCGCTGACGAGTCCGGCAGGCTCTGGGAAATCCAGCATGTTGTGATAGGCGGGCAACGCCTGCGCGCGCTTCATGAACTCCGCCCAAATGGGCGCAGCGGAATTTGAGCCGGAAAGGCCGAGGTCGCGGTCGTCGTCATATCCCACCCAGACGACGCAGAGAAGGTTCGACGTGTAGCCGGCGAACCAGCCGTCATGCGAAGTTCCCGTTTTCCCCGCGGCAGGCGCCATGAAGCCTCGCGCGCGAACCGTGTAACCCGTTCCGTGATTGATGACATCTTCCAGCACGCTGGTGACCAGGTAAGCGACGCGCGGATCGAGCACGGCTCGCGCCTGCGGGACCGATCTTTCAATTACCTGTCCGTTCGCGTCCACCACCTTATTCAAGTAACGCGTTTCCACCCTCACGCCGTCGTTCGCGAAAATTGTGTACCCCGCGGCGACTTCCATCGGGGTCATCACATAAGAGCCGAGCGCCATGGCAGGCGTCGCCTGAATGTCCGGGTCCAGGCCCAATTGCCGTGCAACCTGTCTCACGCGGTCGTAGCCGATCAGTTCCGCGAATTTCACGGTCGCAACGTTTAGCGAATGCGTCAGAGCATCGCGCGCCGTGACCGTGCCGTAAAACTGTCCTTCGTCGTTATTCGGAGTGTAGTCCTTGCCATCGAAGCTGAACGTGGTCGGCTCGTCTACCACAGTCGTCTCCGGAGTAACGACCGGCTGCAATCCCGCCACAGAATTATCGAACGCTGCCGCGTATACGAAGGGCTTGAAGGATGAGCCAGGCTGGCGTCGCGCGAGAGCGTGGTTCAATTGGCTTTCGCCGTAGTTCCTTCCGCCCACGAGCGCCAATATCGCGCCGGTCTTCGGATCCATGGCCACAAGCGCAACCTGCGGCTGGACGACGGCCAAGCCCTTGCGGCGAGCCACCGCATAACGGCGTACCAGTTCGCCATCGATGATCTTCGTTCCTATGTCGACGGATTCATCTGCGGCCGTTTGCAGCGCCGGATCGAGCGTGGTGAAAATGCGATAGCTCTGCGTGGTCAGGTCGCTTTGTGAAAACTGGTCGAGCAGCGAATCCCGAACCATGTCGACAAAATACGGCGCCGCACGGCTTGTGGCGCCGCCGCCGACGAATTTCAGCGTTTCTTCCCTGGCATTGCGCGCCTGCGCTTCGGTGACATAGCCGTCTTCAACCATCTGCTTGAGGACTCGATTTCGCGCTTCGTTGGCGCGGTCAAGATGGTGCTCCGCCGCGGAATAGCGGTTCGGCGAACGAATGATTCCGGCCAAAAACGCGCACTGCGCCAGATCCAGTTCCCTCACGTCCTTGCCGAAATAGGCCTCAGCAGCTTCGCCGAACCCGCGGATCGCGAAGCTCCCGCGATTCCCGAGATAAACCTCATTCGCGTAAAGCTCGAAAATGCGTTCTTTGGTGAACCGGTGGTCGAGCTCGAGCGCAACCATCGTTTCGGCCACTTTCCGCCGCCATTCCCGCTTTGTCGAAAAGAAAAAACTGCGCGCCACTTGCATATCGATGGTACTGGCGCCTTGCGCCTTTTCGCCGCGCCGCAAATCGGCCAGCGCCGCGCCACCGATGCGGACTACGTCGAACCCACCGTGCTCGAAAAAGCGCTTATCCTCCGCCGCCATCACCGCATGCACCAAGATATCCGGCAGATCCTCGAAGCGCACCACGCGGCGCTTCTCGCGCGAGTCGTCGAACAAATTGGTCAACAGCTCGGGCTCAATTTCAGCGGAACTCACCGACGCATTATCGGTAAGCAGGCGAATTGTTTTCACCTTTCCATCGGAAAAATCGACAAGCAGGGCGTTCTGGCCCTCGAAATAGGAATCGTCAGAAGGATCAATCTCGATCGAAGACTTGCCCAGTTTAAAGCGGCCGGCCGCGCCGTAAACGTCCGCCTCTGAGTATCCATTGTTGACGAGGTAGCCCGCCAGATTGGCTGGGCGCATGGCTTCGCCGGTGAAGATCTTGTCGGGCGCCGAAAAAATGTGGGAAGTATGCCCGAAGACTTGGCCTGTCAGCCGCGTATCAATCAGATGGCTGAAACGAACCCAGTAGAAGGTGAAGACCGCGGCCGCGATAAGAATCGCGCACAATGCCGCTCCCAAGAATGCCAGCCCCGGGCGCGACGTCCAAAGCCCGCGGGCGAGTCGAATACGCAATCGTTCCTCCAACTTCTTCTCCAAGATCCTCGTCGGATGCGGCCACGCGCTCCGCCCACTCGGGGATATGCCAACACCGGCGGCGGCTCCGAAAGCTCTCCTGGAGCACTTACTTACTCTGTTGCCATTCTAAAGCGAAGCGTTGTTTGCCTGGGGATGAAAATGCAATTGAAGTTGATAAACGGCAAGGTCCACCGGAACGGTATAGTCAACCGAGATCTTAACGTTTCCGGCGTCGTCGCTCACTTGAATGTCGTTGCCTGTGGCAGGGATGCCGAGTTGCTTCACCTTCTTTTCAACGTCGGCGCGAATGTCATCACTCTGCTTGCGGGTGGCGGATGCGAAAGCGGCCTCTTCCCGCATCGAGTCCTGTAGTTGATAGTTGGCAAAGTAAGGCGGGACAAGTCTAACGGCGCAAAAAATAGCCGAACCAAAAATGATCAAAGCCACCAGGGTCTTGAGCCTCGCTCCCCCGCGTTCGCCGTTCCATCGTACACGCAACATTGCTCCTCCGCCTCCCTGAAAATCGTGCTGGATAACCCTATCGGAAAGGCTAGCACCGCGCCAATCGGGCGTCGAGAACGCCGTAACAGGCGCGTTTCAGAGTGGTTAACTGTGCCAGGGTGCGGGCTAATAGGCTTAGGTCTAATATGCCTTGGCGAAGATGGCCCGCTCGGGGGCGGACTGCCCGCAGAAGATGCACTTACCGGGCCCGGCCGTTTGTTCGAGGGGAATGCAGCGCATGGTGGCTTTGGTCTCTTCCTTGATCTTCGCCTCGCAATCGGCGCTGCCGCACCAGTGCGAAAGCGCGAAGCCTTTTTCCACGGCGACTTTGAACTCGCCGTAATCCTTTGGCTCGGCGGTATTCGAATTACGAAAATCGAGCGCGCGCTGGAAAAGCGCATCCTGAATTTCCGCGAGCAATTTCGTCACAACGGAGGCGATTCCCTGCTGCGGCACGGAAACCTTCCCTTCGCGGCCGGGGCGGTCGCGCCGGGAAAGCACAGCGTTACCCGATGCCACATCCTTCGGGCCAAGTTCGACGCGCAAAGGGACGCCGCGCATCTCCCAATCGTTGAATTTGAAGCCGGGGCTCATGCCCTCGCGCTCGTCCATTTTGACGCGAACGTCCGCGGCTATCAGCTCGGCTCGGATTTTCTGCGCGGTCTCAAAAACCGTGCGCTTCTCTTCATCGCTCTTGAAGATCGGCACAATGACCACCTGATGAGGTGCCAGGCGGGGTGGCAAAATCAACCCTTGGTCGTCTCCGTGGACCATGACGATGGCGCCGACGAAGCGTGTCGAAAGGCCCCACGAGGTGGTCCAGCAGAATTGGTGCACGCCACCCTTGTCTAGATATTTGATCTCGAACGCTTTCGCGAAGTTCTGCCCGAGGTTATGCGACGTGCCCGCTTGCAGCGCCTTGCCGTCGCCCATCATCGCCTCGATGGAATACGTGCGGTCGGCGCCGGCGAAACGCTCGGCGTCGGACTTTCTGCCCGGAATCACCGGGACTGCCGCTTCGCGCACGGCAAAATCGGTGTAAATGTCGAGCATCTGGCGCGTTTCGGCTTCCGCTTCTTCGAGCGTGGCGTGCGCGGTGTGCCCTTCCTGCCAGAAAAATTCGAGCGTGCGCAAGAAAAGCTTCGTGCGCAGCTCCCAGCGGACCACGCTGTTCCATTGATTGATCAGCACGGGCAAATCGCGATACGACTGGATCCACTTCGCGTAGGCATGGCCGATGATGGTTTCCGAAGTGGGCCGGATAACCAACGGCTCTTCCAATTCTTCGCCACCGCCAATCGTGACCACGGCAAGTTCAGGAGAGAATCCCGCGACATGATGTTTTTCCTTATCAATGAAACTGCGCGGAATCAGCAGGGGAAACGCCGCGTTCAAGTGGCCGGTGGCTTTGAAGCGACGGTCGAGCTGGTAGGTGATGTTCTCCCACAGCGCCCAGCCGTACGGGCGCACGATCATGCAGCCGCGCACAGGAGCGTAATCAGCCATTTCCGCGCGCAGCACGACCTGGTTGTACCACTCCGAGAAGTCTTCAGCGCGTGTCGGCAGTTTCCGGTCAGCCATTTAATTCCCTGCTCGTTGTTTTGTCTGGTACTGTTGCCATCGACGGTTGCGTACGGCGTGTAAAAACTCTCACGGTAAAGCTCTTGAGCGTATCGGACGCCTTCTGCGTTGTCAACGGATGCGAATTCGCCACGTTGAGTTGAATTTCCATCGCGGCGTCGCTAACGCTGGTCACCCAGCGCGGAGAGAAGCCAAGGAATGTCGAACCTCCAAATCGCGAGCATCACGCGCCTGATCAGCTGGATTGCATTGATGGCGATTGCCGCCTCGGTTGCATCCGCGCAGCGGCAGCCACAAGACGCGAATGGCGCGCCGCTATTCGCGGCTCGCATCATCACCTTCGTACCTGCTTCCCGATTCCCGCCGCCGTTGCTTACATTTTCGAGCGCGGTGACAATGCCGCTCTTGAACCAAGCGCATGACGTGGAACCAGGTCTGCATTACATTCGACCCACTTTCCACGAGCGCCTTCGCTCTTACCTGCTGCGCACCTATGGCCCGCTGAAGATGACCGAACTCGTCATCGGCTCCGCCATCAGCCAGGCAGACGACGTGCCGCCGGAATGGCGTCAAGGCTGGGGCGCGTACGGAAAACGATTCGCATCAGACGTGGGTTCTTCGGCCGTCGGCGGCACCACGAAATTCGCGCTCGCGGAAGCTCTGCATCTCGACACAAGATATTACCCCTGCGAGTGCACGGGAATCCTGCGGAGAATCGGCCATGCATTCAAATCCGCGATCACGGCGCGAGCGGGCGAGGACGGCCACACGGTCTTCTCGGTTCCGGCGCTGGCCGCCCCGTATGCGGGAGGTTTTTCTACGTTACTGTGGTATCCGTCGCGCTACGGCGTTAAGGATGGCATTCGCACGGGAAATTACGATTTTCTGGACAGCGTGGGGGAAACGATCGCCCTCGAATTTCTTTCGCCGTTGTTGCGGAAGGCTCATCTTCTTCACTGACTTCTTCAAGAAACGTGCACGGTTATTTCCCGGCGATTTGGTCTGCAAAGTCCGCGGCAATCGGAACGCGGAAGCGCTCGTGCTGATAGGCCTTAATCATGCACACAATCCAGAGAATCAAGCTGAGAAGCCTGATGATTGCCAGGATGCCCGACCAAAATCCAAACACGGACCATGAGCCGCCAAACATGCCTCCGCCGATAAAGGCCATAACCAGAATGATGCTGATGATGTGCAAAGCGCCGAACGTCACCAGAGATTGCGCGGCGTGGAAGCGCACGAACGGACGCTTATCGATCAGCAGGAAAATCAGACCCGTGATCCAGCCGAGGACGTAACACAACAGCCCGGCAACATTCTCTGAAAGTCCGGTTTCAGTCGGTGACATAGGAACTCCTATTGGCCCGGCCGCGGGCGAGACCGATTGCGGTGCGCCACAATTCGGGCAGAACGCCGCTTGGGATGCAACCGCGGTCCCGCACGTCGAGCAATGTGGCATCTTTGTGTCGCTCCCAGATCGGCAATTGCCGGAAGGCTATCAGACACCCCCGCGGTCAGCAAGATAAATTGGAATGCGCTCCACGATTGAGTAGAATCGCCGCGCCGAACCGGACGTTCGCCGGTCGGCATTTTGTTCGTCAGGAGAGCGCCACCTGCCCGCCGATCTTGTAGCCACTGCGCGACCCACCCGAAGAATCCTGGGGCTGGAATGGCCGCGCGAAACGACATCCGCCGAACGCAACTCCCTGGCTGCGGGAAGCTTCGGATGGATGCTCGACTCTTTCGACGTGATGCTTTATTCGATGGTCCTCGCGTACTTGATGAAGGACCTCGGCATCAGCAAGGCCACGGGAGGACTGCTCGGCTCGCTCACACTGCTTGCTTCGGCGTTTGGCGGCGTGCTTTTCGGTTTTATCGCGGATCGCATCGGCCGCGCGCGTTCACTCTCGACATCCATCCTCATTTATTCCGCGGCCACCGCTGCGTGCGGCTTTTCGCAAACCGTCGTCGAGCTTGCTA
Source organism: Candidatus Acidiferrales bacterium (assembly GCA_049678845.1). GTDB lineage: Bacteria > Acidobacteriota > Terriglobia > Acidiferrales > UBA7541 > DAHUXN01. Next base: position 11,357 of record JBAUEX010000122.1, read on the forward strand.
TCTTTCGCATCGTCCTCGGTCTGGGGATGGGCGGCGAATGGACCGCAGGCGCGGCCCTGGTCGCGGAAACATGGCCCGCCGAGCATCGCGGCAAAGCCCTCGGCATCATGCAATCCACCTGGGCGATTGGCGAAATGTTGGCCGCGGGCGTCGCCGGGGCGATCCTTCCGCGCTTTGGCTGGCGCGGCGTGTTTTTCGTCGGAGTTTTGCCCGCACTCTTTGCGTTTTGGATTCAGCGTCGGGTGCCGGAGCCGGAAATCTGGCGGAACCGCGAAAAAATTGTGGGCCGCGCGCCCAGCGTTCCCTTGCGCGTGCTGTGGCGCAAGGACCTTCGCTGGAATGGTTTCATCGCGACGACGATGAATACGTTCGGGATGTTCGGCTACTGGGGATTGTTTTTCTGGATTCCCGCCTACCTTTCGCTGCCTGTTTCACAAGGCGGACGCGGGCTAAGTATCGCCAAGACGACTGCGTGGCTGTTGTTGATGGGCGTTGGGAAATGGTTCGGCTATGCTCTGTTTGGATTTGCCGCGGATGGCTTCGGGCGACGCCGCACGTACTTCGCTTATCTATTCATCGCGGCGATTCTCGCGCCGGTCTATGGATTCGTGCATGGCACGCTGTGGCTTCTGCTTCTGGGACCGCTCGTTGGATTTTTCGGCATCGGATTTTTTTCCGGCTTCGCCGCCATTGCATCCGAAATTTTCCCCACCGAGATACGCGCCACGGCCATGGGGCTTACCTACAATATCGGCCGCGGCATCTCCGCCGTCGCGCCGGTCGCTGTGGGCGCCCTGGCTATCCATTTCGGCCTGGGGCATTCATTCGTCGTTCTTGGCGTCGCGTTTTTCATCGCCGCGCTGCTGACACCAGCGCTGCCAGAAACGAAGGGCAAACAGCTCAACTGATCGGTTAGCGTTCGATTTCGATACCGTCGAGAGTGGTTTTCGCATCGGGGGAACGAGCAGGTTTCTTGGAAGCAGCGCTAGCTGACTCCTCCAACAGATCCGCGAGCAGCAAGCGGAGATTCCCGGAATTCGTGGAATAGGTGATGGCGGTCTCCAGGTCGAGGGTCCGGGCGCGGACGAGCCTCTCGAGTTCTCCATCGAAAGTCTGCATTCCCTCCGTCTCGCCGTCGTGCATCGCGTCAATCAGCGTCTTCCCTTCACCCTCGCCGCGCTCCACATACTCGCGCGTGCGCATGGTCGACTTCAATATCTCGATGACGGCGACGCGCCCTTCACCATCGCGTCGCGGCGCCAGCCGTTGCGAAACAACGTAGCGGAAGGTTTTTGAAAAGCGCGAGCGGATCACGTGCTGGTCGCTTAACGGGAAAACTCCAACGATGCGCTCGATCGTCTTCGACGCGTCGACCGTGTGCAGCGTGGAAAAAACCAAGTGTCCGGTTTCGGCGGCTTCGAGAGCGATTTCAATCGTCTCGCGGTCCCGCATTTCGCCCACCAGAATCATTTTCGGCGCCTGACGCAACGCAGCGCGCAGCGCGAGAGCAAAAGAGGGCGTGTCGCTGTGCAACTCGCGCTGATGAATCGTCGCCTTCTTGTGCGAATGCAGAAATTCGATTGGGTCCTCAATCGTCAGGATGTGAATCGCCTGTTGCTCGTTGACCTCGTCCAGAATCGCCGCCAGCGTGGAAGACTTGCCGGAACCCGTCGGACCCGTCACCAGCACGATTCCATTCCGCAGCTTCGTGAGGTCGTGAAGTTGCGTCGGCAGATGCAGGTCCTCGAACGTCGGCACGGTGCTGGGAATCACGCGCATCACAATGGCGCAGCTCCCGCGCTGGGTGAAAATATTGACGCGAAAACGCGAAAGTTTCGGCAGGCTGTACGAAATGTCGCAGGAACCTTGTTCGCGCAATTTCTCAACAGCTTGCTTGTTGCCGCCAATCAGGTCGGCAGCAATGCGCGCGGTATCTTCAGACGTCAAAGTCTCCACCGACGGAATCTTCACTCCAACGAGTTGGCCGTTGGCTTCCACTTGCGGCAACCGCCCCGGAGAAAAGATCAGGTCGCTGGCGCGCCGCGACGTGCGCAGCATCGCGGAAATGATGCTCGGCGTCGCCATCGGGACTGCGGCAGAGGCCGCAGGTGATGGCGCCACGGGCGTCGTTGGCAGTAAAGTGTCGTTTGACATTCGCGGAATCGCGGAATTTGCAGTGCGCCGGAATCCTGAGGACGCCCGTGGAATATTCCGTCTGCCAGTGTAATACGGAGGGCGCGCGAGCTGCGGAATCCTATGCTTCTCGTCGCCTATGAATTAACCCGCCCATTTCTACTCATACCGCAGCGCCACCATGGGATCCACGCGCGCGGCACGCCACGCGGGTACCCAGCAGGCAATCGCCGACACGCCAAGCAGCAATACGATGACGCCGAAATATGTGAGCGGGTCGAGCGGTGAAATGCCAAACAGCAGCGTGGCAATCGCTTGGCCCGCTGCAAACGCTGCAGCCAAGCCGAACACCATACCGAGCCCGGTGAGCGTCATTCCCTGTCGAATCACCAAGGCGAGAATGTTGCTCCGCGATGCGCCAAGCGCCGCTCGTATCCCCATCTCGTGCGTGCGCTCGGCGACGCTACCGGAAAGCACGCCGTACATACCGACCGCCGCCAGTGCGAGCGCCACGATTCCAAACGCTTCGAACAAGATCAAAGTGAAGCGGCGCTCGGCTCCCGTCGCGGCCACAAGCGTGTTCATGGTCGCGATGCGCACAATGGGCTGGTTTTTGTCGACAGACCAGATCGCATTTTTTATCTCCGGAGTGAGTGCCGCCGCATTGCCGCGCACACGAACCACCAGCGACATCGCCTGGTCCGCGTACCATGATTGTTCGGGCGTGATGTACACCGCATCCGGGTCACTCACGGCAAGGGATTCCTGCCTTACGTCGCCCGCCACCCCGACAATCGTGTACCACGGCCAGTTGCGAAAGCCGCCGACGTGCATGCGCTGACCAAGTGGACTTTCATTGCCAAAGTTTTTCTTCGCCAGCGATTCACTGATGACCACCACGTGCGGCGCGCCGGCCACGTCTCCCTTTTCGAGAAACCGGCCGCGCCGGAGCGGGATGCGCATGGTTTCGAAATATCCAGGCGTCACAACGTAGCGAAATACGCCTTTGCCGCCGTTCAGCGGCGACCCGTTGTCTTTCTCTAATTGCGCCCCGTAGAGGCCCAACAGCGGATCGTCCGCTAGCGGCAAGAGGCTCGTGAAGGCCGCCGAATCGACGCCGGGAACGTGGCGCACTGCTTCGAGCGCTTGAGAAAAGAAGCGGTGCGTGTTGTTCTGGTCATCGAACTTGCGGCCGGAAGTCTGCACTTGCATCGAAAGAACGCCGGAAGCGTCGAATCCTGGATTGACCGCGAACAGACGCGAGAGACTGCGCAAGAGTAAGCCCGCGCTCGCGAGCAAGACAAGGGCAAGCCCCACTTCCGCGACAACGAGCACCCGGCGCGCCAACTGGTGCGCCGCTGCGCTCTGTCGGACCCCCTCCTTCAGCCCGGAATTGACGTCACTGCGGCACGAGTGAATTGCCGGAGTCAGCCCGACAAGCAAACCAATCAGGGTGGTGATGCCAAGCGCGAACAGGAATGCGCTCCGGTCGAGGCCGATCGCGCCGAGTCGCGGCAGGTCCGGCGGGCTGAGCGCGACAAGCGCTTGCACGGCAAATTGCGCCACAAGCAACCCAAGAGCTCCGCCAATCAGGGCGAGTAGCAAACTCTCCGTGAGCAACTGCTGAATTAGCCGTGAACGTCCTGCCCCCAGAGCTGCGCGCATGGCGAATTCCCCGCGCCGCAGCGCGCCGCGAGCCAGCAACAAATTCGTCACATTTACGCAGGCAATTAAAAGAACCAGCATCACTGCGCCCAGAACGGCGAGCAGCGCGGGTTTGACCCCGCGCGTGACGTCTTCCTGCAGTGAATCGACAAGGAAGCCCAGACGCAGCGAACCCCATCGCGGCCGCGGAAACTCCGGCACGGGCGTATGCGCGATCCTCTCAATGTCAGCCTTCGCTTGGGCAAAGCTCACGCCCGGCCGCAGTCGCGCGACCGTACTCAAGTGATTGCCCCACTCCCCGCTATTGGTGTCCGTGATATGCGAAGGGTCGTATTGCTCCGGCGACCATATCTCCGCTGTGGAAGAGAGCACATTATCGAAAGCACGCGGCATAATACCAATCACCGTGTAGTTGTCGCCGTCGAGCGTGATCCGCCGGCCGACCATGGAACGATCACCGCCGAACCGCCGTTGCCAAAGGCCGTAGCTGAGAATCACAACGTGTGGGCCGTGGTAAGCATCGTCCGACGGTTGAAAATCCCGACCCATCGCGGGCGCGACACCCAGCGCACGAAAATATCCGTAACTTACATTCTGCCCATCGAGCCGCTCGGGCTCAGCCGCTCCCGTCATGGTCAGCTGCCAGGCCTCGAATATGGCAAGCGCATCGAAGGAACGATTGCGTTCGAGGAGTTCGCGATAATTGTGGAAACTGATCTGCGAGCGCGCGCCCTGAAAGATGCCCCAAATCATCATGATTCGCTCTGGATGCGAATACGGCAGCGGTTCGAACAGAATGGGATTCACGGCGCTGAAAATTGCCGTGTTGGCGCCGATGCCAAGCGCGAGAGTGAGTACCGCGACGACGGTGAAGCCCGGCGATTTGTGCAATGTGCGCGCGCCGTAGCGCAGATCCTGAAACAGGGATTCCAGCCAGCGCCAGCCCCACTGGTCGCGCGTCACTTCTCTGACTATGCTCTCATTTCCAAACTCGCGCCGCGCGGATTGCTGCGCGCGACTCGCGTCTTCCCCGCGCTCGATGCGCTCCTGCGCAGCCATTTGCAGATGTGCGTCGAGTTCCTCTTTCAGTTCTTCTCGCTTCCGACGCCAGAAAGGGCTCATGTTTTTTCCTCGCAGCCTTCGACTCCAAACTCGACCCTCAGGTCAATTGCAGCCAACCACGCTGGAATGGAACCTGAGCTACAAAAACCGTGCACTACTCGTAACGCAGCGCCACCATGGGATCCACGCGCATCGCCCGCCGCGCGGGGATGTAGCAGGCCAGCAGCGCGACGGCGAGCAGTACAATCGCCACTGCCACCAGCGTTAGCGGGTCGCTCTTCCCCACTCCGTAGAGCAACTGAGAGAAGCTCGACAGCAGCCGTATCAGAATCACTGCGACAACCGCACCAATCGCCAGGCCGGCGAGAGCCAGCCGAAGGCCCTGCCCAATCACCAAGCGAAAAACGTCCCGCGGGTGCGCCCCAAGTGCCAAACGAATGCCCATTTCGTGAGTGCGCTGGCCGACGGCGTAAGCGGTGACACCGTAAAGGCCTATACCCGCAAGCGCGAGCGCGAGCCCGGCAAACGCTCCCAGCAACATCACAGCGAAACGCCGGGAAGCAAGCGATACTTGAATGATGCCGTGCATGGTCTCAGCGCCGGAAATCACCTCGTCCTTGCTGATGCGGCTGGTCGCGCTGCGAATTGAGTCCGTCAGACCGAGGACGTCCCCTGAAGACCGAACGACGACCTGGATCCCCGAAGGCATCAGCGCTATCACCCGGTCGGGAAATTGCATCAGCGGGAAATAAGCCTCCGCGCGCAGCGGATTCTTATCGTCCGCGTCGAGTCCCCATTGCTTGACGTGGCCGACAATGCCGATAATTTCAAACGGAAAGGCGTGCGTCTGGTCTCCCTGGTAAATCACCTTTCCGACGGCGTCTCCGTTCGGAAAATATTTTCGCGCCAGCACTTCGTCCACAACCGTGACGGGCTTCGCGTGCTCGTTGTCGCTACGTGTGAAAAAACGTCCCGCGAGCAAGGGGATGCGCATCGTCTTCAAGTAATCCGGGCCGACATTGTAGTCGAGCATTCCGTCCATTTCGTTGTCGCTAGCCGGACGCGGCTGCCCCGCAATCCAGAAGTCGGTGTCATCCTCCATGTACATCGGAAGCGCTCCCCAACTGAGGGACTCTGCTTCCACTCCGGGCGTCGCGGCGATGGTTGCGTCGAAATTACGGAACGCCGCGCGGATCGCTTCAGCGGGGGCATGCATCATCGACGGCGGGAGGGCAAGGTTGAAGGTGACGACGTGGTCAGGGTTGAATCCTGGATCGACGTTCCACAACCTTGCCAGACTGCGGATCACCAATCCCGCTCCCGTCAGCAGCACGAGCGCCAGCGCCATTTGAACCGTCACCAGCACAGCCTGTGTGCGGTGCCGTGATCCGCTGGCTCCTCGGCCGCCTTCCTTCAGCGTTTCGTACGACCTTCCCCGCGC
>JBAUEX010000123.1:0-7332 GCA_049678845.1 Candidatus Acidiferrales bacterium
CGGACGACGCGCTCCGCAATTTAATTTCCACGGCGCGCGAGCTCTGCCCCGAGAATCGCATCATCACCGTGTTCGGCGCGGGCGGCGACCGCGACCGCACCAAGCGCCCGCTGATGGGCGAAGCCGCCGGAAATTTGAGCGACATGGTCGTGCTCACCAGCGACAACCCGCGCAGCGAAGACCCGCTGCGAATTATCAACGACGTACTCGTCGGCTTGCAAAAAGCCGGCAAGAAATATCACGTCGAAGCGGACCGCGGCAAAGCCATTGAAATCGCGCTCGATCAGGCGCGGCCCGGAGACATCGTGTTGCTCGCGGGCAAAGGTCACGAGACGTATCAAGTGTTGAAAGAAGGCACGATCGATTTTGATGATCGCCAAGTCGCGCGGCAAAAGCTTCGCGACCGCGGCTATGGAAGTGCGAAGAACTAGTGTGCGGGATCAGACCAAACGAATTGGCACCAAATTTGGATTTGCAAATAGCGAGTTCAGAATTGGCAGATAATTGATAGCGGTACGGAAGCGTGGCGCCCAGCCCGTTGGAGAGACAATGCGGTGGACGGTGGCAGACGTGGCCGGCGCTTTGCGTGTTACAGCGCCGACAGGGGCGAATTCTGTGGCCCGGCTGGCCGGCGTGTCGATTGATTCCCGCACCGTCAAGCCTGGAGAACTATTCGTCGCGGTACGCGGACCGCGTCACGATGGACACATTTTCGTGGCTGCGGCGCTCGCTCAAGGAGCGGAGGCCGCTGTTGTCAACCTCAGCCGCTTGTCAGAATACCCAAGCGAAATTCAAGGACAGCTCCTGGCCGTCGACGATACCCTGCGCGCCCTGCAGGAATTGGCGCGAAGCTATTGCGACGCGTGGCGCAGCGCGAAGCCGGGCCGCCGAGTCGCTGCGGTCACTGGCTCTGCGGGCAAAACAACAACCAAGGAAATTCTTGCGGCATTACTCTCCGCGCGGTTCCGTGTTTTGAAATCCGAGGGCAATCTGAACAACGAGTATGGTCTGCCGCTGACGTTTTTTCACCTCGACGATGAGCACGACGCCGCTGTCGTTGAACTCGGAATGTCCCATCGCGGCGAACTCGCGCGGCTGGCGGAAATCGCCCGGCCCGATGTTGGCGTGGTGACCAACGTCGCGCCCGTTCATTTGGAATTTTTTTCCTCCGTGGATGAAATCGCGTTGGCGAAACGAGAATTGATCGAAGGTCTCGGCGGTCCCGAGCCCGTCGCGGTGCTCAACGCGGACGATGCGCGCGTTTCGCGTTTTGCCGATGGCTTTCGCGGCCGCGCGATTTATTTTGGCCTGTCCGAAAACGCCGAATTTCGCGCGGAGCATATCGACGATCGCGGAATGGAGGGCTCCGCATTCGATTTTGAAAGTCCGAACGAACTTGGGCGTTTGCGTCTGCCGCTGGCCGGCCGGCACAACATTGTGAATGCGCTTGCGGCGCTTGCGGCTGCGAGCGAATGGGATATCGGACTTGCGGATGCGAAGGAAGTTTTTCCGGCGCTGCGTCCCGCGTCCATGCGCGGTGAGTTCCTGAAATTCGCTGCTGGATTTGCGGTGATCAACGATTGCTACAACTCGAATCCCGTCGCGCTCGAACGCATGATCGATCTTCTTTGCTCCGTTCCCGGCTGTCGCCGCCGCATTCTTGTCGCCGGAGAGTGGCGCGAAATCGGCCCATCATCGGCGGAGCTCCATCAAGCCGGAGGAAAATACGCGACCGGCAAGAAGACCATCGACTGGATTTTCGGCGTTGCGGGCGACGCAAAAGAATTCGTGCGCGGTACGATTGACGCAGGACACCCTGCTGAACAAACGGGATTTTTCGTCTCATCGCAGGAAGCGGCAAAATTCTTGAAGGAATTTGTCGCGCCGGGTGATTTGCTGCTTGTGAAGGGCTCCCGCGGCGTGCATATGGAAGTGATTGCCGAAGCGCTGCGTGCAAAATTTCCTCTAATCGAAGCGCCTGATGCGGAAGCGGCATCGGCGGCCCACGACAGGCGCGGCTGAAATGCTCTACTACCTTTTCGTCACCGTGCTGCGCCCGCACTTCAGTCCGCTGAATGTGTTTCGCTACATCACTGTGCGTACCGCGCTCGCCAGTTTGACTGCGCTGTTTTTGACGCTGGTGTTCGGTCCGTGGACGATTCGCCGCCTTCGCGAGATGCAGATCGGGCAGTTTATTCGCGCCGAAGGCCCCGAGCGCCATCAGGCCAAGGCCGGCACGCCAACGATGGGCGGCGTGCTGATTGTCGCGGCCATTGTGGTCCCCACGCTTCTTTGGGCGGACCTGCACAGTCCGTATGCTCTGCTCGCGATCGGCGCGACGGTGGCATTTGCCGCAATTGGATTCGCGGATGACTACAACAAAGTGGTACGCAAACGCAGTATGGGCTTGAGTGCGAAAACGAAATTTTTCTACCAGGTGCTCACTTGCATCGGCGTGGGCGCGGTTCTGCTTGCGCTGCAGCAGCGTGGCGGATATTCCACGGAACTGAGCGTGCCTTTCGTGAAGGCGCTGCATCCGAATCTTGTTTCGCAATCGCTGCTGCTGAAGCCGTACGTCTGGCCGCTGGCGTTTGTGCCCTTCGTGGTTTTTTTGATCTTCGTGATTGTAGGTTCGTCGAACGCCGTGAATCTGACGGACGGCTTGGACGGCCTCGCCATTGGGTGCGTGGTCGTCGCCGCCGGGGCACTTACCGTCCTCACATATCTTTCTAGCCACGCGCGTTTCGCTGAATATCTGGACATTCAGAGAATCCCCCAAGTAGGCGAACTGACGATTTTCTGCGGCTCGGTGGTCGGAGCGTCGCTGGGCTTTCTTTGGTACAACGCTCATCCAGCGGAACTATTCATGGGTGATGTTGGTTCGCTCGCGCTGGGCGGAGTGATTGGTGTGACCGCTGTCATCATTAAGCAGGAAATTCTCCTGCTCTTCATCGGCGGAATATTTGTGATCGAGGCGGTGTCCGTAATCATTCAAGTCGCGTCCTTCAAGCTGCGCGGCAAGCGCGTCTTCCGCATGGCCCCGCTGCACCATCATTTCGAGTTGCTGGGCTGGAGCGAATCGAAGATCATCGTGCGCTTTTGGATTGCGGCGCTGGTGTTCGCGCTATTTTCTTTGACGACTTTGAAACTGAGGTAACAGAGTGCGATTGGGCGTGGATCTCGAAGGCAAGCGGCTGCTGGTCGTGGGACTCGCGCGCACGGGCATTGTGGTCTCTTTGCTGTGTGCAGCCTACGGTGCACGCGTTACCGCCACGGACGAAAAACCAGAATCCGCGCTGCCCGAACTCGCTGCGAAGCTGCGCGCCGCCGGCGTCACACTCGAACTCGGCGCGCACAATCCGGAAACATTCGTGAATCAGGATTTGATTATCCTCAGTCCGGGCGTGCCCGCAAAAATGCCGCCGTTGCAGCTTGCGCGGAATCGCGGCATTCCCGTGTGGAGCGAAATCGAACTTGCTTGGCGCTTGCTGCGCGGCAAGCTCGTTGCCATCACCGGCTCGAACGGAAAAACAACCACCACGGCGCTGGTCGGCCACATTTTGCAATCGGCGAAAATCCCTGTGCTCATCGGCGGAAATATCGGAACGCCGCTGCTGGCAAAAGTGGAAGCGTCAAGCGATTCCACCGTTACGGTCGCCGAAGTCAGCAGCTTCCAACTCGAAACGATTGAGGCGTTTCGCCCCGACGTTGGCGTGCTCCTGAATCTCACGCCCGATCATATCGATCGCCACGGTTCCTTCGAGGAATACGCTCGCGCGAAGCAGCGCCTCTTTGAAAACATGCTCGACCGCGACGCAGCCGTGTTGAACGCCGACGATCCCGAAGTCGCCCGACGCGGCCCCGCGCATGGCCAGGTTTTCTGGTTCAGCCGTCAGAAGCGTCTGGCCGCAGGGACGTTCGTGCGCGGCGATCAAATTCTTTTCCGCCGTGAGGGCAGCGAAGAGGTGCTGATGCGCCGCAGTGAGATCCCTTTGCGTGGCGAGCACAACGTTGAAAATGTTCTCGCGGCTTCAACGGCTGCGATTCTCGCCGGCGCGCCCATCGGTGCGATTGCCGCGGCTGTCCGCACGTTTCCGGGAGTCGAACATCGCCTCGAATACATCACGGAAATCAAAGGCGTCGCCTATTACAACGATTCGAAGGCCACAAATGTCGACGCAACGCTGAAGGCGATCGAAGCCTTTCCCGGCTCGCTTTTCGTAATTCTCGGCGGCAAAGACAAGGGCAGCCCGTATACGCCGCTCCGGGAGCCGCTGCGCGAAAAGACCAAACGCGTGCTCCTCATTGGCGCTGCGGCGGACAAAATTCGCGAAGAGCTCGAAGGCGCGGTCGCGATGGAATATGCCGGCACGTTGGACCGCGCCGTTGCTCTGGCGTTCGAGCAGGCTGTACCTGGAGACACGGTGCTGCTCGCGCCGGCCTGTGCCAGTTTTGATCAGTTCGAAAATTTTGAGCAGCGCGGCCGCGCATTCAAGGCAATCGTCGCGCGCCTCGCGACGCAACACACAGCGCACAATTCAACGAGGAAGGCATAACGCATGCCGCGAAGTTTGCAGCCAGATAGGAAATTGTTCGTCGTCACCCTGGCGCTCTGCTTCATTGGCGTGGTGATGGTTTTCAGCGCCTCGGCCGTCACCGCCAAGGAGTTGTACGGCAATGGCTACGTATTCCTCGAACGCCAGATCATCTGGCTCGCCGTCGGCCTGTTCGGAATGATTCGTCTGATGAATTTCGATTATCGCAAACTCCGCGAACCTCGCGTCATTTACTCGAGCGTTGCGGTTGTTCTGCTCATGCTTATCGGCGTTCTATTTTTGGATCGCTCGCATGCGACGCATCGCTGGATCCATGCCGGTCCGCTCAGTTTGCAGCCCTCGGAATTCGCGAAGCTCGTTGTGATTCTCTATCTTGCGTGGTTCTTGGAATTGCGCCTGCGCCCCGGCGGTTTCGGCGTAAACAATTGGAACCATACTTTGCTGCCCGCGCTCGGGCCCGTCATTTTTATTCTCGCGTTGATTCTTCGCGAACCGGATATGGGCACATCGTGCATGATTTTCCTGATCGCCCTCGTGATGTTGTATGAGGCGGGCATGTCGATGAAATACGTTGCTGGCGCGGCCTTGGGAGCGCTGCCCGCCGTTTACTTACTCATCGTCCATGCGCATTACCGTTACGAGCGCATGCTCGCGTTTTTTTCTCCAGGTGCCGACCCGCAAGGCCGTGGCTTTCAGCTGATGCAGTCGTTGATCGCGGTTGGCTCCGGCGGTCTGACGGGCGTCGGCTTGATGGAAAGCAAGCAGAAGCTTTTTTATCTCCCCGAAGCGCACACGGATTTCATCTACGCCGTTTTGTGCGAGGAGATCGGCTACATCGGAGGAATCGCGGTTGTGATTTTGTTTGGAATTTACGCGTGGCGTGGATTCCGCGCGGCGTTTCGCGCGCCGGATGCGTTTGGCCGCTTGCTGGCCCTTGGAATCACCACGCTGGTAGTCGGCCAGGCGCTTGTGAACTTGAGCGTGGTGCTCGGGTTGATGCCCACGAAGGGAATTCCGCTGCCCTTTATTAGTTACGGCGGTTCGAGCTTGTTGATTATGTTGCTGGCCACTGGCGTGCTCCTGAATATCAGCCAGCATGCCGAAGCGTTGTGAGCAAACGCAAATCGCCCTCGGCCAAACTGCTGATCGCCGGCGGCGGAACGGGCGGCCATGTTTTTCCCGCGATTGCCGTCGCGCGGGAATGGCTGCGGCGCGCGGAAATTGCGCCGGGGAAATTTGCAAAGAGGGAAGTTGTGATTGTAGGTACGGAAAAAGGAATCGAAGCCAAATTGGTTCCCGAAGCGGGCTTGCCGCTGGAAACGATTCGTGTCGCCGGCCTTAAGGGCATGCGCGGAATCAAATTTGTGCGCAATGCTGCTCTGCTCGGAGCGGGCTTCTGGGATTCCGCCGCATTTTTGCGCCGCCACCATTTCGCGGCGGCGTTTGGCGTCGGAGGATACGCCTCCGGCCCGATGATGTTTCTCGCGGCATTGAGCGGCGTTCCCACGGTGCTGTTCGAGCCGAACCTCGCACCAGGATTCACCAATCGCGTTCTCGCGCGGCTTGCCAAGCGCATTGCCACGGGCTTCGAGGAAACGGCGCGGCGCTTTGGCGCAAAAGCAAAAGTCACAGGCAATCCGGTGCGCGGCGAGTTCTTCGACGCGCCCCGCCGCGATCATCAGCCCCCGTTCAATTTGCTCGTCACCGGAGGCAGCCGCGGCGCGCAGCCGATCAATCGCGCCATGATTGGAGCGCTCGATCTTCTGGACAAGGAAAAAAATCAGCTTTTCGTCGTGCATCAGACCGGTGAACGCGACTATAATGCCGTGCGAGACGCGTATGTGCGCTTCCATTTCAACGCGGAGGTCAGTCCTTTTATCGGGAACATGGCGGACAGGTTCGCGCAGGCCGACCTGATCGTTTGCCGGTCAGGCGCCATCACGGTGGCTGAAATTGCCGCCGCGGGGCGTGCCGCCATCTTCATCCCTTTCGGCGCCGCTACAGACAGTCACCAGCTCCGCAACGCGCAGGCCCTCGAACAAGCCGAGGCCGCTCGCGTGATTCCGCAGGACGAACTGACGCCACAACGATTGGCGAATGAAATTTTCTCCCTCCTCCTCCAGCCCGGGAGAATCCAGGAAATGGAACGGCGCGCTCGCGCGCTGGCGCGTCCGCGTGCCGTTGTCGATATCGTGGACATGATCGAGGAGGTTGCTCGCCCATGACAATTCCATTCGGGAATTTTCAGCGCATTCATTTGGTGGGCATCGGCGGCAGCGGCATGAGCGGCATTGCCGAAGTTCTGCTGGCGCTCGGCTACGCAGTTTCCGGCTCGGATCTGAAGGCTTCCGCGACTACGGAGCGTTTGCGCACTCTGGGCTGTAAAATCTTCGATGGCCACGAAGCCGAACACTCGCGCGGCGCGCAGGTCCTCGTCGTATCATCGGCGATTCGTCCCGATAATCCAGAAATCGTTGAAGCGCGCAAACTGAAAATTCCGGTAATCCCGCGCGCCGAAATGCTCGCGGAGTTGATGCGCCTGAAATACGGAATCGCCGTTGCTGGAGCGCACGGCAAAACCACCACCACGTCCCTCGTCGCCTCCGTGCTTGCTGCTGCGGGCCTCGACCCCACGTTCGTCGTCGGCGGCCGCGTGAACGCCGCGGGCGCGAATGCGCGCGTCGGGCAGGGCGACTACATGGTTGTGGAAGCGGATGAGAGCGATCGCTCTTTCCTGCTGCTTGCACCTGTGGTCGCCGTCGTCACCACTATCGAC
>JBAUEX010000124.1:0-17347 GCA_049678845.1 Candidatus Acidiferrales bacterium
GTCGACCACGCCGCCAGCCATGCAATCAATCGGGACATCCCGAAGCCGAAAACAATGCCCAACGCACCTCCGGCAAAAGAAATCAGGATCGCTTCGACCACGAACTGTCGCACGATGTCGGACTGCCGCGCACCAACGGCCCGCCGCACGCCGATCTCACGAGTCCGTTCCAGAATGCTGGCCAGCATGATGTTCATAATCCCAATGCCTCCCACGAGCAGCGAAATCGAGGCAATCGCCACCATCACCGTATTGAAGAGGCGCTCGGTGCGTTGCTGTTCGGCGAGAAGTTCGGCGGGCACGATCACCGTGAAATCGCCCGCATTGTGATGTGTAGTATTCAGGACGCCTCGAACGACTTCGGCGACGCTTGCACTGTCCGCTGCGGGCGCGAGATGCAGGTACATGCCGTCGATTTCATCTTTCATGTCGCTCATGGAATCCTGCAACCGCAGCACCACGGCATTCACCGGAGCGTAAATCAGGTTGTTCAAGTCTTGATTGGGTACGCCGGCTACGTCGGTTTGCGCCGCTAATTCCGGCGCTACCGCGCCGATTACATGAAACCACTGGTCGTTGACCTTGACATACTTGCCCACCGCATCGGCGGAGCCAAACAGATTGAATTTGGCCGCGGAGCCGAGAACGCAAACAGGCGCGGCGGCCGCATTCTCTTCGGCGCCGAAGAATCTGCCTTGCGTCACTTGCAGGCCGGCGATGTGAGGATAGTTTTGATTGACGCCATAAACTTGCGGGTCATCCTGCTCGGCCTTGGGAATCAGCTTCGAGGGCGCGAAGCGTTTGCGCGGCGTCGCCTCCGCGATGCCTGCAACACCCAGAATCGCCCGGTAATCGTCGAATGTAAGGCCGGGCGAAATCCGGCGCACCTTCTGAAGCGTTTGATAATTGCTCGCCTCTTTTGCCTCCACGATCAGATTGCGGACTCCGAGCTGCTCGATGAAAGCCATCACTTTTTGTTGCGCGCCCGCGCCGATGGACAGCATGGACACCACGGCGGCGACGCCGAATATCATTCCCAGCATCGTCAGCAAGGAACGCAGCTTGTGGATCATCAGGTTGTCGAAGCCCAAACGGAGATCAGGAAGCCAGTGGAGTAGCGAGCGGGGATAGGCCAGCCGGGCGGGGTCGATTGGACGTGTCGCCATTCTCAGCGGGCTCCGGGACTTGGCGCCGGACCGGATGCGCCAGGCTTGCCAGCGGTCTTCTGCGTGGGATCGATCAGCGCGACTTGCGTGCCCTCTTTCAGCCCGTCGATCACGGCCAATCCTTCGGTCACGTAACGAATCTTGATTTCGCGAGCGTCAAAACCGCCGCCGGTTTTCACGTAGACGGTGGCCTTGCCCTCTTTTTGAAATACGGCTTGCCGTGGAACGTAGAGCGCATGTTTCAGGGAATCGCCGAGAATGACGAGTCGAGTTGTGAAGCCCGGGCGCAGCTCAGCGTTCGCCTGGGCCAGCTGTACGGTGACGCTGAATTTGTGCGCGGAATCTTCGTCGAAGAAGAATCCACCGGACATTCCCGCGAGTGTCTTCACCTTGCCTTGCACGGTTAATCCGGGCAGGGCGTCCACCCGCACGTCGACGGATTGCCCGATTTTGAGGTTGGCGCGATCGGCTTCTCCCACCTTGGCGGCGATTTCCATCTGGCTGATGTCAATCACGTCCGCGACGACCCGGCCGGGCCCGACTTGATCGCCCGTCTGATATTCGGGCAGGGACATGCCCGTAAAAAAGAATCCGCCGGAGGCGTCTTCGTTTTCCCTCACAACAACCAGTCCATTGAGGGGGGACTTCACTTGCATGTTGGCAATGTTCTGTTCTGCCTGATGCATGGCGAGGCTTGCTTTATTTCGTTTCTCGTTGGCGACCGCAATGGTCGCCTGGTTCGATGCCGCGTGCGATTGAATGTCTTGCTGCAGTTGCGCGAGGGCTCGCTTTGCCTCATCGAAGGTCAATTGATTTTTCTCCGCGTCGATGGCGCTGACAATTTCGTGTTTGCTCACGTCTAGTTCAGCCTGACGAACCGCAAACGTGGCTTTTAGCAGCGCTGTCTGATCTTGAGCGGTCTGCACCGCGGAATCATCCTTGGCCTTCACGATTTCTTGTTCGGCTTGCGCGAAATCGGAGCGAGCCTGCTCGAGGTTGTATTGTTGCTGGCTGGGGTCGAACGCAACGACGACATCGCCTTTCTTCACCGGAGTGCCTGTCTTTACGAGTTGAATGATTTGCAGAGTTCCGCCGGCGATCGGAGGGGCGATGAGCATGGCGGTTTGCGTGGCGCGCAGTTCGCCGGTCGTATACACCTTGGGCTGAAGTTCACCCTGTTTCACTTCGGCGACGGGTATCTCTTGCGTCGAAGATTGAGTGGCCCCGCGAGCCGCGCACGAAGCGAGGCTCACCGTCGCGAGCGCGAACAGCGCGAGAGTGCCGAGCGGAATATTTTTCAGAGTCATTTCTCTATCGCTAATCGGATGCCGCCGGTTCTTGCAGCGCCACGCGCTCGCCCGGTTGCAATCCTTTCGCAATCAGGATCTGATCGCCGCTGCGTCGCGACACTTCAATGGGACGCTGTTCCACTTTCGTCCCGTGCAGCACATAGACGACGCTTTGACCGGCTTTGCGAAACAGCGCTGCCGCCGGAATGGTGATTCCATTGGGAACCTGGTCTACGATGACGCGCACGTTTGCACTCATGCCGGGACGAAGCCGAGGGTCCGAGTGGCCGAGCACTATGTCCATCGTAAAATTCCTCGGAAAAGGCCAACCCGCCGAGAAATCCATGCTCGCGATGGTGCTGATTTGAGTGATGCGTCCCGTAAAGTCTCGATCCGGGATGGCGTCGATGCGGATGTTGGCCGTCTGGCCCGTTTGAATGCGGCCGCGCTCGGTCTCGTCGAGGCGGGCGGAAATCTCGAGGGTCCCCAGGTCGGGTAATTCGGCGATTTCCGCGCCGGACCAGGCGCGATCGCCCTGCTTGAACGGCGGTGCGTTGCCCATGGGATCGGCGGCGCGCCAATTGTCCTGCAAAGTCAGAATGCCGTTGGTGGGGGCGCGCAGCGTGAGGGCGGCTAGGCCACGGTCCGTCTGGCGAACCTCGTAGAGAGCCTGGTCGCGTTTCTGTTGCTTGCTCTCGATGGTGGCTCCGTCCGCATCGCGGTCTGCCTTCAACTTCTCATCCATTTCCTTCAACTTCTGCTGCGCATCAGCGAGTTTCAAATCCGCTTCCTCGCCATCGATTTTCGAGAGGATCTCGCGCTTGCTGGCGTCGAGCTTCGCGGACTGCACATCGAACCGCGCTTTCATAACGTCGGTGAGATCCTGCTCTTCTTTCAGGCGGGCTTGGGCGCGCGCTGCCTGGATTTCAGCGTCGGAAGATTTCAGTGTGGATTGATCCTGCGCGAGCGTCTGCTTCAAGGTGGTCGCGTCAAACTGCACCACGATGTCGCCTTTTTTCACTTGCGCGCCGTTCTGCGCCAGCTTGATGATTTGCAGATCGCCAGCCTGATACGGGGCCGAAATGATGGTGGTTTGTAGGGCTTTCGCCTGGCCGCGGAGCTGCACGTAGTCCGTGAATTCTCCGCGCTGGACGAGGGCGCTGGGAATTAATGGTTCAGGGCGAGCGAGTCGAAAAGCTCCAAATCCCGCAAATCCGAAGATGAGGAAAGAGCAGAGGAGAACCGCCCCTTTTCTTCGCTTCCATAAATTCCCGACCTTGCTCATAGCAATGAGGAAGAACTACTTCCAGGTGCTGTCCGGACTACGTCGCCCGCGTGCAACCCGGATTCAATCACAACTTCGAGATCATTTTCCGGGCCGATTTTCACTTGATGCTTGTCGAAACCGGTCGCCGTTTTGAGGAACACGTAGTCTTGACCTGTATCGTTGATGACGCTCTGCGCCGGCACAACCAGAACGCTTTGCAGCCTGCTCAATTCCACGTCGGCGGACGCAGAAAGATCGGGCATCAGTTTGGGATTGTTTCCGCGAATCGAAAAAATAGCCACAAATGTGCGAACTTTATCGGTAAATTGCCCCGAATGGCCCAGCGGGGCCAGTTCGTAGAGCGTTCCGGGAAAGGAAAGGCCCGGATACGCATCAAGATGCACGGTCGCTGACTGCCCCACGCGCAATTTGGGCATGTCCTCCTGGTTGACCGCGACGCGTACATCCATTTGCGCGGGATCGATCACTTTCATGAACGGAACGCCGGGACGCACTTCGTCGCCTTCCTGGACTTCTCCCATTCTGCCGCCCAACCAAACTGTGTTTAGAACCACGATGCCATTCATGGGCGAGCGTATGGTCATCTTCTCTGCGTTCCTCTGGGCGTAGAGCATCGTGCTGCGCGCGCGGTCTCGCTGGATTTCCAGCACACGAATGTCGGCGGCCGCTGCTTCGCGCTTCAATTGAAAAGTCTGACGGAGTTGCTGAAGAGTCTGAACGGCCTCCTGAAGAGTTTCCTGATTCTTTTCGGCGTCAATGCGGGAAACAATGTCGTTCTTCGTGACTTCAAGCTGCGCCTTGGTGAGATCGTCCTCGGCTTGTTTTAGTTCTGTCTCATCCTTGGCGCGGGCGGCGTCTTCGGCGGCGCGTTTCTCTTCGACCTGATCCACAAGATCCTGGTAAGTCGCTTTTTTATCGAGGGCGTCCTTGATTTGGGCCTGGCGATCGAATTCGACGAGCACGTCGTCCTTTTTCACGTGCGAGCCCGCCGGAGCGAGTTTCGTCACTACCATGGAATTGAGTTGTGCGCCTTCCAACCGCGGGGCCAGCACCGGGCGCGACTTGACGGCCTCGGTTGTACCGCTTAAACGAAGAACCTGCACAAAATCCTTTTTCGTCACCGTAACAGTGCCGGACTCCTCAGGATTTGACGCGCTTGTTCGCCGAACGTTTGCAGAGAAATATACTGCCAGGATCAATGCGGAAAGCACGATAGACGCTGCGATGATTCGCGCCGTTCTGTGCGGCACTCGCGAATTAGCGAAATTGTCGGAAGGGAGAATTCCGTCGTGACGTTTTTTCCTCGCTCGCCGGGAGGCGGGCCATTTCGCGATCCGTTTGTGAATCGAGTCTTTCATGCCAGCGTACCGATTTGCGGCATTCCTGATCTTATCGATGATGAAGTATATCCTTCAGAATATCCGTAATCAAATCAACATCATCAATCTGAACCAGATGTAATCTCTCGTTTCCGAGATGCATTTGAGGGCCACAAGGATATCCGCGGCAGTGGGCAGTTGGTCGAAAATGGCAGGTTCGATCAGCCGCCACTAATGGCGGGAACGATTGAAATCTCGGAGCCGGTGGAGACCGGACTGGTAAGTCCGCCCGTGTATCGAATGTCCGCGTCTCCGATGAAAATATTGACGTGTTCCCGAATCTGTCCTTGCTCCGTTGCAATGCGATCGCGCAGCGCAGGGTAGAGTGCCCAAAGGTCCGACAACGCCTCCGCCAAAGTCGTGGGCGAGCGCTCGATTTCCACTTTGTTGCGCCCACCGGTAAATTGCCGCAACGGGCCGGGGATATGAAAAGTCACCGGCACGATTCACCTTTTTTTGGTGCGGCGCGATTTGGTCGTTACGCGGGACTTAGATCGAGCGGACGTCGCCACCGAAGCGCGAGGCGACGTTAGCCCTGACCCGACTGAGCTGTCCTCGACGACGGCACTCCGAACGCAGACGATCGCCGGCAAGCCATCGACGACCTTTTGCCACGTCTTTCCTTCATCGCGCGACCCAAAGAGTTGCCCGCTTCGCGTGCCGAAGTAAATTCCGACCGGATCGCATGAATCTGCCGTCAATGCATCGCGCAAGACAGTCTCGTAAGCCCCCTTTTGTGGCAAGCCGCGCATCAGTGGCTCCCATGAAGCGCCACCGTTCCGCGTTCGATAAACGCGCAATCGCCCTTCGCAGGCGCAACGAAACTCGTCAGACTCAACCGGGATGATGTACACGCACTCCGGATTTTTCGGGTGCACGATCATTGCAAAACCGAAATCCGACGGCACTTCATGGGCAATGTCCGTCCAGTTTTCTGCGCGATTGTCGGAGCGATACAGGCCCCAATGATTTTGCAAGAAGAGGCGCTCGGGACGAGTCGGGTGCATGGCAATCTTGTGTACACATTGTCCAAACTCGGGGAACTTGCCGGGCATGAATACAACGCGGACGCCGTGGTTTTGCGCCGTCCAGTTATGGCCGCCATCGTCGGTTCGATAGACGCCACCGGCTGAGATTGCCACGTACAGGCGCTGCTTCTCGGAGGGGTCGAGCAAAATTGTGTGCAGCGCCAGTCCTCCGTTGCCCGGCATCCAGCGCGGCCGGTGCGGATGATCGAACAGACCGCGCACTAGCGACCATGTCTCGCCGGCATCCCGCGTTTCGAAGAGAGCAGCAGGTTCCACGCCACAATAGAGAACGTTAGGTTCGTCCTGAGGACCGAGCGTTATCTGCCAGATGTTCTTCAGGGAAACGCCGCTATCGGCAGGAAATCGAATAGGAGCTTCTTGCGGATTCGTCCAACTCTTCCCGAAGTCATCGCTGGAACGCAGCAGCGTGCCCCAATAGCTCTGTGTTGACGCCCATATGCGATGTTGGCCCCCGCGGCCGTCGTAGGCCATCGCGTAAACGGCGTGCCCGTGAAAATAAGGGCCGCCAACTTCCCACCCTGTGCGCTGAGCATTCGACCGAAGGAAGAAAGCTCCTTTTGTGGTTCCTACCAATAAAAGAAAATCTCCCCTCCTCACGCGAACGTGCCGCACACCGTGCAAAACGGTGGTCCTGGGGCCGCTGTTGCGATCTGGGCCGGGGTCGGCGGAAACGATTGCTGCGGACTGAGCCGTTTCCAAGGCTGCCTGCACTTCACTGGCGCGTTGGTATCGTTGCGATGGTTCCTTGGCCAGGCAGCGTTGAATAATGGCCCACAGGCCGGGCGGCACAGGAGGACCCAGCGGCTTGGGCTGTTCGTTCAGAATCGCGGAGCTGATTTCAAATCCAGTGCGCCCTTCAAACGGCAGCCGCCCGGAAGCCGCTTCATAAAGGACAACTCCGAGGGCCCACAAATCGCTGCGGTAGTCGGCTTCTTCGCCGCGCAGGATTTCGGGCGCCATGTACAATAAAGTGCCGCTCAGCGCGGATTTATTCTGCATGGTTTCAAAGGAACGGGTGGCCGCGTCGAGTGACCGCCCTTCCACGCGTCTTGCCAACCCGAAATCCAGGACTTTCACCAGTCCGTCAGAAGTCACGACAATATTCGCGCTCTTTAGATCCCGATGAACGATACCTCGGTCATGCGCGCGCGCGAGTGCGCTGGCTATCTGAACGCCGTACCGGAGAACCGTCTCCGGCGGCAATCCCACATCCCCGCTCAGGTCGCGCAGAGACTTGCCCTCGATAAATTCCATTACGATATAGAGTTCGCCATCCGTCTCGCCCGCTTCGTGGATGGTGCAGATGTTTGGATGAGCAAGAGAGGAAGAAGCGCGAGCTTCAACGAGCAGATTCTGACTGGCGGATGAATCCAGACGAATGTCCTTCTTGACAACTTTCAGTGCCACGTCGCGATGTAAAACTTCGTCATGAGCGCGATAGACGACACCCATTCCCCCTTCCCCGATTTTCGCCAGCACACGGCAATGGCCGAGCACCTGACCGATCACAGAACACTCCTTGGGCACTCCATGCTAGGCTGCGCCTCGATGTCCGTCAACGCTTCCGAAGGTCGCAGCGCCGGCGCACAAGCAAGCGCAACAGAATACACCTCGTGTTGATTTTTTTATGGTTACAGCTGCGCGGGGGGAAGTTGAAGCGGGATTTTCGGGTCGTTCGCTGATACGGCGCCGGCTTTGATCCAGGCCTCGCGCGTCAGCAGTGAACCGGCGATAGTCGAAACCGCTGCGGCGTGTCGCAGTTTATCGATGAAGAAGTATATCCTTCAGAAGATCAGTACTCAAATCAACAACAACATCATCATTCTGAACCAGATGTAATCTCTGGTTTCCGAGATGCATTTGGGGCGCACAAGGATATCCGCGATTCACCGGGGCCGCGCATCCAAATGGTGATTAGCGTGCCCCCGATGTGCAGGAGGAGCGGGCAGAGGCGATTCTTGACGTTGATTGACGCTGGTCGCGCGGGTCTGTTAGCTTGATAGGACGACAGGAAATTTCGAGGAGGCAGTTCATGGCGACCGCAGTTTTTCCGCATGCTCATAAGAACTACATCAACGGCGAATGGGTGGAAATGTCGGGCGGGAAGGGAATCGAGAGCCGCAATCCGGCGAACACGGACGATTTGGTCGGAATTTTTCCGGCATCGAGCGCGGAGGACGTGAACCGCGCGGTGGAGGCGGCGAAGAACGCATTCGATAAGTGGCGGTTGACGCCCGCGCCAAAGCGCGCGGAGATTTTATTTCGCGCGGCGGAAATCATGATCCAGCGCAAGGAAGATTTGGCCGTCGATATGACGCGCGAGATGGGCAAAGTGCTGGCCGAGACGCGCGGCGACGTCCAGGAAGCCATCGACATGACCTATTTGATGGCTGGCGAAGGGCGGCGGCTTTTCGGGCAAACGACTCCTTCGGAGTTACCGAATAAATTCGCGATGAGCGTGCGCGCGCCAATTGGCGTCTGCGGATTAATTACGCCGTGGAATTTCCCCATCGCGATTCCGTCGTGGAAAATGATGCCGGCGCTTGTTTGCGGAAATACGGTGGTCATCAAACCGGCGCAAGATACGCCGCTCTCGACATATTACCTCGTACAGATTCTCGAGGAAGCGGGCTTGCCCGAAGGCGTCGCGAATATCGTCAGCGGCACCGGCCCGGACGTGGGCGCGCCGCTGATGAATCATCCGGATGTCAAGCTCGTGAGTTTTACCGGCTCGACGGGAGTGGGACGCATCGTGAGCCTGGCGTGTGCTGGCACGTTCAAGCATTGCCATCTGGAAATGGGCGGTAAAAATATTATTCTGGTGATGGACGACGCGAATATCGACCTCGCCGTCGACGGCGCGATTTGGGGCGGATTCGGCACCACGGGCCAGCGGTGCACGGCCGCAAGCCGCGTCGCTGTGCATAAAAAAGTCTACAAGGAGTTCGTCGACAAATTCGTGGCGCGCGCGAAAAAATTGCGCGTCGGCGACGGCTTGCAGCCGAATATCGACATGGGCCCGGCGATTAACGAAACGCAATTGCAGACGGTGATGAAGTACGTCGAAATCGGCAAGCAGGAAGGCGCGAAACTTGCCATCGGCGGGCATCGGCTCGAGAAGGGCGCGCACGCGAAGGGATGGTTCCACGAGCCGACTGTGTTCATCGATTGCGATCCGAAGATGCGAATTTGCCAGGAAGAAATTTTCGGGCCGGTCGTTTCCGTGATGCCGATGAGCAGCCTCGATGAAGCGTTTGAAATCGCGAATGGCGTGAAGTACGGATTGTCTTCGTCGATTTACACGCGCAACGTGAACGACGCGTTTCGCGCGCAGCGCGATTTGGATACGGGCATCGTCTACGTGAATGCGCCGACGATTGGCGCGGAAACGCATCTGCCCTTCGGCGGCACCAAGCAAACGGGCAACGGCCATCGCGAATCCGGCGCGCCCGCCCTCGATTTTTACTCCGAATGGAAGACGATCTACATCGACTACTCCGATCATCTCCAGCGCGCCCAAATCGACAACAGTTAGAATGAGCCGATGCGGCAAAGCCTATTCCTGGCGTTTCTAGCCTTGTTCTCATGTTCAGCGGCTGTCGCTCAGAGCACGGACCACTCAGCAAACGGACTAGAACTGCAGCGCACCTTTACTCCGGGCCGGGCGATGGAACTGATTTACGGTTCGTATGACTATTCAAAGAAAGCTTCCCGGTGGACACTAGAAAATCCCGCGCAGTCTTACTCGCGTTATTGGCCAAAAACAATCGACGTGCAATTTCTGCTGGCTGCCCCTTTCGTCGAATCCGGAACGCCGAAATATCTGCTCGTCACGTCGGGTATGCCGAAGGAGAAGGATCCAGGAGAGTTCAGTTGTCACAGCTGCGGGGTGCTGATTGGCCTCGCGATTTTAGCGCGAAGCCCTGACGGCTGGCGTGTGGAGGCAAGCGACCTACAGTTTGGCAATTATGGCGCATTTGGCCAGCCACCGCCTTTTTCGTTGCAACCGATCGGAACCGATCGCTACGGATTAATGATGACGACTTCTTTCGGTTCGACTGGAGAGTGGGAGAAGTCGGTCACCATGATCATTCCCATGAAGGGCAAATTTGTGAAGGCGTTAAGCGCTCAGATCGAAGGTAGTGGCGATTGGAACTGCTCAAGAAATGTGGCCGAGGAACAAAAAAACGACTGCGTCGCCTATGATGGAGATGTCGAGATGTTGCCAAGCTCGGGTTCGCAGTATTTCGATTTGCTTGTGACCAAGCGCGTGTACCGATCTTTCTCCAAGCAGCAGCCAATCGGAACAACACCTACACGCTATCGCTTTGCTGGGTCGAAATACATTCCGGAGAAGTAAGCGGGTTAAACCTGATCGACCGCCGACGGCGGCGGCAGCGGCGACGGTGGAGTTTGCGGCGCGACGACGGGATACGTCGCGGGCGTGTATGACGCGGGCGGCGCGGCGGGAACGAAATTGTGCTGGTACCACAGCGTTTCGCTCGCGCGCTGCCACAGGCGCGTCGCAAGCCACCAGAGAATCATCGCCTGGCTCAGAAAAAATGCGCCGGTAATCGCCGTCGGCGACAAGACATACATCCACAGCCACAGCCCAAATCCAAAACCGATGCACGCCACAATGCTGATGCTGAAATATAGCCAGAACAACCTGCCGAAATTTCCGAACGCCAGACGCCACGCGACGGCAAGCGACCGCCGCATCCTGTGTTCATTCTGCGCGACGGAATGAACTTCCGCCATGTCGAACCAGAGCCGCAGGACAATCAGCAGAAATAAAATGACAATGCCGGCGGCGATGCTGAACCAGATGCTGGTCATCGCGGAGACGGCGGTTTCGTCGATGTGATCTCCGGCGCTGTGAAGGACGAGGTGAAGAATCGCGATGGGAATCAGGCAGAGCAGCAAAAAAATCACCAGGCGCACGAAGCGCCAGAAAAACGCGCCGCTCGATTCGAAAAATTCCGCGGTCGTCACGCGACTGTCGCGACGATAGACTTCGAGAATCCCGCCCGTGATGAACAGCACGAACACAAAAAACACCAGGCTGTAAGCCACCGCCGCCGGCGACACATCCAAAGGAGAAACGCCCGGTTGCAACATCAATTCGCTGAACGCGCCCACGTCGAAGCCCTTCACCAGGCGCTGCGCCGCAAGGCTGTGGTCGAGGACGTTGCCGACGCGCGGCACGACTCCATGGATCGAGAAGAACGCGAGAATGAAATTCACCGCGAAAATCGACCACAGAACGCGCTGGCGCCGCCACACTAACCCCGCGCCTCCCAGAAATGCGCTTGCATCGCGCTGCGCCATCGGTTGCTCCTTCGGCGAAACTCTTACGTCAGATACGCCAGCAACTGCGAAAACCATTCGCTCACAAAAAGATAAATATTGCCGATCTTCCGTGTCGCGCGCCCATCCTCCGCCGCTGTCTGGCTGTCATTGTAGAAATCGCGATCCATCCACATTTTGTGTTGCGGATCGATTTCTGCGGAGACGATTTGCGCCGGCTTCGTGTACGAATAGCGAATCCAGCGGTCCTTGCCGTCCCAATGCTCGTGCGCAACCTCGTGATCGTCGAATTTCACTTCCAGATCCACCGGCGCGATAAAATCGCCTTTGCGCCGCACGACCACCGTATCGCGATACTCCGGCGCGGCTTTTTTCAGCGAATCGTGTTTCGCCGCGGCGCCAGATTCGTTGTACCAGTCGGCGCGATCGGAGCGAATGCTGCCCACTTCGTAATCGAAAATCTGCGTGCCTTTGAACGCTTGCTCGAAATACCAACTCAAATCCTGGCCCGCGACTTCCTGAATCGTATTCATGAAATCCTCGGGCGTGGGATGCTTGAAGCGATAGCGCATGAAATACGTGTGCATCGCCTGCGCCATCTTATCCGGGCCGATGAGTCTTTCGAGCGTCAGCAGCACGGTCGCGGTTTTGCCATAGCTGATTGCCCCGTACGCTCCGTCGTTCATGTATTGCCAGCCGAAGCGCGTCAGCGGGTCCGTGTCCGGTTCGCTCAGGTAGCTCAAGCGCTGTTCCGCGAAATCGCTCATCTGCGCGAATGGGAAATTGATCGCGGAAGTTTTGTCGCCGTAGAGCGCGGCCATCACTTTACATTCCGTATAGCTGTTGATGCCCTCGTCCATCCACGCGTCTTCGAATTCGTTCGTGGCCACCATGGCGTACCAATACTGGTGCCCGAATTCGTGCTCGACAACCACTTCAGGTAGCAGCACGCCTTTGGGCGTCACCAGGTCGGGGCCGGTGCCTGCCGTGATCAGCGTGGGATATTCCATCCCGCCGGCGTCCTCGGCGCCGTGCGGCGGATCGACGACAGTAAGCCGGTCATAAGGATACGGCCCGTACCATTTGTCGAAGAGCGTCATCGCGCCTTTGAGCACGTGAATGTATCGAGGCGCGGACGCCATGTGGCCCGGCGACATCAGCACGTGCAGCTTCACCGTGCCCGCGCTGCCGGTCCACGAATCCTCGACGTCGATGAAATGCGGGCTCGCAGTCCACGAAAAATCGATCACGTCTTCGGAATGAAATGTCAGCGACTTCGTGCCGTCCCCGTTGTTTTCGCTGGCCACCAAATCGCCGCCCGCGCCGACGGTTTCATTCACGGGGACAGTGACGCGCACGTCGTAGGTGCCGAAGTCCGAAAAAAATTCCGTGGTGGCGTGAAATTGATGGCAATTCCACGCATTTTGCCACCACAAGCCGACCTTCGGAAACCACTGCCCCACCATGAAGAAATCGCGTTTGTAGCCGGTGCGTTCGACCACTTCGGGAAGCTGATCGTGAAACGTCATGCGGAATTGCACTGATGCGCCGGGTGCAATGGGCTTTGGCAGCGTCACCTGCATCACGGTGTGGTCGTCGGCATTGTGATCGTCGGGCTGGATGAATTGCATTTTGTTTGTCAGGTCGCCCATGCCCTCGACTTCGAATTTCGAAATGGTAATCGCGCCGTAATGTTTTGGATCCCACCCCGCGCCGGCGCTTGTGCCCCGCGTGCCGTACAGGCGAACCTCCGTCATGAATGCGGACTTGGGCTGAAACGCGTTCAGATAAAGATGAAACGGAAAGGTCTGCTGCGGCTTGCCGGTGAGATTTTTGTAAGTCAGGTATTCGGTGGCGTCGATGGTTTTTTTGTCGGCGTTCAGGTGCGCGTCGATTTGATAGTTCACGATGCGCGTCGAGAGCGGCGCGCCCGCATTGGCCGGAGTGTAAAGTGGTGGAGACGTGTTCTGCGCCTCCCCTAGTCCGGCCGCGCAAAGCGCCAGCAACACCGCTCCAAAAACATGCGCACCCGCCGAAAGCCTCATCGCGCCCTCCAAAACCCGCACAGTCCCGCAAACGCCGAACAGCATAAGCCACGCCCATGCCACGAGCAATCGTCTTCTAAACTTTGACGGAAGATCGCAACGAAGGTCGATTTGGCTTCACATGGGCGAAATTGAGGTGTATAACGGCAGCCACTCAGCAGGTCAAACGGAAACTCCGGCTCAACTTTCTCAACGAGGAGAGGATATGAAAGCAACAAGGGTAGCAGTGACTCTGGCATTTTGTTTACTGGCAGCAGGGGTTTGCTTGGCCCAGAACCCCTTTATGGGCACTTGGAAACTGAACGACGCGAAGTCGAAATTCGGTCCCGGGGCGACAAAGAACACGACAGTCACCTACGAGGCCGCCGGCGACAGCATAAAAGTCACTGTCGATGGAACCGACAGCGCGGGCAACCCAGCGAACAGCGTTTGGACAGGCAAATTCGACGGGAAGGATTATCCGGCTACCGGCGGCCCAGAGGGCAGCACGCGGTCCTACCGCAAAATCGGCATCCGCACGCTGGCGTTTACCGAAAAGAGCGGCGGAAAGATTACCACCTCCGGGCGCATCGTAGTGTCAGCCGACGGCAAAAGCCGGACGGTGACCTCGACCGCGACCGATGCAAGCGGCAAGACGAATCACAGCGTCGCAGTCTACGACAAGCAATAGCGATCCGTTTCACTAATGTGTCGGCAGTGTTCGAGCGCGCTCGGCTCATCCGGTCCCCCGAGCGCGCCAATCCCGCGACTTTGCTTCTTGCCGGTAGGAGCGGGGCTTGCCCCGCCCGTCGCGACTTCCCGAGTCCGCTGCAGCATACCCTCCAAGGACTGCCGCCGATAACTGCAGGCGGATATAGACGTCTGTGCCCGTCAGGCCGTAGCGCAAGGCTTTTGTAGGAGTGGCCCGCCTGCTTGTCCCTTTCGCGCCCTCAAGTTGACGCTGCCGCGCGCGATGGTTACACTGAAAATACAGGCACAGCGGCGTTTGGCCTGCATACCGCAATTTGCAAATGAAAACGATTCGAGGCTCATGACCGCGGTTCCAGCGTTACAACAAAATCGCTACCGGCAAGTGCTTGCCGAAGTGGTGCGCGCGTACATCGAAACGGGCGAACCGGTTTCGTCGCGCACTATTGTGCGCATGCACGCCGAGCCATTGAGCTCCGCGACGATTCGCAACATCATGGCCGACTTGGAAGACGAAGGTCTGCTGTACCAGCCGCACACTTCGGCGGGACGCGTCCCCACGGCGTCGGCGTACCGTTTTTACGTGGAGCAAATTGCGGCACAAGCCACGCCGCGCACCGAAGATCGCGAATGGATTCGCCGCGAACTCGATGCCGCCACGACGCCCGAGGGCGTGATGGAGCGCGCGAGTAACGTGCTGGCAGCCGTCTCGCGCGGCCTGGGAATCATCGTTTCGCCGCCGCTTTCGCGCACGCTCGTCGAGCATGTGCGGTTCTTGTTGCTGCCGGACGGCCGCGTGCTCGTTGTCTTGGTCACTAGCGGCGGAATCACGCGCGACAAATGCATCCGCCCCGAGCGCGCATTTTTGCAGCCCGAACTCGACCGCATCGCCGAATATTTGAACAGCCATTATCCGCGATGGACGCTCGAAGCGATTTGTGCGGACTTGGAGGCCCAGCTCGAACGCGACCGTGAACGTTATGAGAAGCTCGCGGGCGGCGCGTTGATGCTCTGCGACCCGAAAGTGCTGGGCGAGGACGCCGAGCGCGTTGTCTATATCGGCGGCGCGGCGCAGTTCGCGGCGGCGGCGGAATTTCAAAATCAGGAACAGCTTGGCGAATTGCTGACCACTATCGAGGAGCGCGACCGTTTGATTGCGCTGCTCAGCGGTTGCATCGAAGGCCCTGAGCCGGTCCACGTCGAACTGGGCGTGGAGAAAATGTCGAGCGCGGGGAAGCATCTAGCGCTTGTGAGCGCTCCTTACAGCAGTGGCCGGCAGGCTCGTCGCGGCGATCAGGCTCAAGGAACGCTCGGGATTTTGGGACCGATGCGCATGCATTATGAACGCGTGATCACCGTGGTCGCGCTGATGTCCCAATTTTTTTCCGAGGAGTCGAAGGGAGACAAACTGCCGTGAGCAGGCGTGGTGATTCAGAGAGGGAACAGGAGCCGGCGCCAAACGCGAACGCAAACGCCGCGGAAAGCGATGCCAATGTGGGCGCGCCCGCGGAAACTGCGCCGGTTGCGGATGTCGAAAAACTTCTCGCCGAAAAAACGGATCTGAGAAACACGCTCGTCCGCTTGCAGGCCGATTTCGATAATTATCGCAAGCGCATCGACCGCGAACGCCATCAGGAGCGCCATCGCGGCGCCGAAACGCTCGTCGAGCATCTCCTGCCTGTCCTCGATGCGTTTGATCGCGCCATTTCCGCGCATCCCGACGCGGCGCACGACGAGTACCGCACCGGCTTTCAACTGATTCGCAAGCAACTGTTCGACGTGCTCGCGAAACAGGGCCTCCAGAAGATCGAGACGGATGGCAAACGGTTCGATCCGCACATGCACCACGCGATTGAACGCTTCGAAACCGGCGACGAGCCGGACGGCGCGATACTCGAGGAATTGCAGGCTGGCTATATCTTCCACGGCAAAGTATTGCGGCCCGCCATGGTGCGCGTGGCCGTGAATCCCGAGGGTGGGGATCTCGCATCGAATTCCTCAGCAAACTAATTCAAGAAAGGGAATTGAGACCACAGAATGCCTTCGACTTCCAAACGAGATTATTACGAAGTGCTCGAAGTCACGCGCGAGGCCACCAGCGAGCAAATCAAGAGCGCGTATCGCAAAGCCGCGTTGAAACACCATCCCGACCGCAATCCGGAAAATAAATCCGACGCGGAGCACAAATTCCGCGAAGCCAGCGAAGCCTATAGCGTCCTTTCCGATCCGCAGAAGCGCGCCGCGTATGACCGCTACGGCCACGCGGGAATCAGCGGCCAAGTGTTTGACACCAGCAACATGGGAACGATTTTCGAGGAATTTCAGGACGTCTTCGGCGACATTTTCGGTTTTCAGGATATTTTCGGCGGTGGCGCGGGCGGCAGACGCCGCGGCGGACGTTCCCGCGCGCAACGCGGCGCCGATTTGCGCTACGACCTGAAGCTCTCATTCGAAGACGCGGCCGCCGGCGTCAAAACCAAAATCAAAATTCCGCGCATGGAAAATTGCGAAGCTTGCAAAGGCACGGGAGCGAAGCCGGGCAGCGGCATGCAGTCCTGCGGGACTTGCAAGGGGCACGGACAATTGCACTATCAGCAGGGATTTTTCGCCGTTTCGCGGACTTGCCCCGCATGCGGCGGCGCGGGTCAAACCATCAAGGAAAGCTGCGCCGAATGCCGCGGCCATGGCCGCATCGAGCGTTCACGCACGATCGAAGTCGCCATTCCCGCGGGCGTTGACAACGGCATGCGCCTGCGCGTCGCCGGCGAAGGCGAGCCCGGCGCGAATGGCGGCCCCGCCGGCGATTTATACGCCTTCATCGAAGTGAGCGAGCACTCGTTTTTCGAGCGACGCGGCGCCGATCTTTACTGCAACGTTCCCATCAGTATCGCGCAAGCGGCGCTCGGCGCGGAGATTCGCGTTCCCACGCTCCATGGCGACGAGAGCCTTTCGATTCCCGAAGGCACGCAGCCCGGCACGCTTTTTCGCAAGAAGGGCAAAGGCCTGCCCGACCCCCACGGCGGCAAAGGCGACCTCTACGTGAACGTGCGCGTCGCCGTTCCGTCAAAATTGACCAAGGAGCAGAAAGCGCTCTTCGAGCAGCTGCACCGCGTCGTCAAAGTCGAAAACAAGCC